>NZ_JACJFQ010000022.1:0-89559 GCF_014164835.1 Serratia sp. OS31 | reverse complement strand
AGTTTGGTGCTACCAGGTCGAAGGGAGCGCAGGTATCCCCGGGAACTGAAATCATTGAAACGAAAATATCCTATAAAAAACAATGCCGGTCACCTTAAGTGACCGGCATTAGTCAATTGACCGGTTTTTTTATTTGCGGAAACGCATCAGGCATTTTCATCGCTATCGCGTAACGGCTTGCCATAGGCCTGTTCGTTGTTGCGCGTCAGCCACAGCGACAACGCTTTTAGCGAGTCCGGCGTGAATTCATCGCAGCGGGCGGTGATCTCTTCCGGCGTCAGCCAGCTCACCTCAACTACTTCTTCTTCCTGCAGTGCAAATGGGCCATGAGAGACACAGCTGAACAGCGCGCCCCACACCCGGCACTGCTCTTCTTCAAAGTAGAACAGCCCATGCTCGGCGAAAGGCACGCCGGCAATACCCAGTTCCTCTTCCGCTTCGCGGCGAGCGGAATCCAGCACGTTCTCCCCGCTTTGCACTACGCCACCCGCAGTGGCGTCCAGCCAGCCCGGATAGAAATCTTTAATGTCGGTGCGACGCTGCACCAGAATTTTTCCCATTCCATCATGCACCACAATATAGGTAGCACGATGACGCAGCCGTTGAGCACGCATCTGTTGGCGACTGGATTGAGCAATCACTTCATTTTGCTCGTTGACGATATCAACCCACTCGGTATCTGCAGCCTGACCCTGTTCCGCCATCCTCTAAAACCTTCTATTTTGGCGCGATGCATCCCGCGCACTGGTTAATCAATGAGTGTTTTTCAAAGATTTTTATTGTGTGTGTATAAATTAGTGCGTTAATGCCACCTCTGCAACAGCCTTGCCGCCGTCCAAAGTGACCACACTTAAAATGCCGTCCTCCAGTATGCCATAGCTGGCGGGAAAGCCCCCTTTCGGAATGCTGACCGACCCTGGATTAAAGCAGTAAATCTCTCCCTGCCGTTCCGCCTGCGGCAAATGGCTGTGCCCGTAAACCAGCACATCACCAGCAGATAACGGCGGCAGTGCGGAGGGATGATAAAGGTGTCCGTGGGTTAAAAACAATCGTCTTTTTTGCAATAGCACCTGCTGCCAAGACGCGGTGATGGGAAACGACAATAACATCTGATCAACTTCACTGTCACAGTTGCCGCGAACGGCGATGATCTTGTCGCTATAGCGATTCAATTGTTCGGCAACCTGCGCCGGTTGATAACCCGCAGGCAAAGCATTTCGCGGCCCGTGATTCAGCAAATCGCCCAGCAGGATCAGCCAATCGGCACCGCTTTGTTCAAAACGTTCCAGCACGCTTTCGGTGGCGGGTAGCGAACCGTGTATATCGGAGGCGAATATCAGCTTCATAACCTTTCCTTTGACGGGGAAATAACGGCTATTTTATCGCAGTGGCCGACGACGGCAAGGCTGCCGAGCAAGCGGCGGCTAAAGACCTGGAACTGTGATGCATGTTGTAGAGATAGCATCAGACGAATCTCACATAGCCTGCTATTCTTAGCTGCTATTGTGGGTAACCCTATAGAAAGATCTTTGATATACCTTTGTGCGCGGCGAAGACCGCAACAACGTGTAATGACTTACAGATCACCTTACCGCAGGAGGCAACATGATTGACCTGTATTACGCGCCTACTCCCAATGGTCACAAAATTACCCTGTTTCTGGAGGAGGTTGGCTTACCCTACCGTATCCATCGCGTAAATATCAGCGCCGGCGACCAGTTCAAGCCGGATTTTCTGAGCATTTCACCCAACAACAAAATTCCGGCCATCGTCGACCAGCAGCCGGTTGATGGCGGTGCGCCCATCAGCCTGTTCGAATCCGGCGAGATTCTGCTGTATCTGGCGGAGAAAACCGGCAAATTGCTGAGCAAAGGCCTGCGCGAACGTGCCGCTACGCTACAGTGGCTGTTCTGGCAAGTCGCGGGCTTTGGGCCCATGCTCGGGCAAAACCATCACTTTAACCATTACGCGCCTCAGCCGGTGCCTTACGCCATCGAACGCTACCATCTGGAAACCAAGCGTCTGTATGCCGTGCTGGAAGACGAGCTGCAAAAGCACCCGTACCTAGGCGGCGACAACTACAGCATCGCCGATATTGCGACTTACCCCTGGGTGGTGTCTCACCCGCGCCAACGCATCGATCTGGCGGATTACCCGGCGGTACGCAACTGGTTTGAACGCATCAGCAACCGTCCGGCCACCGCTCGCGCCTACAAGCTGGCCGAACAGGGCTAAATTTCCCGCTCCCCGACCCGCGGGGAGTTTCCTTCGGCTCGTTATCTTTTCCTTACTTTCCGTGTATTCTGAGCGGCAATAATCAGACCTGTGGAGATCTTCTGATGTCATTCAGTCAACCCGACGCCATTATTCGTATAAAAAACCTGCGGTTGCGTACTTTCATCGGTATCAAGGAAGAAGAAATTAACAATCGTCAGGACATCCTGATTAACGTGGTGATCCACTACCCGGCGGATAAAGCGCGCGACAGTGAAAATATCGACGACGCGCTCAATTACCGCACCATCACCAAAGCCATCATCCGCCATGTGGAAGATAACCGCTTCGCCCTGCTGGAGAAATTAACTCAGGATGTGCTCGATATCGTGAAACAACATGCCTGGGTAACCTATGCTGAAGTAGAGATAGATAAACTACTGGCCCTGCGCTACGCCGACTCGGTTTCGATGACCATGAGCTATCGCCGGGCCTGAAAACCACCTGTTTCAGGGAGAATCGACCATGCGAGTCCTGATAACCGGCGCCACAGGATTGATAGGGAGCAGCCTGACGCAGCGGCTGTTGGGCCTTTCTCACCAGGTTACGGTGCTGAGCCGTAACCTGCCCCGCGCTCGTGAACGCTTCGGTGAGCAGGTCAGCTACTGGTCAACGTTGCAGGATCAGCCTTCGCTCGATGGCTTTGACGCGGTGATCAACCTGGCCGGCGAGCCGATCGCCGACAAGCGCTGGAGTAAGGCGCAGAAAGAGCGCCTGTGCCACAGCCGCTGGGATCTGACCGAACAGTTGGTGAAACTGATTAACGCCGGCAGTACCCCGCCCAGCGTGCTGATTTCCGGTTCCGCGACCGGTTACTACGGCGATCAGGGGCAGGCGGTGGTCACCGAAGACGAAGCGCCGCATGACGAATTCACCCATCAACTCTGTCAGCGTTGGGAATCTCTGGCGCTACAAGCGCAAAGCGACGCGACCCGCGTCTGCCTGCTGCGCACCGGCGTAGTGCTGGCGGCAAAAGGCGGTGCGCTGGCGAAGATGCTGCCGCCGTTTCGCTTCGGGCTGGGCGGGCCCATCGGCAGCGGCCGTCAATACCTGCCGTGGATCCACCTGGACGACATGGTCAATGGCATTATCTATTTGCTGGATCACCAGACCCTGCAAGGCCCTTTCAATATGGTCGCCCCTTATCCGGTCCACAACGAACAGTTTGCCGCCCAGTTGGCCAACGTGCTCGATCGGCCGGCATTTTTACGCATCCCGGCATTCGCCCTGCAATTATTGATGGGGGAAGCGGCGGTATTGGTCTTGGGCGGGCAACGTGCGGTGCCGAAAAGGCTGGAAGAGGCAGGCTTCAGCTTCCGCTTTCTGGAGCTGGAGCAGGCGCTGGATGATGTGATCAATCAGCGGGACTCCGTGCGCTGAGGAAGATATCGGGGCCAGAAAAATCCGGCCCCGACAGTCGACTATTTTAATGCGCCGGAAAGAAACTGCTGCAGACGCGGGCTTTTCGGATTGCCAAACAGTTCGGCCGGTGGCCCCTGCTCTTCGATCAACCCTTTGTGCAGGAAAATCACGTGGCTGGACACGTGGCGAGCAAACTCCATCTCGTGCGTCACCACCACCATGGTTTTCCCCTCTTCCGCCAGCTTCTGCATAATGCGCAGCACTTCACCTACCAGCTCCGGATCCAGCGCCGACGTCGGTTCATCAAACAGCAAAACTTCCGGCTCCATCGCTAACGCCCGGGCGATCGACACGCGCTGCTGCTGCCCGCCGGACAGGTGCACCGGGTATTTGCCGCGGGCACGTTCGTCGATGCCGACCTTATCCAGATAGCGTATCGCACGCTCACGCGCCTCGGTCTTGCTCAACCCCAGCACCTGCACCGGCGCCTCCATCACGTTCTCCAGCACCGTCATGTGGCTCCACAGGTTGAAGTGCTGGAACACCATGGTCAGGCGGGTACGCAACAGCTGCAGCTGTTTCTTGTCGAACACCTTGAGCTGCCCGTCCTTGTCGCGCACCATGCGGATATCTTCATTGTTCAGGCTAATGGACCCTTCACTCGGCTTTTCCAGGAAGTTAATGCAGCGCAAAAAGGTGCTTTTACCGGAGCCGGAAGAACCGATGATGCTAATCACGTCCCCTGCGTTGGCCGCCAGCGATACGCCCTTCAACACTTCGTGTTCGCCATAGCGCTTATGCAGTTCGGTGACGGCTAATTTATTCTCAGACATAGTGTGTTCCCGTCATTATCAGTGATTAACGTGTGCCATCCAGCGCTTTTCCGCCTTGCGGAACAGGCTGATTAACCCGTAAGAGATGATCAGATACAGCACGGCCGCAATGCCGAAGGCATAAAACGGTTGATAGGTCGCCGCATTGATATCACGCGCTATTTTCAGCAGATCCGGCACGGTGGCGGTAAACGCCAGCGCGGTGGAGTGCAGCATCAGGATCACTTCGTTGCTGTAGGCCGGCAAAGCGGTACGCAGCGCGGAAGGCAAAATGATGCAGCGATACATTTTAAAGCGAGAAAAACCGTAGGCATTGCCTGCCTCGATTTCACCGTGTGGAACCGCGCGAATAGCCCCGGCAAAGATCTCGGTGGTATAGGCGCAGGTGTTCAACGTCAGCGCCAAAATGGTGCAATTGAGCCCGCTGCGGAAGAAGGCGTTGAGAAAGTCCGTGCCCCGCACAATTTCCAGGCTGTACATGCCGGAGTAGAACACCAGCAATTGCACATACAACGGCGTGCCGCGGAATATGTAGGTATACAGCCATACCGGGAAGCGCACCCATCTGATGGGGGAAACGCGTGCCACCGCCATCGGGATCGCCAGCAAGCCGCCCATCACCACCGAGGAGATCAGCAACCACAGCGTGACAGCCACGCCGGTAAAGCGATAACCGTCGCTCCACAACAACGACTGCCAGTACTGTTGCAAGATTTCGATCATAGCTCAGCCCTCCGCACGCCGAGGGAATAACGCCGTTCAAGCCACAACAGCACGCCATTGGACAGGGTGGTGAACACCAGATAAACCACCCCGGCCACGATCGCGAAGAAGAACGGCTGGTAGGTGCCTTTTCCGGCCAGCTGAGTGGCCTTCACCACGTCGTTCAGGCCCAGGATCGACACCAGCGCCGTCGCCTTCAGGATCACCTGCCAGTTATTGCCGATGCCCGGCAGGGCAAAACGCATCATCGAAGGGAACAGAATGCGGCGGAAAATCTGGGAGCCGGAAAAGCCGTAGGCAGTGGCCGCTTCGATCTGCCCTTTCGGCACCGCCAGAAAGGCCCCACGGAAAGTCTCGGTGAAATAGGCGCCGTAGATAAACCCCAGGGTGATGATCCCCGCGCTGAGCGGATCAATATCGATTTGCGAAAAACCAAGCAGTTCGGTGATGTTGTTAAGTGCAATTTGCAGGCCGTAGAAAATCAGCAGCATCAGTACCAGATCGGGTACGCCACGGATCAGCGTGGTATAAGCGCCAAACAGCGTGGAAAGCAGGCGGCTATGGGAAAGCTTGCCGCCGGCGCCGATCAAACCAATCACCACCGCCAGCAGTACGGAACTGAGGGCCAGTTCCAGCGTCACCAGAGCGCCCTCAAATATCAATTGGGAGTAGCCTTGCAGCATTTACTTCACCCTGTCGTCATAGGATCCCGAACCATCGGGGCCGGCAGACCGGCCCCGTAGTCACAACATGGAAGGGTATGCGGCATTAACCGCCGTAGACGTCAAAGTCGAAGTATTTCTTCGCAAACTTGTCGTAGGTGCCGTCTTTGCGCATTTCGGCAAAGGCCTTATCCAGCGCCGCCTTGAGCTCGGTATCGGTCTTGCGAAGACCCATGCCGGTGCCTACGCCAAAGAATTTGTCATCCTTCACCGATTCGCCAGCGAAAGCGTAATCCTTGCCTGGAGGCTGTTTCAGGAAGCCATCGCTCCCCGCCACTTCATCCTGGAAGGCGGCGTCGATACGGCCGGATGCCAGGTCGGCGTACACCAGATCCTGGTTCTGATAAGGCACAACGGTGATGCCCTTCGGCTGCCACATGGCGTTGGCATAGGCTTCCTGGGTGGTGCCCTGCAACACGCCGACGCTCTTGCCTTTCAGCGCATCCACGGTAGGTAACAGTTTCGACCCTTTCGGCGCGATCAGGCGGGCGTTAGCGGCATACAGCTTGTCGGTAAAGGCAATTTCCTGCTGGCGTTTTTCGGTGATCGACAAAGAGGAGATGATGGCGTCAATTTTCTTCGCCTTCAGAGAAGGGATCAGCGCGTCGAAATCGCTTTCCACAAAGGTACATTGGGTATTTATGCGTTTGCACAGCTCTTTGGCCAGATCGATATCAAAGCCGACCAGCTCACCTTTGGCATTTTTGGACTCAAAGGGTGCATAAGTCGGATCGGTACCTATCTTCAAGGTCGATGGTATGGCGGCAAATGCGCTGCTTGCCGCGCTTAAAGCCAAGACTAAAGGAAGAACCTTAACCAGCATTTTCATAAATTACCCTCAAATTGATTTTTTCGATGCCACTGCGGGCATTACTTTTTCACCAAATCAATTTGCAGTAATCGTGCCACATTGGTTGCTGCAGGCGGAGGGAACGGCTCCGGCCTTCACAAAACTGTTTCCTGGGACGATAACCGCAAAATTAAATCGGCCAGTCTGGGCCGCGCCACGGGCAAAGGAGAAATACCAGAGCCTTGAAACAGTGAACGTGATGAAGTGGGATCATTATGGTGCAGGCGCCGCCCTAATTCAGTGCGGTGTTGCACAAATGTGCCAAATTGGAGAGAAATTTGTTAATTGGCACCTTGCCAGCGGGTAAATAAATCTTCGGGTAATTCAATATCGAACTGATCGACCACCCGGTTCACGGTTTGATCGATGATGTCTTCTACGCTTTCGGGGCGGTGATAAAACGCCGGCACCGGCGGCATAATGACGGCCCCCATTTCTGCCGCTTGAGTCATCAGGCGCAGGTGGCCCACGTGCAGCGGGGTTTCACGTACGCACAGCACCAACCGGCGACGCTCTTTCAGCACGACGTCAGCGGCACGCGTCAGCAGACCATCGCTGTAGCTGTTGGCGATACCGGACAATGTTTTGATTGAGCAGGGTAAAATCACCATACCGATAGTTTTGAACGATCCGGAAGAGATACTGGCGCCAATATCGCGCGAGTCATGTACTACATCGGCCAGCGCCTGCACTTCGCGCAGGCTGAGCGTGGTTTCCAGCGACAGCGTTTGTCGTGCCGCATTACTCATCACCAAATGGGTTTCCACCTCTGCGACGTCACGCAATACCTGCAGCAGGCGCACGCCGTAGATAGCGCCGCTGGCGCCGGAAATACCGATGATGATTCGTTTCATAAAGCTGGCCTCTGCCACGGAAAAAATAGGATCAGGCAGACTTTGCCGCAATGGCGTTATATAAGCAAGTCAGGCGGGGATAATGCACCGCAGCGAGCGCCGCGGTGCACCATTTTGGTCAGTGCGAAGGCTTAGCCTTCGTTGTGCATTTCCAGATTTTCCGCTTCGGTCTGACCACGCATTTCTTTGGCGTCGTCATTGCGCAGCGACTCCAGATACTCGAGGTAGCTCTGGTCGACGTCTTTGGTGACGTAGATACCGTTGAATACCGAGCATTCGAACTGGCTGATGTCCGGGTTCTCTTCGCGCACCGCTTCAATTAGATCGTCCAGATTCTGGAAAATCAAACCGTCGGCGCCGATGATCTGGCGGATTTCATCCACTTCACGACCGTGGGCAATCAGTTCGTTGGCGCTTGGCATGTCGATGCCGTACACGTTAGGGAAGCGGATCTCCGGCGCTGCGGAAGCCAGATAAACACGTTTCGCCCCGGCGTCGCGCGCCATTTCCACGATCTGTTCAGACGTGGTGCCACGCACGATGGAATCGTCCACCAGCAGCACGTTCTTGTCACGGAATTCGGCGCGGTTGGCATTCAGCTTGCGGCGTACCGATTGGCGACGCGCCTGCTGGCCCGGCATGATGAAGGTACGGCCGACATAGCGGTTCTTCACAAAGCCCTGACGGTACGGCTTGTCCAGGATACGGGCGATTTCCAACGCGATATCACAGGAGGTTTCCGGGATCGGGATCACCACGTCGATGTCCAAATCTTCCCATTCGCGGGCAATTTTCTCACCCAGTTTCTGCCCCATACGCACGCGAGCGCTGTAGACCGAAATCTTGTCCATAAACGAGTCTGGGCGGGCGAAGTAAACGTATTCGAACAGGCACGGGTTGGTTTTTGGGTTCTCTGCACATTGACGAGTGAACAGTTGGCCCTTGTCGGTGATGTACACCGCTTCGCCCGGCGCTACATCGCGCAGGAACTCGAAGCCCAGCGTGTCCAAAGCCACGCTCTCGGAAGCCACCATATACTCATTGCGGCCATCTTCAAGCGTGCGTTTGCCAATCACCAGCGGACGGATGCCGTTAGGGTCACGGAACGCCAGCAGGCCATGGCCGATGATCATCGCGACGCAGGCATAAGCGCCGCGCAGCTGCTGATGCATGGCGGCAACGGCGGTGAAAACGTTGTCGGACTCCAGCGGATAGTGTTGGAAACGGTCCAGCTCGCTGGCCAGCACGTTCAGCAAAATCTCGGAATCGGAGGTGGTGTTGACATGGCGACGACCGCTTTCAAACAGCGTTTGGCGCAGTTCATGGGCGTTGGTCAGATTGCCGTTGTGTGCCAGCGTAATGCCGAACGGCGAGTTTACATAGAAAGGTTGAGCCTCTGAGGCACTGGAGCTGCCAGCCGTCGGGTAGCGCACATGGCCAATACCCATGTTGCCCTGCAAGCGCTGCATATGGCGTGCCTCGAACACATCCTTCACCAGACCGTTCGCCTTACGCAGACGGAACCCGTTATGGGCATCAATGGTGACGATGCCTGCGGCATCCTGGCCACGGTGCTGTAGCACCGTCAACGCATCATAAATCGACTGGTTTACCGGCATAAAACCGGCGATACCGACAATACCGCACATGTTGTCTTTTCCTCATCAGCGCTACCGCCCCGGTAAATGGGTCGGTAAGAAACTCGACGTGCTCTGCAGGTAGTCAAAGAACCACCTGATGATGTAACTGAACTGGGGAATGAGCTGCGACTGTTTCCAGTCTGCGCTTTGCGAAAAGCCGGTAAAGGTATCCAGGAAAAACAGTATCGCCGAAACGATTAACACGCCGCGCAGTGCGCCGAAACAGACGCCCAGCACCCGGTCGGTGCCTGATAACCCGGTTTTCTCTACCAGTGAGCTAATCACATAGTTAACAATAGCTCCTACGATCAGGGTCGCGATAAACAAGATGGCAATCGCGATGCCGTTTCGCACCAGTTCATCTTCAAAACGAGTGAAGTAGACCGCAAGGTAAGAGTAGAAATGGCTGGCAACAAAAAACGCACATCCCCATGTCACAAGTGACAATGCTTCGCGAACAAACCCTCGGATCAGGCTCACCAGAGCCGAAAATCCAATCACCGCTATAATGACGTAATCAATCCAGACCATGAACTATTCCAATGATGAATCGCCCCTGCATCCAATTCGCGGCGAATTCTAACAGAAAAAGAAAACGTTTGCGTAGGGGTTTTCCTACCACGTTACAAATAAAAAGCGGCGATAAAAAAATTCCCAATCGCCGCGCCTACATAGGCCATTTCAGCTACGAAAGGCACAGTTTTTTTAATGATTATACCGTCATCTTTCGGTTCGGGGGCACAGCATGCTGCGCCCCCTGCGGTTAACGTACGCCGTACGGCTTCACCTGACCGCTCAAGCCGCTGATGGAGTTCAGCGCGGGCAGCGAAGACTGCAGTTTCTGTTTCGAGGCGTCTGGCCCGACATAAATCCGGGTGATCTGCCCCTGCACCGGCGTTGACGGCACGGTAAAGGCGCGATAGCCGGACAGCCTCAGCGACGCCACCACCTCATTGACCTTGGCGGCGTTCTTCAGCGCCCCGAGCTGCACCACATAGGCCTGCCCTGCCGGCGCTTTCTCTTCCGCCGGTTTCTGCACCGGTGCAGGTTCAGGCTTCGGTGTCGGCGTAGGCTCCGGTTTCGGCTCTGGCTTAGGTTCAGGTTTCACCACCGGCTTCACTTCCACCGGTTTCGGTTGCTGCACCGGTTTTGGCTTCACTTCCACCGGCTTGGTCTCAACCGGTTTCGGTTTCGGCTGCTGTACCGGTCGGGTTTCAACCGGTGGCGGCGTAACCTGGGTCGGTTGCTGAGCCTGCTGGCGGATGGCCTGCTGCGTCGCCGCTTCATTGGCGGCCTGCTGCTCCACCATCGCCCCCGCGCCTTCCGGCGGTTGGGCCGGCAACGTCTGGCTTACCGGCGGCACCACGTCGTTTTCTTCCACATCACCGGCCTTCGGCACCAAAGGGATGGCGACGAATTCGTCCTCATAATGTTTCTTTTTACCGTCCAGCAGCCCTGGCAGGATAATCACCCCCAGCGCAACCAAAATTACGGTACCGACCAAGCGGTTTTGAAATTTACTTGCCACTCACACTCCCCGCATCTCGTCTAACGCCGCCATTACCTGTGCAACGGTGTGGAACGATCCACAGACGATCACAATATCCTGAATATCAGCGTCCTGCATAGCCTGACGCCAGGCAGTTTCGACATCGGCGAACTGCCGCGGTTCCGTCAAATGTTGCGCCAACTGCTCGGCGCTGGCCCCGCGCGGCCCTTCCAGCGGCGCACAATACCACTCATCGACCTGCTCACTCAGGCAGGCCAGGGTACCGGCGATGTCTTTATCCGACAGCATGCCCACCACCGCGCGCACTTTGCCGCCATTACGCGGCAACGTCGCCAGACGTCCGGCCAGATAGCCTGCGGCGTGCGGATTATGTGCCACGTCGAGGATCAACATCGGATCGCGGCGCACAATCTGGAAGCGCCCGGGCAGCGTCGCCTGCTGCAAGCCGGTGAAGATCGCGCGTTCATCGATTTCCAGCGCAGAAAAATGCAGCGCCGCCAGCGCCGTTGCGGCATTGGCCAGCGGCACGTTTGGCATCGGCAAGTCGGTCAGCAAGGTGCCACCGCCCTCCCACTGCCAGCGTTCGCCCTGTTCGCTGAAGGTCCAGGCGTCACCGCGACGATACAGCTGCGCGCCCAGCGTTTCGGCCACCTGCTGGATGGTCGCCGGCATATCCGGCTCGCCCACCACCGCAGGCTTACCGCCACGGAAAATACCGGCCTTTTCGCGGCCAATGCTTTCGCGATCGCTGCCCAGCCAGTCGGTATGATCCAGCGCGATGCTGGTCACCACCGCCACGCTCGGATCGACGATATTGGTTGCGTCCAGGCGTCCGCCCAGGCCCACTTCCAGGATCACCACGTCAAGCTTAGCCTGTTTGAACAGTTGCAACGCCGATAGAGTGCCAAATTCGAAATAAGTCAGCGAGGTTTCGCCCCGGCCCGCTTCAATAGAGGCGAACGAACGGCTGTGTTCGGCCTCACTCAGCTCATCGCCTTGAATGCGTACACGCTCGGTGTAACGCACCAGGTGCGGCGAGCTATAAACGCCGACGCGCAGACCGGACGCCATCAAAATGGCTTCCAGGGTGCGGCAGGTGGTGCCTTTGCCGTTGGTACCGGCAACGGTGAACACCGTCGGTGCAGGGGTGAGTAAATCAAGATGCGCTGCAACGCGCTGTACGCGTTCCAGACCGAGTTCGATCGCCTGGCTGTGCAGACGCTCAAGATAGAAAAGCCACGAGCTCAATGGCGACGTGGCTTGGGGAATTTGGTGGTTTTGCATGAGTCCCGTCACTGAACTTGGGTTCATTAATCCATCAGGGCACCACCCTCACCGCGGTAAAGGCGATGCTCTGCATGATACCCGTTGTCTTCCAAGCGTCGGAATGGACCGCTACGCTCAATCTACAAGGGTATTTCAACCGTCACTTAGCCACAAAATAACGGTTGAAACCCGCGAGACCTGCGCCGCGCGGGTGACTTATCTGCCTCAGGCGTCGGCCTGACTTTCCTGCTCGGACACCGGCGCTACCTCATCGAAATGCGGCTGCGGCTGGTTGGTCAGCTTGGAAAGGATACTCGCCAACGTCTGGCGCATTTCCGGGCGACGCACGATCATGTCGATCGCGCCTTTTTCAATCAGGAACTCACTGCGCTGGAAGCCCGGCGGCAGTTTCTCACGCACCGTCTGCTCGATAACGCGTGGGCCGGCAAAGCCGATCAGCGCCTTCGGCTCGGCGATATTGATATCGCCCAGCATGGCCAGACTGGCGGAAACGCCCCCCATGGTCGGGTCAGTCAGCACCGAAATGTACGGCAGACCGCGTTCCTGCAATTTTGCCAACGCTGCGCTGGTTTTCGCCATCTGCATCAGCGACATCAGCGCTTCCTGCATACGGGCACCGCCGCTGGCAGAGAAGCACACCAGAGGGCAGTTGTCTTCCAGCGCCTGCTCAACCGCACGAACAAAGCGCGCGCCGACCACGGACGACATGGAGCCGCCGATGAAGGCAAACTCAAACGAAGCTGCGACAATCGGCATGCCGTACAGCGTGCCCTTCATCACCACTAATGCGTCTTTTTCACCGGTCGCTTTCTGCGCGGCAACCAGGCGGTCCTTATACTTCTTGGAATCCTTGAACTTCAGAACGTCTTTCGGCTCCAGTTCGCTGCCCAGCTCCACTTCACTGCCTTCATCAAGCAGGGTATGCAGACGCATACGCGCAGTCATGCGCATATGGTGGTCGCATTTCGGGCACACTTCCAGATTACGCTCCAGCTCGGCGCGGTAGAGAACCTGGCCGCAGCTATCGCATTTGGTCCAAACCCCTTCAGGAATGCTCGCCTTACGGGTTTGGGTAATATTGCTCTTGTTAAGAATTCGTTCAATCCAGCTCATCGATGACCTTTCTGTTTGAACCTGGCAGACGCCAGTCCGCAGTTCATGCTTTAACAATCCCCCCGAAAACAGACCCAATGAAAAAGTGCCCGAGCGAAACGCGACAAGCGCGCGACAGAGGCACTGGCTTCAGGGTTGTTCACAGGAACAGACCATAAATGTCGCTCATTAAACCATATCGGCCCGACACTGTGGATAAAAAACTGGTCGAACCGACAGGTTAAGCGATGTTTTTACTGTTTTTGCTGGCGGGCAGCCGCGCGCTTGTGGCGCCAAATTTCAATGATGCCCGGCAGAATTGAAACAATGATGATAGCCACGATCAACAGTTTCAGGTTTTCCTGCACGATCGGCAAGTCGCCGAAGAGGTAACCAGCATAGGTGAACAGCAGCACCCAAACCAGCGCGCCAATCACGTTGTAGGCAGCAAAATGGCGATAGGACATATGCCCCATGCCGGCGACGAACGGCGCAAAAGTACGCACGATCGGCACAAATCGCGCCAGAATGATGGTTTTCCCGCCGTGTTTTTCATAAAACTGGTGGGTTTTATCCAGGTAGCTGCGGCGGAAAATTTTCGAATTCGGGTTACTGAACAGCTTTTCCCCGAACAGCCGCCCAATGGTGTAGTTCACCGCATCCCCGAGTATCGCCGCGCCGATCATCAACGCCACCATGGTATGCACATTCAGATCGTTGGTCGGCAAGGCCGCCAGCGCTCCTGCAACAAACAGCAGAGAATCCCCCGGCAGGAAAGGCGTCACCACCAGGCCGGTTTCACAAAACAGGATCAGGAACAAAATACCGTACACCCACATACCGTATTGCGCCACCAGCTCGGCCAGATGCACGTCAATATGCAGAATAAAATCAATCACAAACTTGATGATGTCCATAGGTTCTCTCTTTGACCGGGTGTCTCACCCACCCGGCAGATACACAAGGGAGCAACGCGTCAGTCGCGCCGGCGTTTAATCGTCGGGTAAAAACAGTGGCCCCATCGGTGGCCGGGGTAGTGCAAAATGCTCAGGATAATCAACGCTCACCAGGTATAACCCTTCGGCCCGCGCCGTAGCCGCAGCCAGATTGCGATCCTTCAGTGCCAGCAACTCGGCCATCCAGTTCTCGTCCTGATTGCCGCAGCCAATTTCCATCAGGCTGCCGACAATATTGCGAACCATGTGATGCACGAAGGCATTCGCCTTGATATCTACCACAATATATTCACCGTAGCGCGT
The DNA here is from genome assembly GCF_014164835.1 of Serratia sp. OS31. Lineage (NCBI taxonomy): Bacteria > Pseudomonadati > Pseudomonadota > Gammaproteobacteria > Enterobacterales > Yersiniaceae > Serratia > Serratia sp. OS31. The sequence goes on along the minus strand of NZ_JACJFQ010000022.1, from coordinate 75,153 downwards.
AACCTTAACGTGTTTTACGTTACGCCAGGGCGTTCGCGACTGGCATTGCACGGCACGGAACGAAGTAAAGTCGTTCTCGCCCAGCAGCGCCTGCGCCGCCCTTTCCATCCGATCGGCATCCAGCGGGTGATAAAAATGGGTCATCCCCTGCTGCAATACCGCCGGGCGGTAGCGGTGATTATAAATAATGTAGCGATAGCGGCGCGCGGTGGCGCTGAAGCGCGCATGGAAATCTTCAGGCACGCCGGTTACCCAACGCACGGCGATATCCGGTGGCAGATGGGTGTTGACCCCCATCGTCCAGGCGGCGTCCTTGCGCTGCGCGGTGGTTTCAAAATGCACCACCTGACCGGTAGCGTGCACTCCGGCATCGGTACGTCCGGCGCACAGCACGTTGATCGGCGCGTTGGCCACCTTGCTCAAGGCCTGTTCCAGACAGGCCTGCACGCTGGCCACTTCCTGCTGACGCTGCCAGCCATAATAACGGCTGCCGTCATATTCAATCCCCAGCGCGATTTTCAGGGTCGGCTGGGTGGGCGAAACAACCTCTGACATCAGTACATCTGCTCCTGCACCAGACGCTCTGCGGTTTCGATCGCCATCAGCGCGCCGCCGAAGCGCACGTTGTCGGCGACCGACCAGAACTGCAGGATTTCAGGAATGCCGTAGTCATTGCGCAAACAGCCCAGGCTCAGCGCATCGCTGCCGGAGGCTTCCGTGACCTGAGTCGGATAGTCGTCTTCTTCGCTCAGTTGGATATCGTCTACCTGCTCCAGCTCGCTGCGTGCTTCTTCCGCAGAGATGGGACGCAGCGCTTCCAGATGCACCACCTGCGCATGGCCATAGAACACCGGCGACTGCACGCAGCTCACGGAGATCGGCAGCCCTTCGTCCTGCAGCACTTTACGCACCTGATCGACGATCAACCGTTCTTCGCGCACGCTGCCCTGCTCGTCGGTCATCAACGGCAGCAGGTTGAACGCCAACTGCTTGGCAAACACGCCCGGCTCGGCCGGAATGCCGTTCAGCAGACGCGCACTCTGACCGGCCAAATCGTCTACCGCCACTTTCCCGCGTGACGAAACCGACATCAGGGTGGTGACGTGCAGACGAGAAAGTCCGGCCTGCTCGGTCAAAGGTTTGATTGCCGTCAGCAGTTGGCTGACCATGCTGTCGGCCACGGCGACAATATTGCGGTTACGGTAGTCCGCCAGCACCTGCGGGTTAACCCCAGGCACCACCAGTGGAACGTCCGGCTCCAGCGCAAACAGACCGCTGGTGTCGATCACCAGGCAGCCCATATTGCCGGCTTCTTCCGCGTAGCGGGCCGAGGCTTCGCTACCGGCGACGAAGAACGCCAACTGGGCCTGTGACCAGTCGAATTCTTCCGCTTTTTGTACCAGTACCGATTTGCCATTGAAGCGCACCGTTGCACCGGCACTGCGCTCGCTGGCCAAAGGATAGAGTTCGCCCACCGGGAACTGGCGTTCCTGTAACAGTTCCAGCAACGCTTCACCTACCGCGCCAGTGGCGCCAAGCAGAGCGATATTCCAGCCGTCAGACATTGGGTTTCTCCAGAGTATTTATTCAAATGCAGAGGGGCGACTGATTCGCCGCCCTGATAACAAAATTAGTCGCCGTTGCTTAAGAAAGCCTTACGCGATCGAAAAGCCCAGCTTGTGCAGCAGTTCCGCACTGGCGCTGTCATCGCACTGGACGCGCAATGAAGACCATTCACGGCGCTCCTGATAATGTTTGCGCAGACGATCAAACTCGCCCGGTTGCCCGGCCACTTTACGCAGTGGTGCGTCGTCGCGGCGCACATCATACACCAAGTGCATCAATCGTTTTAATTTGCCTTCGTCCAGTGGTCCATTGAGCTGGATCTGGCTGAACTCCGGCACCGGCAGCAATGAGGCCAGTTCGATCTGCTGCGGCTGCCCCAGATGGCGGCTGAAGGCCTCGAAGACCTGCGTCGTGCCGCGCGCCTTGCCCTCCAGCGTGTAACCGGCGATATGCGCGGTACCGATATCGACCCGCGCCAGCAGCGGCAGAGACAGCTCCGGCTCCGGTTCCCACACGTCCAGCACCGTGCTCAGCTTTTTGCCTTTTTCCAGCGCCTGCAACAGCGCCGCATTGTCGACGACCGGACCGCGGCAAGCGTTGATCAGAATCCGGTTGTCCGGCAGCGCCGCCAGCAAATCGGCGTCCGCCAGGTGCAGTGAATGGTAAGGACCGGATTTATTCAGCGGGGTGTGGAAGGTCAGCACGTCTGCTTCCGCCACCAGCTTCTCCAGCGGCCAGAATTCACCGCTGTCACCACGATCGGCACGCGGCGGATCGCACAGTAAGGTACGCACGCCCAGGGCTTTCAAACGGGCATCCAGCCGTGAACCTACGTTGCCGACGCCGATAATGCCGACGGTTTTATCGCGCAGGTGAAAACCGTCACGCTCGGCCAGCAACATCAGCGCAGAGAAGACATACTCCACCACGGCAATGGCGTTGCACCCCGGCGCCGCAGAAAAACCTATGCCCTGCTGTTGCAACCAGGCGTCGTCTACGTGATCGGTGCCGGCTGTCGCGGTGCCGACAAAACCAATGCGGGTGCCGGCCAGCAGCGCTTCATTCACTTTAGTGACCGAGCGCACCATCAACGCATCGGCATCCGCCAGCGCATCACTCGGAATTGGGCGGCCAGGCACGGCCTGTACGTTCCCCAGGCGACTGAACAATTCAGTCGCGTACGGCATATTTTCATCAACCAGGATTTTCACTTGTTGCTCCGACGGTTTACGGCTATTTATACCCAAAATAATTGGCGCCGCATCAAGGCGGTAAGAGCAGGAGTCACCAGAAGCTTACTCAAGTAAGTGACTGGGGTGAGTGCTCGCAGCCAACACAGAGGCGGCGCCAAGTATGAAGAGTTATCTGGGAAATAGTGTGCCACTGAATCATGCCCGGCGAAAGCGCTCGGGGGTGGTGCCGGCGATTTGCTGAAACATGACGATAAACGCCGACGCAGAGCTATAGCCTACTTCCAGCGCAACCTCTTGTACGGTTTTACCCTGCTCCAACAGCGAAACAGCATGCAAAAAACGCAGGCGCTGGCGCCATTCGCTAAACGACATCCCCAAGTCCTGCTGGCAGCGGCGCGACAGCGTGCGTTCAGTGGTGTAGACCCGAGTGGCCCAGATGGCGAGCGAGGTATTGTCCGACGGACAGTGCTCCAGGGCTTCCAACACCGGTGCCAAAAATTTGTCTTCGGAGGTCGGCAGATAAGTTTGCTGCACCGGTGAGATATGCAGTTGGTCGATCAACGCGCGGCACAGGCGTAAATCCTGTTTGCTTTGCGGGATGTATTGTTTGCGAGCGTAAAAATCTTCGGCAATGGCGCGGAAAATCGGGGTAACGCTGACCAGACAAGGTTCTTCCGGCAAACCGGCACACAGCGGCAGCGCAATATCCACCATGCGACACTGCGCCAAGCGCTGGTTATAGCAGGAGTGTTCAATCTCCGCCGGCGCCCACAACACAAATTCCGGCGGTGCCAAAAAGCGCTGGCCGCCGATACGCAGCACCATGACGCCAGCTTTTACCCACATCAACTGTCCCCAGCTGTGGCGATGTGGCTGGAACTCGGTACGAGCATTGAACTCCTCGCAGCGGAACTGCACCGGCCGCGGCGCCGGGATCAAGGCTTCTGGGAAATGGCGGATTTCTGGCATGGTTTCGCCCCGTTACTTGTCTTGTTTGGCAGAAAATTTGTCTGAATATCGCTATATATAATAAACCGGACACGAGTACACTAGCCAGCATGTTAGTCGTTAATGAGAATAATTATCATGAATATGCTCTTCCCTTTGCTGGCGGTTCTGATTTGGTCAATCAACGCCGTGGTCAGCAAACTCTCGGCCACCGCTATCGATCCGGCCGCGATCTCCTTCTACCGCTGGTTGCTGGCGCTGATCACCCTGACGCCGTTCGTGCTGCCCGGCGTGATCCGCCATTGGTCGGCAATACGCACCAACTGGTGGAAATTGCTGGTTCTTGGCATGCTGGGCATGGTGCTGTATCAGAGTCTGGCCTATTACGCGGCGCACAGCGTCAGCGCGCTGTTTATGGGCATTATTGTCTCGCTGATCCCATTACTGACCATTCTGATCAGCATCGTGTTGTTGCGCGTCGCTCCCACGGTAGGTATTGCCATCGGCAGCCTGTTGTCTTTGGGCGGCTTGATCTGGCTGGTGAGTGCCGGTAACCCGGGTGAGTTGCTGCAGCACGGCATCGGCAAGGGGGAATTGATGATGTTCGCCGCCACCGCCTCTTATGCGCTGTACGGCGTGCTGACCAAACGTTGGGCGATTGCCCTGCCGAACTGGCAGTCGTTGTATGTGCAGATCCTGTTCGGCGTGGTGCTGTTACTGCCGAACTTCCTGATGGCACAAGACGTGTCTCTGACCAGCCAAAACATCCCGCTGGTGCTGTTTGCCGGCATTCCGGCCTCGATTGTCGCACCTTATCTGTGGATCCACGGCGTTATGCGCCTGGGGGCCAACACCGCGTCGATCTTTATGAACCTGGCTCCGGTATTTACCGCCATCATTGCGGTGCTGTTCCTGCATGAACACCTGCACAGCTACCATCTGATCGGCGGCGGCATTACCCTACTGGGCGTGATCCTGTCGCAGCGCCTGCGTACGCCGCTGGGGCGCAAGGCAAAACAAGCCGCAGAATGTCAGAGCTAAGATAACAATTGAAAACGCACCCGCACCAGCAGGCCACCCAGCGTGGCCGAGGTCAACAGCTCCGGGCGGGTGCCGTGATAACGGGTGATATCGCTGACCAGCGCCAGCCCCAATCCGGCACCGGGTTGATCACCCACGTTATCCAGCCGATGAAACGGCTGCAGCGCCTGCGCGGTATCCTGTTGGGCAATGCCCGGGCCGCTGTCTTCAATTTCCAATATTCCCTCCCCGGCCTGCTTGTCCAGGGTTAAACGTGCGGTGACCGTGCCCTGATGCGGCGTATACTTCAGTGCGTTATCCAGCAAGTTGGCACACAGTTCGGTTAGCAACAGCGTTTCTCCGCCGACCCAACAAACCGCTTCTCCCTCGTACCCCAAATCGATACGCTTGCTGCGGGCCTGGGGTAAACGTGAAAAGCAGGCGTCACGCAGCACCTGCGCCAGGTTTACCGGCTGCAGTTGGCGATCGGCGTGGTGCTCATGAGCTTTGAGCCGCGAAAGGTAGAGCAGGCGATCGGTCAGCGCCACGGTGTTATCCAGCGTTGCGCTCATGGCCAGCAAGCTTTCCCGCCACTGCTCCGGCTTATCGCTGGCCAGCGCCACTCCCACCTGGGTTTTCAATACGGTCAACGGCGTGCGCAGCTGATGTGAAGCGTCGGCGCTAAAACGTTCCTGTCGTGCGACCATCACCCGCAGCCGTTCAATATAGCGGTTGAATGCCAGCAACAGCGGCTGCATTTCCGACCAGGGCAACACCATCGGCAACGGCGTCAGCTCACCCGGGTCACGCCGCAGCATAATGCCGGAAAGCTTGCGCATCGGCTTAAGCACCCGCTTGAGCAACGCAAAGGCCAGGATCATGGTCAGCACAACCACGGTTCCCTGGCTGAGCAAAGCGGAAAGCATCATCTGCCTTGCCAGATAGCGGCGCGACTCCAGGGTTTCCGCCACCAGAATGGTGGCCATGCCCATCACTCCGGATTCGTTGACCGGCTGGTACAGGGCAGCGACGCGGATCGGCCGGCCGCGATATTCGGCGTCATAGAAATGCACCAGCGCCGGGTACAGGCTTGAGCGCAAAATATGCGGCGGCATCGTCGGCAGATCGTCATAGCCGGAGATACTTACGCCCTGCGGGGAGATCACTTCGTAGTAGAGTTGATCGTTCATGTTGCGCTCAAAGCTGTCGAGCACCACGTAGGGCACATCCGCCTCAAGCCGGCCATTTCGCACCACCAACCGTTCCGCCACGGTACGCGCTGACGCCAGCAACGTGCGATCGTAAGCCAGCGTAGCGGCATTCATCGCGCTGAAGTAGTGGGTATAAATCGAGATGCCGCCCAACACCAGCAGCGGCAGGCCAAAGAACAACAGCAGTTGATAAAATAGCGATTGCGGCGCGTTAAACCACCTCATTGCAAAGCTCCAGGCTGTAGCCCAGACCGCGCAGAGTGATTATCGCCACGTTGCTGCCCTGCAGTTTTTTTCGCAGCCGGTGGACATAGAGTTCAATGCTTTCCGGATTGGCCTCGTCGGCCAAAGTAAACACCTGTTCAAACAACTGCTGTTTGGCCACCGGCCGGCCACGGCGGTGAATCAACGCGGTCAGCACCGCCAGTTCACGCGGCGTCAATTGCAGCGGTTTGTCGTCCAGCTGAAAATAGCCTTCATCGAGATAGGTCAGCGCGCCGTATTTCAGCGCCTGCTGAGTCACACCGACGCTGCGGCGCAGCAACGCGCGAATGCGCGCCTCCAGTTCATCCAGTTCGAAAGGCTTGGTGAGATAATCGTCTGCCCCCAGGTTCAGCCCTTTAACCCGATCGGCAACGTCGGTTCTGGCCGTCAGCAACAGCACCGGTAAGTCCTGTCCTCGCTTGCGCAGACGGGCCAGCAGATCCAGCCCGTTCAGCCGCGGTAACGCCACGTCCAGCACCATCAGCGCATAGGATTCGTTTAACAGCAAATGATCGGCCGCCAGCCCGTCCGGCGCGACGTCGACGGCAAAACCGACGCCGGTTAACGCCTTTTGCAGCCAGTGGGATAACTCGGGATGATCCTCAACCAATAACAGACGCATGTTTCCATTCCATTGATTTTTCTATGCCCGCAGGCCGAATGCTGAGCGATGACGTCAGCATCCGACTTATTGTCAATTAACATCTTTATAACAGCAGGATGGCACGGAAGACGCAGTGATAGAAGGGTTGCTCCCATTCAGTTTTGGGAGCTGGAACACAATTGCGACACGGAATAAACCCTGAGCCGTCGGCAACAGGGCTAATTCGGTTAGTCAGCCACTACATTGCGATTTCGCAGTCGGCCAGGGCGATATCCAGTACCGGTTTCAATTTGGCGGGGGTAAACGGCGGAGACACCAGCACCGAGCGGTTGTTGGCGGCGAAGACCAGATCAATACCGGTGATACAGGCCGTCATGTGGCAAGCGTATTTTTCACCTTTGTCATTCGAAAAATGCAGTTCAAAAACGCCGATATCCGCTCGCAGGCGCTTAACACGACAATGGCCTTCTTTCCCAACAGCCTCGGCATAAGCCGCGGGCAACATCTTGATGGCACTCACTTTATTGCCGTCCTTGCTGCCGAATAACTTCCCTAATGAAAACATAATAATGCACCTTCATTCATTTTATTTTTCGGCATTTTATCGCAAGACGAAACCGATAAAACTGATATTACGCAGGCTTTACGCGAGGTTTACGCACTGTTATTCCTTCATCGCATGTGTTAACCGGCGGGCAATCAGGACGATGGTCAGTCGTGTAATTCTCGCTAACAGGAGACGCGTATCACATCCCGGAAACTTTTCCCTCGGTTGAAAGGTAAATGAAAGGTTGTTGATTTAACAATCCAGCAACCCGTATCGGCGGGGATCCACACCGACTGAAAAATACCTTGGGGAAAGCAATGAAAAAAATAATCACCCGAACACTGACCGCTACCGCTCTGCTGCTGGCCACCCATCAGGCTTTTGCCCTGGAAGCGCCGAAACGCACCGAATGCATCGCTCCTGCCAAGCCTGGCGGGGGATTTGACCTGACCTGCAAGCTGATCCAGGTCTCGCTGCAAGAAACCAAAGCCATCGACAAACCGATGCGCGTGACCTATATGCCCGGCGGCGTCGGCGCGGTGGCTTACAACGCCATCGTGGCTCAGCGCCCGGCGGAATTCGGCACGGTAGTCGCCTTCTCCGGCGGCTCGCTGCTGAATCTGTCACAGGGAAAATTCGGCCGTTACAACGTCGATGACGTCAAATGGTTGGCCGCTGTCGGCACCGACTACGGCATGATCGCCGTGCGTGCCGACTCACCGTACAAAACCCTGAAAGACCTGATGAACGCCTTCCAAAAAGATCCCAACAGCGTGGTGTTCGGCGCAGGCGCTTCGATCGGTAGTCAGGACTGGATGAAAACCGCCCTGCTGGCGCGCGAAGTCGGCGTCGATCCGCACAAGATGCGTTACGTGGCGTTCGAAGGCGGCGGCGAGCCGGTTACCGCCCTGCTCGGCAACCACATTCAGGCCGTTTCCGGCGATCTGAGCGAAATGGTGCCTTACCTGCAGGGTGACAAAATTCGCGTGCTGGCGGTGTACTCCGAACAGCGCCTGCCGGGCCAGTTAGCCGATGTTCCGACCGCCAAAGAGCAAGGGTTCAATCTGGTCTGGCCGATCATTCGCGGCTTCTACGTTGGCCCGAAGGTCACGGAAGAGGAGTACCAGTGGTGGCTCGATACCTTCAAGAAAATGATGACAACCGATGAATTCAAGCAACAGCGCGATCTGCGCGGCCTGTTTGAATTCGACCTGACCGGCAAAGAATTGGACGCCTACGTGAAAAACCAGGTCAATCAGTACCGTGAACAGGCCAAAGTTTTCGGCCTGGCCAAATAACCGGGGGCTACCATGAGCGATCGCATTTTTGCCGGGTTCTGGCTGCTGCTGTGCATCGGCGGCCTGTTTATTGGTTGGGGCATCCAGAGCGAATACAGCTATGAACCACTGGGGCCGCGCCCCTTCCCGCTGGCTATTCTCAGCCTGATGGCGCTGTGTGCGGCACTGTTGCTGTTGAACAAACCGCAGGCCGTTGAATGGCCGCACAACAAGGTGATGCAGCGCCTGCTGGTACTGGTGATCACGCTGGTGCTGTACGCCTGGGGCTTCGAGTGGCTCGGCTTCCCGCTGGCGACCGCGCTGCTTACCTTCAGCATTGGCCTGCTGTTCCAGGCCAGCCTGACGGCGGCATTGGTGTCCGGCGCGATCATGGGTGTTGCGCTCTATTACGCCTTTGACCGCTTACTTGATGTGACACTGCCACTCGGCGTTTGGCTGAGCTAACGGGGGCGATGATGGAAACCTGGATGTATTTGTCTCAAGGGTTCGAGGTGGCGTTAGTGCCCCAGAACCTGATTATCGCCCTGATCGGCTGTTTCGTCGGCACTATTGTCGGCCTGCTGCCGGGACTGGGCCCGATCAACGGCGTGGCTATCCTGCTGCCGCTGGCGTTTGCGCTCAAGTTGCCGGCCGAGTCCGCGCTGATCCTGCTGGCGACGGTGTATATCGGCTGCGAATACGGCGGGCGTATCTCCTCGATCCTGCTCAATGTGCCGGGGGATGCCGCAGCGATCATGACCGCGCTGGACGGTTATCCCATGGCACAGCAAGGCCGTGCCGGCGTCGCGCTGTCGATTTCGGCAGTCAGCTCCTTTATCGGTTCGATGATCGCCATCGGCGGGATTATTCTGTTTGCCCCGCTGCTGGCCCGTTGGTCACTGGCATTTGGCCCGGCGGAGTATTTCGCCCTGATGGTGTTCGCCATCGCCTGCCTGGGCAGCATGATGAGCCAGAACCCGTTGAAGTCGCTGCTGGCGGCGCTGATTGGCCTGGGGTTGGCGACGGTCGGGGTGGATGCCAACACCGGCGTTTATCGCTTTACCTTCGACAGCGTTCACCTCTCCGACGGCGTGCAGTTTATCGTGGTGGTGATTGGCCTGTTCTCGGTCAGTGAAATTCTGCTGATGCTGGAAAGCACCAGTACCGGGCAAAAACTGGTGCGTAAAACCGGCCGCCTGCTGTTTAACCGCAAAGAGGCCGCCGAGTGCGTGGGCCCTACGCTACGCTCTTCGGTGATCGGTTTCTTCGTCGGTATTCTGCCGGGTGCCGGGGCCACCATCGCCAGCGCCCTCACCTACATGACCGAAAAGAAAATCAGCGGCAACAGCGAAACCTTCGGTAAAGGGGATATTCGCGGCGTCGCTGCGCCCGAAGCGGCCAATAATGCTTCGGCCTGCGGCTCGTTCATTCCGATGCTGACGCTGGGCGTGCCGGGTTCCGGCACCACGGCAGTGATGATGGGGGCGCTGACGCTGTACAACATCACGCCAGGCCCGGCAATGTTCACCGAACAGCCGGACATTGTCTGGGGGCTGATTGCCGCGCTGCTGATTGCCAACGTGATCCTGCTGATCATGAACCTGCCATTGGTGGGCCTGTTTACCCGCATGCTGACCGTTCCATTGTGGTTCCTGGTACCGGCGATTGCCGCGGTGTCGGCGGTCGGTGTTTACGCGGTACACAGCACCACCTTTGATCTGCTGTTGATGGTCGGGCTGGGGGTGTTTGGTTACATACTGAGGAAAATGCACTTCCCAATGTCACCGCTGATCCTGGGCTTCGTTCTGGGGGAGATGCTGGAGCAAAACCTGCGCCGTGCGCTGTCGATCAGCAACGGTGAGTTCAGCATCCTGTGGGGTAGCGGCATCGCGCAAACGCTGCTGGTGCTGGCGGTATCCGTGCTGGTGCTGCCGCTGCTGTTGCGCAGAATACGCAAACGCCGCCTGACGGCGGAAGCGGCCAAGGCCGAGTAAGCAAAAAGGGCGGAGTATTAACTCCGCCCTTTTCATTTAACGCTTAATTTCGCTTATCGCCCGTTCAAGGGCTGCAATATCGTCATTGGCCAGCAAAGGCTGCACCTGAGCAAAATCCTCGGCCGACAGATCATAAATGCGCAAAGCGAGTAGCCTAGCTACAATCTGCGGAGCAAAGCGCAGTCTTATTGGTCGCGCCGGATTACCCCCCACCAGGGTGTAAGGCTCAACATCCTTCGTCACAACGCTGCCGGCGGCGACTATCGCTCCTTCACCAATCGTCACGCCCGGCATCAGCATCGCCCGCATGCCTATCCAGCAGCCGTCCCCTAACCGGGTGTCGCCCCTCGGCTGATAGGAAGCCAGAATGCTTTCCATCATCGGATACAGGCAGAACCAATCGGCACGATGGGTATGGTTGCCCCCCATCAGGATCACCGCTTCGGCGGCAATGCAGACATAATCGCCGATCAGCAGTTGGTCTATCGTCCCAAGCGGCTGCCACTGTTGGCTGACCTCGTCTCCGTGCAAATAACGCACCACGGAGCGCTCAAAGCCGTCATCCAGATAGTCGCTGTAATAGCTGTGGGTCCCTTTGACGATAATATTGGGGTTGGTCACCGTTTGGTGTAACAGTTCTGTTTTTGACCAGTGTTTTTCAGTCATGGCGCTTTATCTTATTCATTGCAAGAGCCACAGCAAAATGTCTGTGGCAGTGTTTTTTGGTCGCAAAACACTGCCGCTTTAAGCGATTAACGCCCGTTTTAATCTTGGGTTATTGGTCATTGTTACCTCCACATCTGGGCGAAGTTTAACAAATCACGTCGCAGCCGTCTTGCTCTTCAGCATCAGCACCCCGCCCATCACCAACGCACTGCCCAGCAGCTGTAACTGATTCATGCTTTCCCCCAGCAGGAAGTAAGCGATCGCTGCCGTGAACACCAGTTCCAGCGACAAGATCAGGTTCGCCACCGCCAGCGGCAAGGTTTTCAGGCTGATGTTGTACAGGCCGAACCCCAACAGCGTTGGGCCGGCGGCCAGGGTCAGCAGCAACCACCAGCCCCCCCACTCGATGCCCTGAACGCCCTGGGACAGGAACCACAATGACCCCGTCATGCCGTGGAACGCCTCCAGCGGGTAAAAGGTCAGCGCGGCATTGAACAACCACTGATAGACGGCCGAAAAGCCGAACACGTACAGGATGGTGTTCCACACCGGGTAGCGCCGCTCGGTTGCGACCCGCCCGCCCAGCGTATAGAGGGTGTAACCGATGCCGGACAGCATGCCCACCACCAGCCCCAACAGGTTAAAATGGCTGTTGCCCATGCTGTCGCCGTTGCTGACCAGAAAACAGCCGCCCAGGCTGACCACAATCACCACCAACTGACGCAGGCTCAGGCGCTCGCTGTACATCATCCAGCCGAGAAACACGGTAAAACCGACCGAGCAGTAGGTCAGGATAGTCGCCACCGACGCACCGTTCAGCGCCACCGACAGCGTCCACAGGCTGTTGAACACCGCCAGCAGCAGACCGTAACAGGCATAAAAGGGGATCTGCGAACGCTGTAAACGCGCCCATTCGGGTTTGAACAGCAGCAGTACCGGCAACAGCACCAGAGCAACCAGCGCCGCGCGCCAAAAGGCCAGCACAAAGGTCGGCAGGTGAAAATACTCCGTCAGCACGCGGATAATAATGGCGGTAAAGGCCAGCAGCATGGCGCTGATGATAGCAATCACATACCCCTGACTGCTGCCCTGTAAAATACGTGCCCCCGGAAAAACCGGCCTGGCTGAGATACCCGATGGTAATGACATGACACCCTCAAAAAACGGCGATAGTGGACTCAGGCGAGATTCTAACGCCGCGCAACTTTACCGCCAGAGCCACTTTCCCCCGATGTTATACAGGCCACTTTTACCCTCTTGAAGCCCTTTAACTATGGGGTATAGTAAAAAGTAACACCGCTAACCGGGCCAATTTTGCATGCATATTCCCTTAGACCGTCAGCAAAACATTCCTTTATATCTGCAAATTGAGGAAGCGCTGCGGCGGGCGATCCTCAGCGGCGCATTTGTCGACGGCGATAAGCTGCCCTCCACGCGCACGCTGGCCGCCAAGCTGGCGGTCAGCCGGTTGACGGTGGAAAACGCCTATGCCGAACTGGCGGCCAAAGGCTTTTTGCACCAGCGGCGCGGCAGCGGCGCCTATGTTTTGCACCCGCTGATCCAGCCCGCCCAGCCACGGCCGGCAAGCGATGCGCCCTTCCCGGCGGAGCGTTTCACCCCCCTGACCTCTCGGCTGGATGGCTACCCCGATACGCCGTTGCCGGACAACATCATCAACTTTGCCGCCGGCGTCGGCAGCCCGAAAGTCTTTCCGCAGGAGGAGTTCCGCAAAATATTGCTGTCGGTGCTCAGCCGCCATGCGGAAGAAGCCTTCAGCTATGGCGAATACTGCGGCTATTACCCGCTGCGCGATACGCTGGGACGGATCCTCACCGCCCAGGGTATTCCGACCCATGCAGAGCAACTGCTGATCACCAACGGTTCGCAACACGCCATCAGTCTGATAGTGCAAAGCCTGCTGGAGCCGGGCGACACGGTGATTGTCGAACAACCGACCTACGCCGAAGCGCTGGGGCTGCTTCGCCAGCACCGCATCAATATCGTCACCGTCGCCAGCGACCGGCACGGCATGTTGGTTGAACAGCTGCCCGCACTGATCGAAAAACACCAACCGAAGTTGATTTACACCATTCCCAATTTTCATAACCCCACCGGCCGCTGCATGAGTGAAGCGCGCCGTCGACGCCTGCTGGCACTGGCCCAGCAGGCCGGTGTAGTGATATTGGAAGACGATTTTGTCGGCGATCTGCGCTACAACGGCAAACAGCTGCCGTCGCTGCGATCGCTGGCGCAGCCGGGGGCGGTGATTTACGTCAGTACCTTTTCAAAAATGCTGCTGCCCAGCATGCGCATCGGTTACCTGGTGGCGGACAGCGAACACTATCAGCGACTGGCTCGACTGAAACACGTCGACAGTTTTACCAGCTCCAACCTGATCCAACGGGCACTGGACGCATTCGTCACTATCGGTCGTTACGACAAGCAGCTGCGACGCGCCGGGCGGTTATATCGCCAGCACAGAGACGTGATGGTGGCAGCCTTGCAGCAGCAACTGCCGCCCGGCTGTCAGTTTGAAACGCCGGAGGGTGGACTGTTTATCTGGCTGATGCTGCCTGCCGCCGTCAGCACCGAGGCGTTGATGCCGCTGGCCTGGCGACACGGCGTCACCTTTGCGCGTGGGGAGTGCTTTTATGCCGAAGAACAGCAAGGCGCACATGGCCTGCGATTGAATTTCGCCGCCAATACGCCGCCGCAGATAGAAGAAGGTATCGCCCGACTGTGCCGGGCGATTAATGAGGTCATCACTTCAGAATAAGCCGCGGTTCAGAGCCCGGCCCACCATAGCCGCAGCTTCATTCCCCAATAGCTGGTCCAGCCGGTGGTGCTTTGCACCACCTTGCCCTGGGAAATGACCACCAACGTAGGCGTGACGCCGATCTGCCACTGCGCCGACAGCTCACCACGGGGATCGTTAACCACCGGCAACGTCACACGCTTGCCCGCCAGCCACTGTTCCACCTGACGATCGTCGCCGGAACGCAGCGCCACGGTCAATACGTTGCCGCCCTCGCCGACCATTCTGGCGACATACGGCGTGGTAAACCGGCAAACCCCGCACCAGCTGGCCCAGAAATAAACCAGCAGCGGCTTGTCCTGGCTGAGCTGCGCCAGCGAGACTTGTTCGCCGTTCAAAGTCGTCAACGGTTGCGAATCGAACGCCGCCGGTGGCTGCGGCGCGCGTAGCCAGTCCATCCCGAAGGCAACCGCCAGCACAATCAGCAACAGGATCAGCAGTTCGCGGCCCCAACGTCGCAGTTTAGCCATTGTTAACCTTCGCAAGCTGTTGTTTCACTACCGCCTCCAGATCCTCATACGACACCGCGCCTGGCAGCATTTGATCGCCGATCAGGGTGGCTGGCGTTCCTTGTACTCCAAGCTGCTCCGCCAATGCCATATTGGTGCGCAAGGTGGTCATGCTCTGTTCGCTTGGTGCAACGGCTTTAACCCCGGTTTTCTGCTGTGCGGCAGCGATGCTGGCCGTGTCATGGAAGCCTTTTTTCGCCATCAACCGCTGATGCAGCGCCCAGAATTGGTCCGGGTGTTGCTGCCAGGTCGTCAGCGCCACGCGTGCAGAACTGACGGAGCTCTCTCCTTTGAACGGCAGCAGTTTTATCACCAGTGCCACATCAGGATACTGTTTGACGATTTTTTCCAGCATCGGGTCAAAACGCTTGCAGTATGGGCAGTTGTAATCGGTAAAGGCCACCAGCGTCAGTTTGGCGTTGGCCGCTCCCAAACGTGGGCTGGCCGGATCTTGGTATAGGGTTTTGGCGTTTTGCTTGATCGCCTGGCTGATTTGCTGACCAGCGGTCTGTTGCTGCCAGGCATCCACCGCCTGCGCCAGAATATCCGGGTTCGACACCAGCGTTTCGCGGATCAGCTCTTTAATCCGCACCTCTTGCTCCGGGGTAAAAGGAGCCGCAGCCCAGACCGGAGTAACTATCAGCATCAGTAACATCAGTAATTTTTTCATTGTGAATTTCCTTTGGCGGCGGACAGGGTTTGCAAGACGGCATCGCGGGTCAACAGCGGGGATAACACCACGCCGTCAGGGCTACCGGGGCCATAAATCTGGTTAAAAGGCACGGCAACGCTGCCGCGTTTTTGCAGGAAAGCGCTAATCTCGGCCGAAGGACGGCTCCAGTCTCCTCGCAGGGCTACGACGTCGCCGGCGCTCAGCGCTTTCTGCACGTCATCACGCAACAGCACGTTGAATTTGTTGGCTTTACAGGTTACGCACCAGTCAGCGGTGACGTCGACAAACACCCGTTTGTTCTGAGCGAGTGCCTGGGCGATCGCCTGTTCACTTAGCGGTTGCCAGGTGACATTGTCGTGCAGCGGCTGACGCCACAGCCCGGCGGTCAGCGAACCGGCCAATAACACCACGCCGACCAGCACCAGCGTGCCGGCCGCCAGCTTGGCCGCCAGACGAACCCCATGTTGCCAGCCTACCGCCAACAACAAGGCCAACAGTGCGATACCGCCCAATGCCAGCGTCGGCAAGGTGCCAATATGATTGACCATCAGGCTCAGCAGCCACAGTGAAGAAGCCAGCATCAGCAGCCCCATGGCCCAGCGTAAAGTGTTCATCCAACGCCCCGGACGCGGCAGGCGCAGCGCTAAAGCAGGCCATGCGGCAATCAGCAGCCAAGGCAGGCTCATGCCGACGCCCAGCGCTACAAACATGCCCCACAGCACCGGCAGCGGCGCAGCCAGTGCAAAGGCCACGGCAGTGCCCAGGAAGGGAGCCGAACAGGGCGTCGCCAGCAAGGTGGCAAATGCGCCCTGCCAGAAATGCCCGCTCAGGCCACGGCCGTTATGGGTCGCCAGTTTGGTATTGAGGGAGGAGGACAGCTGCAGATGGAACAGGCCAAACAGGTTTGCACTGAACAGCAGCGTCACCAGCGCCATAAAGCCGATAAACCACGGGTTTTGGAACTGAATGCCCCAGCCAAGCGCCTGGTTGCTCAAGCGCAGCAGCGTCATCAGCAACGCTAGCGCCATAAAGGACGCCACAATGCCGAACGAGGACGCCAGGAACTGCAGCCGAATGCTGTGTCGGTCGCGCTGCTCCACCTGCAAAATCGATCCCAGTTTGATGCCGAGAACCGGCAGCACACAGGGCATCAGGTTGAGGATCAGGCCCCCCGCCAGCGCCATTAGCACCGCTTGCCACAGCGAGAAACTGGCCGCATTCGGTAGCGCCAGCGGCCCACCAATTGGCAATGTCACCTGCTGCGCCATGCCACCGTCGCCGATCACCAGCGTCAGGGTTTTACCGCGCAGATCCGGGGCGCTGTCACCCCAGCCATCGCTGACCGGTACCCGCGCCGTCATCAGTGAGCCTTCGCTACTGACCCGTGGCTTGCCGAGGTCTGCGTCTTCCAGCGTGTCGAAGAACAGCTCCGGCTGTTGCCAACCGGCGGCTCGCTCGGCGCTGATCTGCAATTCGCCATTGAGATAACCGGCCTTGATGCTGTCCACCAGCCCCTCGGCAATAGGCACTTGCCCCATCGCCTGGGCAAAGTCGTGGGTAAACTGCGCCTCTGACGGCGCGGCAAGATCCAGACTGAACGGATAGTCGGTCAAAATACAGACGTTGCTGCAGGTGGACAGCGTCAGCGTGCCAGCCAACTGGCGCGGTGCCGTTCCCTTCATCACCATCGGTAGCTCGACCCGATCGTGGTAGCCCTGAGTGGAAATGCCGGCCACCTCAAAACGCTGCGGCGTCGGCCAATGCCAGGTCACCGGGGGCGGGTTGCCTTGCCAGGTTATTGCCGGCGCAATGCCGCCTTCCCCCGGCGAACGCCAGTAGGTTTTCCAGCCTTTTTGCAGCTCAATAGCCAACAGCAGCCGGGTTTCCCCTGGCTGCGAGGTGTCAGCGCGCAGTCGCACCTTGGCATGATCGTTGGTCGGGCTTTGCAACCAGCCGCTGTCCGCCGCCTGCAAAGCGGGCAGCCACAGCATTAACAGGCAGACAAACGTCGACCTGATGATATTCAACATGTTTTTTCTCCATAAATAAGACAATCACCAAAACAAACGGGCGATTAACTCATTCACGGAAGACGCATAATCGGAGATGCACCCTGAGGGTGGGAGGGGAAATCACTCTGGGAGGAGGAATGCGCAAACGCGCAGCCACGGTAGGCGCCAACAGCGCCAGTAGCAGGCCAAGCCCGAGCAGCACGGTTTCAAACATTACCGGCGGTGAGGCCAACAAGGATTTAGCGCTCAGTTCACAGGGCGTAGGTTGCAGTTCGGCGGCATCATCGCCGGCGGAGGACGCTGTGCTGGCAACGGGCAGCCCCATCGCTTGCTGCAACGCATGCAGGCTCGCCATGCGCTGAGTCATGCAGGTCAGCACCACCAGGCAAGCCAGGCATAAAAACCATTTCGCAATCCGCTGCTGTTTAACCATGCCGTCCTCAATTCCAAGTCTGCGCTTATCTTAGCGACGCAGGCGCGTTTAGCAATGTTTTGCCTGTAAAGAAATGTCTTACGACGGTATTGATGGCGGGCATTTACGGGTATCATAGGCGCACACCTGCGCTTTTCGCCGGGTACGACGATTATTCTTTCCCCAAAGTCATGGATGTTGCGGCCAGGCGGCAAGCAAGCGAGTCTCGATGAGCTTACTCAGGTAAGTGTTTCGAGTGAGATTGCACAGCCCACACCGCGGTAACGCCACGTAAGCAGGGGATACACAGCGAAGGACAGGTGATATGCAACCTTTGAGTGGACCGGGCACCCCGATCGCCAGCGATCGTCCTTCAACCCCGGGCAAAACCACCCCCACAGACGATAGCCCGCTCTCCCCGGCACAGCGTACGACGCTGGAGAAGCTGGTGGTCAAAATCATGGCGCTAAGCCCGGCCAAATCCGCAGAGATTTGGGTCACGCTGCGTCACGACCTGCAGACAGACAACAGCAGTGAACTGCTGGCGCGTCATTTTCAGCCGGCCGAGCAACTGCTGCAAAACCGTCTGACGCAGGTACAGCAAAACCATGCCAGTCGCCAATTGATGCAGCAGCTTACCGAACTGTTGCCGCAGGGCAATAACCGCCAGGCCGTCAGCGATTTTATTCGCCAGCAGTTTGGCCACACGGTACTGAGCCAGTTGAGCCACTCGCAGTTGCAGCAGGTGCTGAACCTGTTACAAACCGGTAGCCTGACGATCCCTCACCCGCAGCAAACGGCCACCAGCGATCGCCCGCTGCTGCCCGCCGAGCATCAAAGCCTGCAGCAGCAGGTCACCAAACTCAGTGCCGCCACCGGCGAGTCGCCGGCCAAGATCTGGCAAACGCTGTTTGATCTGACCGGGGTGAAAACCAACGATCCGCTGCCGGCACGCCACTTCCAATTGCTGAACCAGTTTTTGCAGGTGAAAGTCGCGCTGAGCCCGCAAACCGCGCCAACGCTGAACAACCTGTTCGCCGCGCTCAAGCAGCCGGCGGATGCGCAGGAGCAGCAGCAGTTGAATGACTACTGCCAGTCCCGCTTCAACTGCCATGCCAGCGCCCCCTTGACCCACCCGCAGATGAGCGACGTCATCAACCAGCTGTTTGCACGTCGTCTGGAAAAGGCCGGGCATGCACAGCCGATCGCCGGCAACGCTACCGAGCCGCAACCGCTGCTCAATCCGCTGATTGCCGCCCTGCCCCTGCCGCTGCAAAAAGCGCTGAGCAAACCGGCGGTGGCGTTTATCCTGTTCGTGCTGGTGCTGGGCCTGGTATTGGCGCTGGTGTTTTAACGCTTTCCCTCCTCAAACGATTTCTGGCCTGCGGATGCCCTGTCCAGGGCCAGACTCGAATACTGGTGTTAGCTGGCACGGTGATCCCGGCCAACGTCAGGCGCAGCCACAGTCCTCTCCACTGGCACTTCCCACCAGCGAGCCCGGCTGTTCACCGGTGGCTAGGGGATGGCCATCGCGTATCCAGAAGTCCAATCCACCAATCAGCTCTTTCACTCGCAGCCCCTGTTGCGCCAGTTTGTAGGCCCCCTTGGTCGAACCGTTGCAGCCGATGCCATCGCAATAAGTGACGTAGACTTTGTCGCGATCCAGATGAGCGGTCCCCGCCTCGTCCATCAGCCGGTGCGGCAAACTGATAGCGCCGGGGATATGCCCGGCTGCATAGAGCGCCTCTGCACGGGTATCGATCACCAGGATCTCACTGACCCCATTGCGCAGATCCTCTGCCACGTCCCACGCATCCGCGTAATAACTCAGCTTTGCGGCCAGATAATCCAGACTCTGCGCTGCGCTGCCCGGTGGAAAAGCCAAAACCAATGAAGATGCCGCCATGGAATTCACTCCTGTAGAGAAAGACTGATGACAATATTGCCTGATTTTGGTCTTATGCTTGATACCCATTTTTGTCCATGGATAAGTCCCATTATGGCTAACGCATTGCCCACTCTGTTTCACCAACCGGAACATGCCGGTGGCACCTTGCGTGAACGCGTCTGCAGCACGCTGCGCCGGGCTATTCATAATGGGGCGCTTGGCCGTGGGCAACGCTTGCCCTCATCGCGGGTCCTGGCTGAAGATTTGGGCGTCTCGCGCGTAACCACCGAAGCGGCCTATGCCCAGTTGGAAGCCGAAGGCTATCTGCAGCGCCACGTTGGTCAAGGCACCTTCGTGGCGATCAACATCGTCAAATCAGCGCCCGCCGCCAAAGTCAGCGGCGCCCCCCGCCTTTCGCTGCGCGGCACGCAGATCGCGCAAACCGGTGGCTGCCACGATCCGCTTCAGCCTCTGCCCTTCGCTGCCGGTTCGCCGGATTTACGTGCTTTCCCGCTAAAATTGTGGAAACAACTCACCGCTCAACAACTGCACCTGCGCGGGGAAGCTCTGATGCGCTATGGCGATCCTCAGGGCTACTTTCCGCTACGCGAAGCCATTGCCGGCTATGTCAGCCAGACGCGCGGCGTTAACTGCGATGCGCAACAGGTCGTGGTGCTGACCAGTTCGCAGCAGGCCCTGCAGCTGGTTGCCACCCTGCTGTTGGATAACGGTGACAAGGTGTGGATGGAAGATCCCGGTTATCGCGGTGCCAGAAACGCCTTTAGCAGCGTCGGAGCCCAACTGGTGCCGGTCAGGGTTGACGAAGCCGGGTTGCTGCCCGATGGCCAGCTCCCCACGCCTCGGTTGATTTACCTCACGCCCTCGCATCAATACCCCACCGGCGTGGCACTCAGCCTGCCACGCCGGCTCGAGCTGCTGGCGCTGGCGCAACGGCAGCGGGCGTGGATTATTGAAGACGATTACGACAGCGAGTTTCACTATGACGGCCAGCCGATGCCGGCGATGCAGGGATTGGATCGGCACGGCAACGTGCTTTATCTGGGCACCTTTTCCAAGGCGCTGTTTCCTTCCCTGCGGCTGGCTTATTTGGTGTTGCCACCGGCGTTGGTGGAACCTTTTACCACCGCACGCACGGTATACGACGGCCACAGCGCACAATTGATGCAGGCGGTGACCGCCGAATTTATTCAGCAGGGGCACTTTGCCGCCCATATCCGCTATATGCGTCAGTTGTACCGCAGCCGACGTGACCTGTTACTGGCGGAGGTGCAGGAAAAGCTCGGGCATTTTGCCACCCCGCAACCGGCAGGGGGCGGCTTGCAGCTCAGCGTGTGGCTGCCGCCCGGACAGGAGAGCGTCCTGACTCAGCAGGCGCAGCGTCTGGGCGTAGTCACGCCGGGGTTGGCGGCACAGTACCAAACCCCGAGCCTGCGGCGTGACGGCTGGCTGCTGGGGTTTTCTGCCCTGACGCCGGGCGAGATCCGCGCCGCCGTCGAGCGCTTGGCACGGATCTCGCCGGCTTAACCCAGGGCACAGTTTCCACGGCGCCAGGTTACCTTACTGCTCGGTCAGCCTCAGTTCGGCAACCAACGGCAGGTGATCGCTGACCGCCGGCCAGTGAATACCGTTCCAGTCGCCGCTGGCGTTCGGCACCGTCAGGCTGTCCAGATGCCAGCGCTGGGCATTGCCGCTAAAGATGTAATCGACCTTGATTTCGGCATTTTCCGCCGGCCAGCTGCGGCCATCCTGCTCCTTGGGCATGATGTCGTTCCAATAGCGGTTCAGCTCGGTCCAGGTGACGCTGCCCGGCACGTCGTTCATGTCGCCGAACAGCAGCTTGATACCGCGCATTTCAATAGTGCGGTCATTCAGTTCGCGCACCTGATCCAGCCGCATCGCCGGATCTTCCTTGGTGTCCAGATGGGTATTGATCAGGGTAATCGGTGCCGGGAATTCGGGCACGTCGGTCTGGGCGGTGAAAGCAATTCGCTGTTCGCGCTGACCGGAAGGCAACGGGTAAATCTTGCTGTCATGCAGCGGGTATTTCGATAAGAACGCCAGCCCATACTCGCCGCCGTCAAAATCAATCGCGCGCCCGAACGCGACGTGCATACCGGTCAGTTTGGCCAGTTCCTCCGCCTGATCGAGCTTGCCGCTGCGGCCGGTCAGCTTGTCCACCTCCTGCAGCGCCACCACGTCGACGTTCATCGCCTTGATCGCTTTGGCGATTGCGGTCATGTCGCTGACCTTGCCGGCGGCGATATTGAAGCTGGCTACGCGGATCTTCGGTGCCTGCTCCAGGCTATAGGTTTTGTTTTTCAGGCCGCCGAGCGCACTGGCCACTTCGCGGCTATTGGCGTTGCTGTTGGCATGGCCACCATCGGTGGATGACCAGGCCGTTTGCGATATTCCCAGGGATAACAAAGTGATAAGTAAAGCATGACTTGAGCGCATGTATTCTCCTTTAACGATCCTATTATTTGGGGGCACCCGTTCCCCCACAGCTAACAACGATTTTGCCGCAGTTACCCGAGACTATTTCCTAGTTGCGCCGCTATTTTTTTATTCTGCGCGGCATCTCGCATTCCGGCAGCGAAAGCATTGCACCATTGGACAACCGGCTGATTTAGCTTTAAAACCGTTAGACCGCTTATCGAGAGGAACCCGCATGACCAGCGCCATTGCCGAACAGCTCACCGAACGTTTCTTCCGCTATCTGGCGGTGACCAGCCAGAGCGACGCCGCCGCAACCACCTTGCCCAGCACGCCGGGCCAGCATGATATGGCCAAGCTGCTGGCGGCCGAACTGCGCCAGCTAGGCATGCAAGACGTGCAAATTGACGAGCACGCCACCGTGACCGCCCGCAAACCCGGCAATCAGCCAGGCGCTCCACGTATCGGCTTTATCACCCATATCGATACCGTTGACGTGGGTCTGTCGGCCCATATTCACCCGCAGCGCCTGCGCTTTACCGGCCAGGATCTGTGCCTGAATGCCGAACACGATATTTGGCTGCGCACCGCCGAGCATCCGGAAATCCTGGCCTATCCGAATGAAGAGATTATTTTCAGCGACGGCACCAGCGTGCTCGGCGCCGATAACAAAGCGGCGGTCACGGTGGTCATGACCCTGCTGGCCAACCTGAGCGCCTCCGATCGCCACGGCGACATCGTGGTGGCCTTTGTCCCGGATGAGGAAATTGGCCTGCGCGGCGCCAAGGCGCTGGATCTGACCCGTTTCGAGGTGGATTTTGCCTATACCATCGACTGCTGCGAGTTGGGGGAAGTGGTGTATGAGAACTTCAATGCCGCAGGGGCGGAAATCCGCATCGAAGGGGTCACCGCGCACCCGATGTCGGCGAAGAACGTGCTGATCAACCCGATTCGCATCGCCAACGACATCATCAACCAATTCGACAGTCTGGATACGCCGGAACATACCGAGGGGCGCGAAGGCTATTTCTGGTTCAACGATCTGACCGCCAATGCCAACCTCGCTACGTTGAAAGTGTCGATCCGCGATTTTGACCTGGCCGGGTTCAATGCGCGTAAAGAGCGCATTCAGGAAGTGGTGCGACAGGTGGCGGCAAACTACCCGCGTGCCAAGGTCAGCTGCAAGGTGACGGATATCTACAGCAATATCAGCAACTCTATCGGGGAAGACAAGCGAGCGATTGAGCTGATTTTCGGTGCCCTGGCCGCCCACGGTATTCCTCCCAAGGTGATCCCGATGCGCGGCGGTACGGATGGCGCCGCACTCTCCAGCCGTGGTCTGTTGACGCCGAACTACTTCACCGGCGCGCACAATTTCCATTCGCGCTTCGAGTTTTTGCCGGTCAGCGCCTTTGTAAAATCCTACCAGGTCACTCGCAGCATCTGCTTGCTGGCGGCACGCGGTTAGACGCCACTCTCAACCGGCGCGGTATCACCGGTAAAAATACCGCGCTTAAACCAACAACCAGCCAAGCAAGCCGGCCCATACCAGTAACGGCAACGAAAAGTAATGAAATTTCAGCCAAATTTTGCGCTCGTCCGCCATACGCAGCGCAATCAGGTTCGCCAGCGAACCGATCGCCAGCCCAAAGCCGCCGGCGTTGACCGCATAGGCCAGCAGTTGGCTGGAAGGCACGTAATTGAGCATTAAAATGGTCGCCGGCACGTTGCTGATCACCTGCGACAGGCCAATCCCCAAAGCGTAAATGCCTCCGTTACCCAGCGTAGCGATATCGGCGAACCAAGGCTGGATCGCCTGCAACCGGGTAAACAGCCCCACGTCGATAAACATGGCGATAAAGACAAAAATCAGGTTCCAGTCGATCTGCAGCAATACCCGACGCGCCAGCAGTAAAAAACCGACGAACACCGCCAACAGACCATACAGCGGCAGATCAAGATCCAGACACAGCAGAAAAATCACGTACAGCGCCACACAGCTCAGCAACAGGCGGAGCTGGTACGGATAACCTTCGGTGTGTGGCGCTTTAACGATATCCCGCGCCGGAAAGCAGAACCCGGTCAGCAGCAGCAAACTGACCAGCATCACCACGCCAAACGGTGCCATTTGGGCAATAAACCCCAGGAAAGAGAGCGAAGACTTGCTCCACAGCAGAATGTTTTGCGGGTTGCCAATCGGCGTCAGCAATGAGCCGGCATTGACCGCCAGTGCCTGGAAGATAATCAACCGGCCAATCGGTAACGACGACAGTTTTTTCAGCGTGATGGTCAGCGGAATGACGATAAACAACGCCACGTCGTTGGTCAGGAATGACGACAGCACCGCGGCGGAAAACACCAGAAACAGCGCCAATCGCCGCTCGCTGTGCAGCGTATTGATGATTTTGCGGCCGACAAAATCGAAATAACCGCTGACCTCGACGCCCTTGGTGAGTAACATCAATCCAAGCAGCGTAATGATGGTGCGCCAGTCGATAAAACTGTTTAACGCAGGCAGCTGTTGCGGATTAAAGGCCGCCATCAGTACGCCGGCTAACAGCAAAATATGCAAAAAACGATCTTTCAGGAACGGCTGAACCAGCCGGGCAACGGCATTTGAACTCATGTTGGGCGCTTCAAAAAAACAACCAGGGATCAGGAGCCAGACGTTAGCCCAAGCGCGGCGGCAACGCCAGCAAAATGCTCTTTTACCGTTAACTGCTTTTCATTTGCCGCGCTTTACTTTATTTGTAGCGCCTTTCACTGTTTCAAAGGATATTTTCATGGCTAACGTTTTTGCCAAAGGGCTGTTGCTGAGTATGGCGATCGGCTTGCTAGCCGCCTGTAATGACCCCGATACCCGCCCACAGATCGACATTGAAGGCAAAACCATGGGCACCTTCTACAGCGTCAAGGTCAGCGGTGACGTCACGGTCAATAAACAGCAGTTGCAACAGCAGATTGACGCCGTGCTGGAACGCGCCAATGACGATATCTCAACCTACCGCAATGATTCTGTGCTTTCGCGCTTTAATCAAACCCAGAGTACCGAGCCACAGCCGATCCCGCGCGGAATGGCGGATATTATCCTGATGGCTCAGCGCATTGGCCGCGACACTCAGGGCGCAATGAATATCACCGTGGGTCCGCTGGTGAATTTATGGGGCTTTGGCCCAGATAAGCGCGTGGTAAAGGTGCCGAGCCAACAGCAAATAGAGGCGGCACAAAAAAATATTGGCCTGCAGCACCTCAAGCTACTCAGCGACAGCCGTGGCGAATGGCTGCAAAAGGACTTGCCCGGGATGTATGTTGATCTCTCGACGTTGGGCGAAGGCTATGGCGTCGATCAGTTGGTGCAGTTGATGGCCCGTAATGGCATCACCCACTATCTGGTGTCGGTCGGCGGTGCGGTTTCCTCGCGCGGCGTTAATGGGCAGGGCAAACCTTGGCGCGTGGCGATCCAAAAACCGACCGACCGCGAAAATGCGGTGCAGGCGCTGGTTGATTTGCAAGGCTACGGCATCAGCACCGCCGGCAGCTACCGTAACTATTTTGAACAGGACGGGCAGCGCTATTCGCACGTGATCGATCCCACGACCGGCAAACCCATTACTCATCGTCTGGTCTCCGCCACGGTGATCGCCCCGACCGCGCTGGAAGCCGACGGTTGGGATACCGGGTTGATGGTGTTGGGGACGGAAAAAGCGCTCAAACTGGCGGAAGAAAAAGGCCTGGCGGTCTACCTGATCAGCAAAACCGATGATGGGTTCAGCGCCGTGATGACGCCGCAGTTCAAGGCGTTTCTGGTGAAATAGTTTCTGTGCGGTAAAGACGGGGCGCAGTGCACTGCGCCCCGCTTGCTTATCCTTTTCGGTGCAGTAACAGGTAGACCACAGGAACCATCAGCATCGACAGCAGCGGCGCACTGACCATACCGCCAATCATAGGTGCCGCAATGCGCCGCATCACCTCAGAACCGGCACCGTTACCCCACATGATCGGTAATAGCCCGGCCATGATGGTGGCGACGGTCATCACTTTTGGCCTCACCCGCAATACCGCCCCCTCGGTGATGGCATCCATCAGCTGTTTTTGCGTGAGCGGCTGCCCCGGCTGGCGGTGTTTTTCCAACGCATGGTTCAAGTACAGCACCATTATCACGCCGAATTCCGCCGCCACACCCGCCAGCGCGATAAAGCCGACTGCCCCGGCCACCGACAGGTTGTAGTTCAGCAGATACAGCAGCCACACGCCACCTATCAGCGCAAACGGCAGCGTCGCCATGATCAATAACGCATCACGTACGCTGCTGAAGGTGACAAACAGCAGCACGAAAATGATCGCCAACGTTACCGGCAATACGATTTTCAACTGAGCGCTGGCGCGTTCCAGATATTCAAACTGCCCGGACCAGCTCAACGACACCCCGGTCGGCAGCTTGACCTGCTGCGCGACGGCCTGCTGCATCTCTTCCACTGCCGATTTGAGATCGCGCCCGCGCAGATCGACATAAATCCAGTTGGAGAGCCGCGCGTTTTCACTTTTCAACATCGGCGGCCCTTCGCTAATCCGAATGTCGGCCAGCATCGACAACGGCACCTGGCCACCGCTGGCGGTCAGTACCGGCAATGCCTGCAACTGCTGCACCGAATCACGCACCTCGCGCGGGTAACGCACATTGATCGGATAACGCGCCCGACCCTCGACGGTTTCGCCAATGTTTTCGCCCCCCACCAGCGTCGCCACCATGGATTGCAGCTCTTTCACCGAAACCCCATAACGCGCAGCCCGCTGACGGTCGATATCGATATCCACGTAGCGGCCGCCGGTAATACGTTCTGCCAGCGCCGAAGTGACGCCCGGCACCTGCTTCACCACCTGCTCTATCTGCCCGGAAATCCGTTCGATATCGGCCATATTATTGCCGTTCACCTTGATGCCTACCGGGCTTTTGATTCCGGTGGCCAACATGTCCAGCCGATTGCGGATCGGCGGAACCCAGACGTTGGCAATACCCGGCACCTTAACCACCGCATCCAGTTCCGCTACCAGCTTGTCCATGGTCATGCCCGGACGCCATTGGTCACGCGGTTTGAAACGAATGGTGGTTTCCAGCATGGTCAGCGGCGCGGGATCGGTAGCGCTTTCCGCCCTGCCTGCCTTGCCGAATACCGTCGCCACTTCCGGCACGGTTTTGATCAGCCGGTCGGTCAGTTGCAGTAGCCTGCTGGCCTCGCGCGCCGACATCCCCGGCAGTGAGGAAGGCATATACAACAGGTCACCTTCGTCGAGCTGCGGCATAAATTCGCTGCCCAACCGGCTAAGCGGATAGGCGGTTAACAGCAACAGCAGGCACGAAATCCCCAGCGTGGTTTTCGGCCGTGCCAACACCGACGCCAGCACCGGCTGGTACAGGCGGATCAGCCAGCGGTTGATCGGATTGGCATGTTCGTCGGGGATACGGCCGCGAATAAAGTAACCCATCAACACCGGCACCAGCGTAATGCCCAATCCCGCAGCGACGGCCATGGCGTAGGTTTTGGTATAGGCCAGCGGGGAGAACATGCGGCCTTCCTGCGCCTGCAGGGTGAACACCGGAATGAAGGACAGCGTGATAATCAGCAAACTGCAAAACAGCGCCGGCCCCACCTCCACCGCCGCCTGCTCTGAAATGCGCCAATAATCCGTCGACGTCGGCTGCTGGCCGGGATGGCGCTGCCGCCATTGCTCCAGCACCTTATGCATATTCTCAATCATGACGATGGCCGCATCCACCATGGCGCCAATGGCGATGGCGATCCCCCCCAGTGACATGATATTGGCGTTTACGCCCTGGTAATGCATCACCACAAAGGCACCAAGAATGCCGAGCGGCAGTGTGATCATCGCCACCAGCGCCGAACGAAAATGGAACAGGAACAGCGTGCACACCAAGGCCACCACGATAAACTCCTCCAGGAGCTTGTGGGACAGGGTTTCAATCGCATGTTCGATCAGTTGGGAGCGGTCGTACACGGTCACAATTTCCACACCCGGCGGCAGGGTCTGCTGAACTTCCTGCAGCTTCACCTTCAGCGCGTTAATGGTCTCCAGCGCATTTTTGCCGTAACGCATCACGACGATGCCGCCCGCCACTTCGCCCTCGCCGTTCAGCTCCGCCACGCCCCGGCGGATCTCCGGTCCTTCGCGCAACGTTGCCACTTGCGACAGCAGGATCGGCACGCCGTCGCGCACGGTGATCACCACGTTGGCAAAGTCGCTGAGTTTTTTCAGGTAACCCGAGGTGCGGACCATATACTCCGCCTCCCCCATTTCCAACAGTGCACCGCCCCCTTCCTGGTTGGCATCCTGAATGGCACTGACCACCTGTTGATGAGTGATGTTCAGCGCACGCAGGCTGGGTGGATCCAGCACCACCTGATACTGGCGTACCATGCCGCCCACGCTGGCCACTTCCGCCACGTTGGGAACGGTTTTCAGTTCAAACTTCAGCGTCCAGTCTTGCAGTGCGCGCAGGTCGGCCAGGCTGTGTTTGCCGCTTTTATCCACCAGAGCATACTCGTACACCCAGCCGACACCGGTGGCGTCCGGCCCCAGCGCCACCTTTACCTGCGCCGGCAGTGAGGATTGCACCTGGCTGAGCGCCTCCAGCACCCGCGAACGCGCCCAGTACAGATCGGTGCCGTCCTCGAACAACACGTAGACGTAAGCGTCGCCAAACATGGAGAAACCCCGCACCGTTTTGGCCCCCGGCACCGAGAGCAACGTGGTGGTCAGCGGATAGGTCACCTGGTCTTCAATCACCTGCGGTGCCTTGCCCGGGTAACTGGCGCGGACAATCACCTGTACGTCGGAGAGATCCGGCAGCGCATCCAGCGGCGCTTTCTGCAATGCCCAGATCCCCCAACCGGCCAACAGCACCGAAGCCAGCAGCACCAATAGCCGATTGCGCAGCGACCAGCGGATCACAAAAGCAATCATAAGTGGCCTCCATGCTCAGCACCTGCCGGTAAAAACTGGCTGATATGCGAACCCTGATCGTCGACGCTAAAGCGGATTTTCACTCTGTCACCGGGTTTGACTCCCGTCGGCAATCCCTCCGGCGGCAGGGTAAAATCCATGGTCATCGCCGGCCACTGTAGCTCCGGCACGGGGCCGTGGGACAGCGTTATGGCGCTCTCGCTCACGGCATCGATCACCCCCTCGGCCTGGTACCGTTTCACCTCAGTTTGCGCCGCCATCTGCGGCAGGGCACTGCGCATGCTGGCCTCGGAATCAATCAGGAATTGGCCAGAGGTCACTACCCTTTGACCGGCGTTCAGCCCACGCCTGATTTCTACCCAGCCATCCTGCATCCGCCCGGCGACCACTTCAACCGGTGAAAAATGCCCATTGCCTTCGGCGATCAACACCCTATTGCGATCGCCGCTGGCGATCAGCGCCTCCTGCGGTATCGCCAACACCGGCTGGCCGAGGCTGCTGTGCGACAGCGTGAGTTGCAGGTACATGCCCGGCCGAAGTTTTTGCTGAGGATTTTTCAGCAGGATGCGCGCTTTAAAGGTTCGGGTCAGCGGATCGACATTGGCCAGCAGTTCGCTCACTTCGCCTTCAAACCTTTCCCCCGGCCAACTGGCGGAGGCGGCCTGCACCTTATCGCCCACTTTCAGCAATCCGGCCTGCGCCTGCGGATAATCGGCAACGATCCACACCGGATCGAGACTGGCTATCTCAAACAGCCCCTGTGCGGCCGTTACCTGAGCGCCTTCGAGCACGCTCAGCTTATTTACAAAACCGCTTTCCGGTGCCGATATCTGAACGCGTGGTTCGGGTTTGCCCGAACGCTCCACTTGGCGGATCACCGCCTCGGGCATAAACAACAGCTGCAACCGCTGACGTCCAGCGGCGGTCAGTGCGCTGTCGCCCAGTTTGCGTATCGCCAGATATTCCTGCTGCGCCGCACTCCAGTCGGGGATCCACAGCTGCGCCAGGGCTTCGCCCTTTTTCACCTGTTGCTGGCTGGCACGCACGTAGAGTTTTTCCACCAGCCCGTTGGCTCGGGCTGCGATGTTCTGAACCCCGCGTTCATCGGTCGCTACGCTGCCGAAAGCGCTCAGCTGCGGCTCCAGTTGACGCAATTGCGCCGCTTCGGTGCGAACGCCCAGGTTCTGCTGCTGCCGGGCGCTGATGGTCACGCCTCCCTCAGGCTCTGCCTCATCGGCATAGCGCGGCACCAGTTGCATATCCATAAAGGGCGATTTACCCGGTTTGTCAAAACGCTGCCCCGGCATCATCGGGTCGTACCAATAAAGCACCTGTCGCTCACTCTTGGCGGCCGGTGCGGGCGCGTCTCCCGCTGCGCCAAACCAGTATCCCGCCAGCCCACTGCCGATCAGCGCCGCTAACAGCGCCAGCTTGAATGGTATTTTCATTGCATCGATTCCTGAGGGGTAAGATAACGAATGGCGGCCCAAATCTGCGCCAGTTCCCTGGCGGCCTTGCCGGCGCTGAGGCGGCTGTCGAGCAGCGCGCGCCGAGCTTCCAGCACCGTCGACAAATCGCTTTTACCGCTGCGGTACTGCGCTAACAGCAAAGTGACCCGCTGTTGTTGCAGGGGAACGACCTGCCCCTGTTGGCGCTGCCACTGCGCCTGAGCCGCCTGATACTGCGCCAACAGCGTATCGAGCTGTGCCTGATGATCTCGGATCAACAACGTGAGCCGATCGTTGGCCTCCATGCTGCGCGAAACATCAGCGGCGTAGTCCTTATCCTGCCGCTGCGAGCGGAACAACGGCAGATCGACGGTAAACATCACCCCGGCCAAATCCTCGTACTCGTCGGCACGTTTGCCGTAATACACCTCGACGCCGACGTCCGGTATCGCCGCCACCTCTGATTGCGCCGAGCGCGCCCTGGCGACGTCCGCCTCGCGGCTGGCCTGAACGACCTCGGGATGTTGCCTGATAGCCTGCCGCAACACCTCGCTGTCCGCCGGTAAACGTTCAAAGCGCGGCATGGCTCCGGCGGTATCCGTCGCAGACAGGCCGGTCAGCTGCGTCAGGCGCGCCTGCGCGACAGCAACATCACGCTGCGCCTCGCTGATGCGGTCCTGCATGCTCAGCAGCGTCAGCCTGGCATCCAGCACCCCGCTAGCCGGAACTCCCCCCCCGGCTACGGCAGCATGCTGCGTGGTAATCTGACGTTCACTCTCCGTCACCAGAGCCGAGGTATCCCGCAGGGTTTGTCGACTCAACGCCAGCGCCAGCCAGGCCTGTGCGGTTTGCTGCTGCAAACGGGCCCGAAGGGTGGCACTGCCTGCATCTGTCTGCCTGGCTTCGGCGCGCAGGGTGTCCGATTTACGCTGGCGTTTGGTGCTGCTGACGTAATCCTGCATGATGCCGATTCGCCCCATGGTCATGCCTTCGCGGGTAAAACGCTGAGCGTTTCCGCCCTGCACCGGCACGTTTTCAATGCCGAACTTCAGCTTGGGATCGGGCAACTGCATTGCCGAATCCGCCATGTTCTGCAAGGCATCAACCTGATGCCGATTGGCGGATAACTCTGCCGAATACCCTACGGCCGCCGTCAATGACTGTTGCAGCGTCAGACTCGCCGCCAGGGTGGCCGGTGCCCAACAGGCGAGCAGCAGCCAGCCCACCCGCAGAGGGTGAGAAAGGATAATGGTCATAACGCCTCCGTTATGGCCGAGTGGCAGCGATGGCGATCAGCTGATAACCACCGTCAATCGGCAGGAAGCTGAAATCAACCGTGGTACCCACCGGCAATACGGGGAATGAAGGCGATGGAGGGAGCAGGAAGCTCATGGTCATTGGCGGCCAACTGAGCGCAGGAATGGCCTGGTGCGCGATAGACACCTTTCGCTCATCCCAGCTTTTGACGACGCCCTGGCTGTGGATTTCAACGGCAGTTTTTGCGGCAGGATCCTGCATTGCCTTATCGGCAGCGCTGGCGCTAAAGGAGAAAAACAGGGCGATCACTACGGCAGCAAATATATTACGCATAACGGGTACTCCATAAAATAGTTAACAAACGCGGAAAACCGTCGGGGACGGCAAAGCGGTTGTCAGAGCTATTCACGGAACCGGCAGAAAACAATCTCTGCCGGCGGGCCTGTTATCGGGGGCGTTTGCCAGGTAGCGGACGAAACGGCAGGTGATGGGAAAGGCGCAATAACGGCCAATTCACTGCTGATAGGCAGCGCGGCCAACGTCAGGTTGCTGTGATCCTGTTGGGCTGACTCCGGAATGCAGTGTTTCTCACACAGCGGCTCTTGGGTCTGCATCTGCTGCTGCGACGGCACGCTGTTTTGCATATGCATCATATGCTGAGCCATCGGCGCTTCACCGCTGAACTGCAGGTTGCAGTTGTGGCTGGCCAACGCCAGTTGAGTATTCAACAACAGCCAGCTGACCATCAATAACCATGCGCAGGCCCGCTTTTTAGCAAAGCGCAGGCGGTGCATGGATAAGGAGATGGACGCCAAAGCCGACATCAGATCGTTCCAGAGTGTGAGATAGCGGGAGTATATCGGCCCTGACCGGGCGCAGGAATGGAATTTACATCCGCTGACAAAGCGTTACCCGTCGGCACTCCAGAAATATAAATGCCATGACTTCAATCAACTGACTTTACGCCTTGCAAAGAAAAAGCCCAGCGCTGGCTGGGCCTTATACGGGAGAAATTCATCGACCGGGGTTATTTGGTTAACGCGATAATCCCCAGCGTCAGACCGGCAACTGCCGCTGCCCCACCGGCGATGGCGCCAGCGGTTTCCCAGTTGTCCTGCGTGGTGCCTTTCATGCAGGTATTGGTGTGCACCAGACGGCCCTGATCGTCATAGACCGGGACACAAGGTGAGTCAGTCGCGCACCCAGCCAGAATGGCCGACAGCAAACCAACCGCAATTAACTTTTTCATACTCTTGCCTCAATGTTCGATCACTCTGAAACGCTACGCCGAGTGATATTCGCGCTATTGAGCCATTGTATGCGCAAAAGGCTGAACAAAGCGTTAATGATCCGTCAGGAGATGTAATTTGGGATAACTCCTAGCGGCGCGTCAGCGGGGGATTACAGGCAATAAAAAGCCCGCAAAAATGCGGGCTTGATCCTGCGCCTTGAGGGCAAGGAATTACTTCTGCAGTTTACGCATCACCAGCGTGGCGTTGGTACCGCCGAAGCCGAAGCTGTTGGACATCACGGTGGTCAGCTCGCGTTGCGTTGGCTGAGTCACGATGTTCATGCCCGCGGCTTTCTCATCCAGATTATCGATGTTGATGCTCGGTGCGATAAAGCCGTGTTCAACCATCAGCAGGCTGTAGATCGCTTCCTGCACGCCCGCGGCACCCAGTGAGTGACCGGTCATGGCCTTGGTGGATGAGATTGCCGGGGTGTTGTCGCCAAACACTTCGCGAATGGCACCCAGCTCTTTTACGTCGCCCACCGGCGTGGAGGTGCCGTGAACGTTCATGTAGTCGATTGGGGTATCAACGCCTTGCAGCGCCATCTTCATGCAGCGCACCGCGCCTTCACCTGATGGAGCCACCATGTCGGCACCGTCGGAAGTCGCACCGTAGCCGATGATTTCAGCATAGATGTGCGCACCACGTGCCAGAGCGTGCTCCAGCTCCTCAACCACCACCATACCGCCGCCACCGGCGATGACGAAACCGTCACGCGCAGAGTCGTAAGTACGGGAAGCTTTTTCAGGGGTGTCGTTGTAGCTGGTGGACAGTGCGCCCATCGCATCGAACTCACAGGCCATTTCCCAGCACAGCTCTTCGCCGCCGCCGGCAAAGACTACGTCCTGCTTGCCCAGTTGGATCAGTTCAACCGCGTGACCAATGCAGTGTGCAGAGGTTGCACAGGCAGAGCTGATGGAATAGTTAACGCCACGAATTTTGAACGGGGTTGCCAGGCAGGCGGAAACGCCTGAAGCCATAGCCTTGGTCACCATGTACGGGCCAACGCCGCGCAGGCCTTTGGCACGCATGCCGTCGGATCCGGCAACCTGGTTGCGCGGAGAACCACCACCTGAGCCAACAACCAGACCGGTGCGATCGTTGGAAACCTGATCGGCAGCCAGACCTGAGTCCTTGATGGCTTCTTCCATGGAAAGATAGGCATAAACGGACGCGTCGCTCATAAAGCGCATCACTTTACGGTCAATCAGACCAGTGGTGTCCAGTTTAACATCGCCCCATACGTGACTACGCATGCCGGAATCTTTCAGCTCCTGGGAGAAAGTGATCCCAGAACGACCTTCCTGCAGGCTCGCCAGGACCTCCTGCTGGTTGTTACCAATGCTGGAGACGATTCCCAGGCCAGTAATCACTGCACGTTTCATTCAATACCTCTTCCACAATTTTACATTCGGGATTTTGCATCGCACTTTAGCGTACAGATGTACGCCGAACAAGTCCGATCAGCGTTTTTCAGCTTTATTCTTATCCAGTTTGCGCCATAGCGCCAGCGCCGTTAGAATCCCGTCACCCCTTGAGTTACGAGCAACCAACCGTGAGCCACGCCCCGATCCAAACCGCAGCGTTATCCTGGAATGAACAGGGTACACCTGTTTCGAAACAGTTTGATGACGTCTACTTTTCTAATCAGGATGGGCTGGAAGAAACCCGCTATGTGTTTCTCAGGGGCAACCGACTGCCGCCACGTTTTGCCGAGCACCCTCGCCCGCTGTTTATCGTGGCGGAAACCGGCTTCGGCACCGGGCTTAACTTTTTGACGCTGTGGCAGGCCTTTGCCGGTTTCCGCACGGCAATGCCGGACGCCCCGCTTCAGCGCCTGCACTTTATCAGCTTTGAAAAATTCCCGCTGCTGCAGGCCGATTTGGCGGCGGCGCATGCCCGCTGGCCGGAACTGGCGCCTTACGCCGATGAGTTACGCGCTCAATGGCCGTTGCCGCTGCCGGGCTGCCACCGCCTGCTGCTGGCCGAAGGGCGCATCACGCTCGATTTATGGTTTGGCGACGTGAACGCGTTGCTGCCCCACTTCGATTCCAGCATGAACCGCCAAATCGACGCCTGGTTTCTCGACGGTTTCGCCCCGGCAAAGAACCCGGATATGTGGACGGAGCAGCTGTTCACCGCCATGGCGCGTTTTGCCCGGCCGGGCGGCAGCCTTGCCACCTTTACCGCCGCAGGCTTCGTGCGTCGCGGTTTGCAGCAGGCTGGGTTTGATGTCACTAAAACCAAAGGCTTCGGCCAGAAGCGCGAAATGCTGATCGGCGAGTTGCCGGCCGATGCGGCGGACATCGCCCATCCGGCCCCCTGGCTACTGCGCCCGGCGGCGGAGAATACCGAAGATATCGCTATTGTTGGCGGTGGCGTCGCCAGCGCGTTAACCGCCCTCGCCCTGTTGCGACGCGGCGCAAAAGTCACGCTGTATTGTGCAGATCCACAGCCGGGCGAAGGGGCATCGGGCAACCGCCAGGGCGCACTCTACCCTTTGTTGAACGGCCGGGCCGATGCGCTGGAAAATTTCTTCAGCGCCGCCTTTCCGTTCGCCCGCCGCCAATACGATACGCTGATGCAACAGGGCGTGGAATTCGACCATCAGTGGTGCGGTGTAAGCCAACTGGCCTTTGACGAGAAGAGCGCCGGGAAAATTGCCAAGATGCTGGCGGTTGAATGGCCGCAGGCACTCGCCATGCCGGCCGACCGCGCTACGCTCAGCGCCCTGTGCGGCATCGACAGCGGTTTTGGCGGCATTAATTATCCGCAGGGAGGCTGGCTGTGTCCGGCCGAGCTGACGCGCAGTGCAATTGCGCTGGCGCAACGTCAGGGAATGAGCTGCCATTATCAGTCGGTGCTCAGCGCCCTGACCGCCAACGAGACAGGGTGGCAGCTCAGTTTTAGCCAGGGTGAAATTCGGCAGCATGCGACGGTCATTCTGGCCAACGGCCACCGGTTGTCCGAACTGGCGCCAAGTGAAGCGCTGCCGGTTTATGCGGTGCGCGGTCAGGTATCCCATATCCCTACCACGCCGCAGCTGAGTGCATTGAAGCAGGTGCTGTGT
The DNA here is from genome assembly GCF_014164835.1 of Serratia sp. OS31. NCBI lineage: Bacteria > Pseudomonadati > Pseudomonadota > Gammaproteobacteria > Enterobacterales > Yersiniaceae > Serratia > Serratia sp. OS31. The sequence goes on along the minus strand of NZ_JACJFQ010000022.1, from coordinate 39,052 downwards.
TACGACGGCTACCTGACGCCGGTGAATGCCAATAACCAGCAGCACTGTATCGGCGCCAGTTACCTGCGCGGCGAGACCGCCACCGAATACCGCGAAGAAGAGCAGCAGGAAAATCGCGATCGCCTGCTGCGCTGCCTGCCGGACCAGACCTGGCCGTTGGAGGTAGACGTCAGCGACCGCCAGGCACGCTGCGGCGTACGCAGCGCCACTCGCGATCACCTGCCAATGGTAGGCGCAGTGCCCGACTACCAGGCCACGCTAACGCAGTACCAGGATCTGCAACGTCAATACCAGCGCGGTGAAGCTATCGCCAATGCGCCGAGCTACCCCAATCTGTTTGTGATAGGTGGGTTAGGCTCTCGTGGGTTATGCTCGGCTCCCCTGGCGGCAGAGATCCTGGCAGCTCAGCTGTTTGGCGAACCCTTGCCGGGTGACGCAGAGACGTTGGCGGCATTGAATCCGAATCGGATGTGGGTAAGAAAATTGCTGAAGGGACGTGCGGTAGTTTGAAGAAAGTCTCACAGGGCGCGGTCGACTGCGCCCTGTGGCAGAAATATCAGGCAGTCGGCAGTGCGGTTTGATACAGATTTTCCCACATGCCATACACCAACGCCTGATCGGGGGGTGACAACTCACCGGCGGCAATGGCTTTATGCAGGCTGCTTTCCACCTGCGCCTTCAGCGCTTCGGCAGTGTGTTCGCCCAGCTCTTCCACTTCAGCCACCGCCAGCGTCAGATGACCGCGCAGGTAGCCACCGGCAAACAGTTCATCATCGCTGGCGTGCTCTACCATGTCATCAATCAGCGCCAAAATGCGCGCTTCGAATTCTGCGATCATCAAATTTCCTCATTAAATAACAAACTGGCGATCAGTTGAGATCTTCCGGATAGGGAAAATGCTCCGCCGCCAGCGGTGGCGTATTGTAAAACGATTGTAACGCCTGAATAAAGCGCGCAGGTCTTGTGGGTATTCCCTGCTCCAACAGCAGCAGCACCCGTTCGCGCACTTTGCGCTGGAAGGCAATGCGATCCGGCTCGCAGTCACCGTTGAGGTTGTCGCAACTGACGTTGAACGGGAAACCGGCGGCGACGCAGAACATCCACTCCAAAGATTGCGGTTTAATCTCCACCGCTTCGAATTCACTTTGCGTCTGCGCGTCTCGCCCGTCCGGGCAGTACCAGTAGCCAAAATCCACCAGCTTACGGCGCTGTTCGCCGGCGATGCACCAGTGCGAGATTTCATGCATGCCGCTGGCGTAATAGCCATGGGCAAAGACAATGCGGTGGTACGGCAGTTGGTCGTCGGCCGGCAAATAGATCGGCTCATCGTCGCCTTTGACCAGTCGCGTGTTGTATTCATCGCTGAAGCACTGATTAAAAATTTCAATCAGTTGCTCGTATTGATGGGTAACCTGTGTGTCTGACATAAATAAAAATCCAATAACCACAAAAATAAAGAGGTAATTATTTCATTTTACCGCTCTTTTAGCATGCTAAATATGCAGGGCCAGCCACTGCTGAATTTCAGCACCGTGGTTGTCGTACAAGAGCTTGCAGCTCATCACCAGAGAAACGATGACGATCATCGGTCGGATCAGCTTTTGCCCGCGGGTCATTACCATGTGAGCCCCCAGGCGCGCACCGAGCACCTGCCCAACCAGCATCACCAGGCCAATGCCCCACAGCACTTTGCCGCCGATGATAAACAACACCAGGCTGCCAAAGTTGGAAGTGAAGTTCAGCACCTTGGCGTGCGCGGTGGATTTGGCCAGGTTAAAACCGCACAGCGTCACGTAGGCCAGCGCATAAAAGGAACCGGCACCGGGCCCAAAGAAGCCATCGTAAAAACCGACGCAGCCACCGGCCACCAGCCCGAACGGCAAGGCGCTTAAACGGCGCTGCCGATCGCTTTCCCCCAAACGCGGAGTCAGCAGGAAGTACAGACCGATGCCGATCACCAATAACGGCAGCATTTGCCGCAGCAGATCGGCGCGCATGTGCTGCACCAGCACCGCCCCGGCAACGGAACCGATCAGCGCCAGCAAAATGGTCAGTTTCTGATCGTTGAGATCGACCGCCCGTCGGCGGATAAAATACAGGCTGGCAGAAAGGGACCCGCCCACCGACTGCAGCTTGTTGGTCGCCAGCGCCTGCGCCGGGGGAACCCCCACCGCCAGCAGCGCCGGTACGGTTAACAGCCCGCCGCCACCGGCGATAGAGTCGATAAAGCCTGCGAATAACGCCACCACAAACAAAACCCCGAGCATCTCGGGGCCAACGACGAACCAGTCCATTTATTATTCCGCAGCGAAATGGTTATCCAGCAAAGCCTGACAGGTAGGCGGTAACGGCGGCGGCACCGGTTTACCCGGTTTGGCGCTCGGCTGATGCGGCACAAACCAGCTTGCCAGCTCGGCGCCGCAACCGTCGCCCGGCGGCGGCGTATCCTGCTCTTTACATTCCAAGCTGCCTGCCGGACAGCGCAGTCGCACGTGCATGTGGGCACGATGACCAAACCACGGACGCACCTTGTGCAGCCAGTCGCGGTCGGCACCGGCATCCAGGCACAGACGCTGCTTGATCGCCGGGTTAACGAAAATGCGCGTCACTTCCTGATCCTGAGCCGCCGCTTTGATCAGCGATTCAATCTGCGGCTGCCACTGACGAGCCACCACCTGCTTGCCGTCGCTGGAAACCAGATCGATCGGCTGCGGCTTCAGCAACTGCTGCGCGCTCCAACGCTGGCGCGGCAACTGTAACCAGATGTCGACATCAAGCCCGGACTGATGGCTGGCATGACCGCTGCTAAAGCGCCCGCCCGCCGGCATTGCCATATCGCCGATCAGCACCGTGCCCAAATTCCTTTGGCTGGCCTTGCTGCTCAGGCGCTGGATAAACGCCAGCAGATCCGGGTGGCCGAAGTAGCGGCGTTGATCGGGCCGCATCACCTGGTAATCCGGTGAGTTCAGCGGCAGCGGCTGAGCGCCGATAATGCAACCATTGGCAAAACCGCCCACCGCCTGTGGCGCACCGGCCACCGGGTGGTCGATCTTCTGCCACGGCGTCAGCGCCAGGGCGGAGCCCGAAGCCATCAGGACAAGGATGCCCAACATCCAGTTTTTCATGGGAGTTACCAGCGTGGAACGTTAGAGACCACATCACCGTTTTGCGCACGCTGGCGCAGCAGGTGATCCATCAGTACAATCGCCATCATCGCTTCGGCAATCGGCACCGCACGGATGCCTACGCAAGGATCGTGACGGCCACGGGTGACCATCTCCACCGCTTCGCCCTGGCGGTTAATGGTTCTGCCCGGCACCATAATGCTGGAGGTCGGTTTCAGCGCCAGATGGGCCACCACCGGCTGACCGCTGCTGATGCCGCCAAGAATGCCGCCCGCATGGTTGCTCTGGAAGCCTTCCGGGGTGATCTCATCACGGTTTTCGCTGCCGCGCTTGTTGACCACCGCGAAACCGTCGCCGATTTCCACGCCTTTCACCGCATTGATGCTCATCAACGCATGCGCCAGATCCGCGTCGAGGCGGTCAAACACCGGCTCGCCAAGACCCACCGGCACGTTTTCGGCAATCACGCTGACCTTGGCGCCAATGGAGTCGCCCTCTTTCTTCAGCGCGCGCATCAGTTCGTCGAGAGCTTCCAATTTGTCGGGATCCGGGCAGAAGAACGGGTTCTGTTCAACCTGCTCCCAGTCTTTCAGCTCGCAGACCACGTCGCCGATCTGCGCCAGATAGCCACGCACCTGAACGCCATATTTTTGCAGCAGGTATTTCTTGGCAATGGCCCCAGCCGCAACGCGCATCGCGGTTTCACGAGCCGAAGAACGCCCACCGCCGCGATAATCGCGTACGCCGTATTTCTGCTCGTAGGTGTAATCCGCATGTCCCGGACGGAACACGTCTTTGATGGCGCCGTAATCTTGTGAACGCTGATCGGTGTTTTCTATCATCAGCCCAATGCTGGTACCGGTGGTCACCCCTTCAAACACGCCGGAAAGAATGCGTACCTGATCCGGTTCGCGACGTTGAGTGGTATAGCGAGAGGTGCCTGGACGGCGACGGTCCAGGTCGTGCTGCAGATCGGCTTCGGTAAGCGGGATACCCGGCGGTACACCGTCTACGATACATCCCAGCGCCACACCGTGAGATTCACCAAATGTGGTGACGCGGAAAATCTGCCCAATACTGTTTCCTGCCATCGCGGCTCCTTACCCTTAATTATTATCTTTGTGGGGCCCGCCAAAGCAGGCCCGAAGAATGCTTAGCTGCGGTAGAGGCTGAAGTGCTCTTTGCAATCCACCAGTTGCTGCTTGGTCAGCATGAACACGCCGTCACCGCCGTTTTCAAACTCCAGCCAGGTGAACGGAATATCCGGATACTGTTCCATCAGATGTACCATGCTGTTACCCACTTCACAAATCAGCACGCCGTCGTCGCTCAGGTAGTCCGGCGCGCAGGCCAAGATACGGCGCACCAGCTTCAGGCCGTCGCTGCCGGCCGCCAGGCCCAATTCCGGCTCAAAGCGGAATTCCTGCGGCAGATCGGACATGTCTTCCGCATCCACGTACGGCGGATTGGTGACGATCAGATCGTACTGGATCGCGGGAACATCGCGGAACAGATCGGAACGGATCGGGATCACCTGCTGTTCAACGCCCAGCGCCTGAATATTGCGCTCGGTCACCGCCAGCACGTCGCTGGAGATATCGACCGCGTCAACTTCCGCTTCCGGGAAAGCGTAGCTGCAGGCAATGGCGATACAGCCGCTGCCGGTGCACATGTCGAGAATATGGCGCGGCGGGTGCGGGATCAGAGCGCTGAAACGATCGTTGATCAGTTCGCCAATCGGGGAACGCGGAACCAGCACACGCTCATCAACGTAGAATTCCAGATCGCAGAACCAGGCTTTGTTGGTCAGATAGGCTACCGGAACACGTTCGTTGACGCGGCGGATCACGCGCTCAACGATGCGATGGCGCTCGCTGGAGGTCAAACGGGCGGTGTGCATGTCCTCTGGAATATCCAGCGGCAGGAACAGGCTTGGCAGCACCAATTGCACCGCTTCGTCCCACGGATTATCGGTTCCGTGACCATAGTAGATATCGGCGGCGTTAAAACGGCTGACCGTCCAGCGCAGCATATCTTGAATGGTGTGCAGTTCGTTCACTGCTTCCTCGACGAAAATTTTGTCCAATTTGCCCTCCGGCAGGCACTGTGATTCATGATTTAGCCGCATAGTTTGCCATGAAGCCCGCGACAAATCACGCTAACCCCTTGCGCTTTTCATTCTGGCGAGAATTTTGCGTCGACAGAGACCCGCGACAAGGTAAACTGTCGCGATAAATGATTTCCGGTGAATTCCAAATGAAGAACAAGCACCCTCTGAGCAAAGATGAATTGCAGCTCTTCAGAGAGTCGGTAGTAGACGCAAAAAAGCTGCGTCAGGACACCATCGTCCACCGTAAACCCAAGCCTATAACCCAGAAAATTGCTCCACAGCGCCTGCTGCAGGAACAGGTAGACGCCAGTTATTATTTCTCGGATGAATACCAGCCGCAGTTGGAAGAGGAAGGTCCGACGCGCTATGTGCGCCCCGGTTACAGTGCCTTTGAGCTGAAAAAACTGCGCCGCGGTGATTATTCGCCGGAGCTGTTTCTCGATCTGCACGGGTTGACCCAGATGCAGGCCAAGCAGGAACTGGGGGCGCTGATCGCCGCCTGCAAGCGCGAACACGTGCACTGCGCCTGCGTGATGCACGGCCACGGCAAGCACATCCTCAAACAGCAGACGCCGCTGTGGTTGGCGCAGCACCCTGACGTACTGGTGTTCCACCAGGCGCCCAAAGAATGGGGCGGTAGCGCGGCGATTTTGCTGCTGGTCGAACTGGCTGAGTGATCGGCAGAAATGACAAAGGGCGATGTCAAACATCGCCCTTTCGTTTTGGCCCCGCCCTGGGGTGCCTTATACTTTAGCCATCACCTGCGATGGACTCACCTGCCACTCAAATTTACCGTAGCTGCCGTCGGCGGCCAAATCGACATTGGCAATCGCCGAGGTCGCGAACATCGGCGGGCATTCGCCCGGGCAGAGTTCCGCCACCAGGTAACCCACCAGCGGTAAGTGGGAGACGATCAGCACCGCGTGAACCCCCTGCTGCGCCAGCGCCTGCAGGTAGCTGCCGACCAGACTGGCATCCCCGCCCGGCGTCAGCTCAGGCAGCACTTCTTCGCTTGCCGGCAAGGTCAAGGCTTCGCGCACCGTAGCCAGCGTCTGTTCGGCCCGCAGGTAAGGGCTGACCAGCACGCGTTCAATATCCACAGACTTGGTATTTAACCAGGCCGCCATCTGACGTGACTCATCACGGCCACAAACAGTAAGAGGTCTTACCGAATCGCTGGCCGCATCAAGTGCCGCCTCTCCGTGACGCATAATCAAAACTTGCATATTGCACCGCTGTTGTTGACAAAATAACGCTATACAGAAACGCCGAGCGTGCTGTATCGCCGAGTTTTACAACCCCAAAGCAAAAGCTTTGAAACGATAACGCGCCGTCTCTTTATGGCGGCCGGGCATTTTGCCTGAAAGTTCACGTAAAGAAAACGCTGTTTTTTACACCAATGGCGCCTTGAGATGACTTTGACGCTCACATAACAACCAATTCAACAGGTTAAATTTTAACCTTTCCATCATGAATTTTATTGATGGCGGCCTGCCTTTCACCGCCATCGAGCTACGTTACCGCTTCGCTATCTCCCTGTATAGGGTCAGGGATTGCCGGTATTGCAAGGAGTGATAGCGATCACATGCCCTGTTGATCCTACTCTAGTACAAATCACGGCGCCGCGCTGCTCAGGTCCCCTGCGGATAGAAACGTTCACCCTGCTGAGCCATGCGCTGCAGGCGTTCGCAAGGCGCAAAATATTCGCCGTGCTGCCGCTGCAGATACTCCAGCGTTTTAACCACCTTATCGGCCCCCAACTGATCCATATAGCGGAAAGGCCCGCCGAGGAACGGAGGGAAACCAATGCCGAACACCGCGCCGATATCGCCGTCGCGCGCGCTGCGGATCACGCCTTCATCCAGACAACGTGCGGCTTCATTGAGCATCATCATTACGCAACGCTGAGCGATGACGGCCGGTTGTAAATGCGACTTCGGCGTGATGCCCAGCAAAAGATAGACCGAGGTATCGGCGCGCTTGCTCCGCTGACGCTGCTGGCCTTCACTGGGATAAAGATAGAAACCACGGCCATTTTTGCGCCCTTTGCGCCCGTCTTTCAACACCGCCTCAAAGGCGGCTGGAGCGGCAAAGCGCGGGCCCAACTGTTCCACCAATACCGGGATAATCTTGGTACCGACATCGATGCCCACTTCATCCAGCAGGGTAATCGGCCCAACCGGGAAGCCGAAATCCACCAGCGCCTTGTCCAGCGCTTCGATCGGCTCACCTTCCAGCAGGCAACGAGTCGCCTCATTTATATAAGGTGCCAAAATGCGGTTAACGTAGAAACCGGCGCGATCGGCCACCACAATCGCCGTTTTGCCCTGCTTGTGCGCCAACGCCACGGTCGTGGCAATGGTTTCCTCGCTGGTGGTAGCGTGCGGGATCACCTCAACCAACGGCATTTTATCTACCGGGCTGAAATAATGCAGGCCGATCACCTGCTCGGGCCGCTGCGCCTTGGCGGCAATCTGGCCAATCGGCAGCGATGAGGTATTGGAGGCAAAGATGGTGTGCGGCGCCGCGTGCTGTTCTATCTCGGCCACCATCTGCTGCTTCAGCGCCAGGTCTTCAAACACCGCCTCAATCACCACGTCCACCCGTTCAAAACCGGTGTAGTCGGTCGAGCCGGAAATCAGCATCATCTGTTTTTGCCGTTCCGCCGGGCGCATGCGCTTACTGCGTACCCGCTTGCCGAGCACGTCCCAACTGTATTTTAACGCGTGATTAATGCCGGTTTCGTTTACGTCTTTAATCCGCACCGGCAAGCCACCGCGAGTAGCAGTCACACAGGCGATACCGCCGCCCATCAGGCCGCCGCCCAGAATGCCGATACGGTGCAGTTCATGAGGTTGCGCATTACCGCCGCGTTCTTTCTTCAAGGCGGTAGAGGCAAAGAACAGGCTGCGTAATGCGGCTGACTGCGGGGTCATGGCCAATTCGCCAAACGCCCTCGCCTCGGCTTCATAACCGCTGGCGCTGCCGTGATCCAGGCCGGTACGTACCACCTGGATGATGCGTTCTGCCGCCGGGTAGTTGCCGTGGGTTTTCTCCAGCGTTTTCTTGCGCACAATGCTGAACAACAGGCTTTTACCCAGTGGGCCATTGAGCAAACGCTCCTGCCACGGCAATTCACGTCGGCTCTGCCAGCCCTGTTTGACCCGTTCGATCGCGGCCTGCAATAAAATCGACTGCGGCACGGCATCGTCCACTAATCCCATACGCAACGCCTGCCGCGCCCGAATGTGTTTGCCGGTCAGGATCATGTCCAACGCCTTGCTGGCGCCAATCAGCCGTGGCAAACGCTGTGTGCCGCCGGAGCCCGGCAGCAAACCAAGCTGAACTTCCGGCAGGCCGAGTGCGGTTTTATCATCCAGAGAACAAACGCGGCTGTGGCAGGCCAACGCCAGCTCCAGCCCGCCGCCCAGGCAGGCGCCGTGAATAGCCGCCACCACCGGGACCTGGAACGCGGCAATCTGTGCCAGTGTGCTTTGGCCTTTTTTCGCCAGCGCTTCGGCCTCTTTGGCGGTGGTACAGGCGGCAATCATGCTGATATCCGCCCCGGCAATAAACGAATCCGGCTTGCCGGAGATAATCACCAGCCCTTCCAGCGCCGGATGCTGCTGCGCGCGGATCAGAACGTCGTTGACCTGCTCGACAAACTCGGCCTTCAGGGTGTTTACCTTCTCCCCCGGAACATCGATGGTGATCACACCAATGTTGTCCGGACGAAGGGTCAGTTGAAAGGCCGAGGGTTTGGCCCGCTGTTCGTGCAATGCGTTTTCAAAGCTCATTATTCCACCTCTACGATCATTGCGGCCCCTAACCCTCCGGCCGCGCAGGCGGTCGTCAGCCCCAGACCGCCGCCACGACGTTTCAGCTCGTGCAACGTTTGGGTGATCATGCGCGCGCCGGTGGCGGCAAATGGGTGACCGTAAGCAATTGATCCACCCAATACGTTGAATTTTTCCATGTCCACTTCGCCAATCGCCCGGCTGCGGCCCAGCTTTTTCTGAGCAAATTCGTCGCTGGCAAACATTTTCAGGTTGGCAAGCGTCTGGGCGGCAAAGGCTTCATGCATGTCGATGAGCGTCAGGTCGGCCAGGCCGATGCCGGCGCGATCCAGTGCCAATGGCGTAGCATAAGACGGCCCGAGCAGCATATCTTCCCACACATCGATGGCGGAGAAGGCAAAGCTGCGCAGATAACCCAGCGGCTGCAACCCCAACTCCTTCGCTCGCGACTCGCTCATCATCAGCACCGCTGCCGCGCCGTCGGTCAACGGCGTACTGTTGGCTGCGGTAACGCTACCGTGCTTGCGATCGAATGCCGGTTTCAGCTTTGCGTAGGACGCCAGGCTGGAATCTTTGCGGACGTTGTTGTCTTCGGTAATTTGCGTACGGTATGGCGGCACATAGGCCGTCATCACCTCGTCGCGCAGCAGCCCCTGCTCCCAGGCTTTGGCAGCCAGTTGGTGAGAGCGGTGCGCCAGCGCATCCTGCTCTTCCCGGGTGATGCCGTGGCTTTTCGCCATTTGCTCTGCGGTATCGCCCATGCGCAGCCCCGTGGAGTATTCGGCCACCGCCGGCGGTACCGGCATCAGGTCGCGGAACTTCAGTCGGCTAAACAGTTTGAGACGCTGCGACAGGGTGCGGGCTTTGTTGACGTCCACCAGCGTACGCGCCAGCGCTTTGCTGACGCCAATCGGCAAAACGGAAGAAGAGTCGGCGCCCCCGGCAATGCCAATGCTGATGCTGCCCGCCATGATGCTTTCCGCCACGTTGGCAATCGCCTGGAAGCTGGTAGCACAGGCGCGCGACACGCTATAAGCATCGGTATGCACGCTCATGCCGGTACCGAGCACGATTTCACGCGCAATATTCGGCGCTTCAGGCATTTGCACCACCTGGCCGAACACCAGTTGTTCAATCAGCGCCGGATCGATACCGCTGCGGGCCAACAGTTCACTCACCGCCGTTTTCCCCAGATCCACCGCTGGAATACCGTGATAAGCGGTCGCCTGTTTGGCAAAGGGGGTCCGCAGTCCATTTACAATCGCAATACGGTCACCGTGACGGGTCACCAACGGCAGTGCCTTACTCATAAACGCTCCTGAAGAGAATAACGCCAGCGCAACGGTCAAGAAGAGGTCTGACCTGATGGGGTCATTGTTAACCAAATGTTTACATTTGGCAAACCGGCAGAAGTGAAAACTGAGAGCAGGAGCAACTTTCTAGCGGGGGATTGAGGAGGAAGCGAGCGGCGCGGGGTAGCCCCGCACCGCTTTAAAGCCGTGATTAACGCAGGCCTAGCTGGAAAATCAGGGTTTCTGCCTGGCAGGCGAAGGTGAAATCGGCCACCAGTTCCACGCCACCGTCAACCGGTTTAATGCTACTGCTGATGTCGCACGGGTCGGATTCCACGCCGCGGGCTTTTGCGGTCAGCGTAGCCAGCATTTTTTCTGCATCCTGCTGATTAGCAAACACCTGGCTGTAGGAGGCGGTGCAATCGGTATTGTCCATCACGGTACCGACATCAACACAGCAACAGGCGGCCGTTTCCTGGGCGCTACATTTATTAATGGGATTGGACATGATTCATTCTCCTCAGGGACCGCCGTTACGCGAGTCCAAATTGCCATTTAACTACTGGCGCAAAGACACAAGATTCTGCGCTTATTTTACTCTGCGATGAAACCGATCACTAGCACTTACTTTTTATAGGTGTTTTAAGTGATGGAAATCACAAATGAAAATCGTTGTCTGCTAAGGAATGGTAAGAATATTGTTATGCATCGCTGGTTTTTTGTTATGCAGATCTCCTTTTTGATATCAATTTGGAAATATCTCAAAAACAATGTTGCAACATTTTCACAGGTCGGACCTATAATTCAGCCACTGGTCTGATTTGTCTGAATGAGATCGGACCCTACAATCGCGCGCTCCTTGTTACTTTATGTAACATGTTTAAATAATAAACACATAAAATGAGGTTTTGGTCATGAGCCAGAAAAACCTATTTACTAAATCAGCTCTCGCAGCTGCAGTGGCAATTATTTCTTCAAACGTGTCTGCCGCAGGATTCCAGCTGAATGAGTTCTCATCAGCTGGTTTAGGACGTTCGTATTCTGGCGAAGGCGCCATGGCAGACACGGCGGCATCTGCCAGCCGCAACCCGGCCTTGTTGATGATGTACACCCGCCCGGAACTCTCCTTCGGTGCGGTGTTTATCGATCCGGATGTAGACATCACCGGCAAGTCACCTTCCGGTGCCAGCCTGGACTCCAAGAACATCGCCCCTACCGCCTGGGTGCCTAACCTGCACTACGTTCAACCGATTAACGATCAGTTTGCCGTGGGTGGCTCGGTCACCAGCAACTACGGCCTGGCGACCGAATTCAACGACGGTTATACCGCCGGGGCCTACGGCGGCAAAACCGACCTGACCACCCTCAACCTGAACCTGAGCGGCGCTTATCGTCTGAACCAACAATTCAGCTTCGGCCTGGGCTTCGATGCGGTTTACGCCAAAGCCAAGCTTGAGCGTTATGCCGGTGAATTGCCGAAGTTGATCGCAGGCTCTGGCCAGTTGCCTCCGCAATTGGCCGGCCCGGTATCGCAGATCCCAGCGGATACCCAGATTTCTCACCTGAAGGGTGACAAATGGGGCTTTGGCTGGAACGCCGGCATTCTGTATGAAGTGGATGAAAACAACCGTTACGGTTTCACTTACCGTTCCGAAGTCAAAATCAAGTTTGACGGCGACTACAAGAGCAGCCTGCCATCCGCCTATAACCCACTCCTGGGCGCTCTCGGCCTGCCTATGGGCACCGACGGCACCACCATCCCAGGTTCTCTGGATCTGAACCTGCCGGAAATGTGGGAAATCTCGGGTTACAACAAGGTTGCACCGCAGTGGGCTATCCACTACAGCCTGGCTTACACCAGCTGGAGCCAGTTCCAGGAGTTGAAAGCTACCGGCAACAACGGTCAAACGCTGTTTGAGAAGCACGAAGGCTTTAAAGACGCTTACCGCATCGCTCTGGGTACCACTTACTTCTACGACGATAACTGGACCTTCCGTACCGGTATCGCCTTCGATGACAGCCCGGTGCCGGCCCAGAACCGTTCTATCTCTATCCCGGATCAGGACCGCTTCTGGTTGAGCGCAGGTACCAGCTACGCCTTCAACAAAGACGCCTCTGTTGACGTCGGTGTTTCCTACATGCACGGCCAGAAAGTCACCATCAAAGAAGGTCCATACACCTTCGAATCCGTGGGCAAGGCCTGGCTGTACGGCGCCAACTTCAACTACCGCTTCTAATCTTTTCGATGACGAAGCCAGGAGCGCCCTTAGGGGCGCTTTTTTTTGCCCGCTAATCTTAAAGCATAAAAAAACCCGCTATCAAAGCGGGTTGTTTCTCTTCGCCAAGCGAGATTATTGCGAGTCGATCTCGTCCAGATCGCCCTGGATCGCCTGAGCGTTCGGGTTGATCTCAGGTTTCAGCGAGCCGCCGTTCGCCAGGAAGTCGTTACGCTGGAAGTAGGCTTCGCGCACCATCAGGTACGGATCGGAAGAGTTGCGCAGCAGACCGTCGGAATCCAACAGCTCGGCACGGGTTTCAATCCCTTCAACCACCCATTTGCCCGCCGACATCCAGAAGGTCAGGTAGCTCAGCACCGGATAAACCGTATCCGCCCAGTCACCGCCCTCCTCACGCAACGTGAAACTGCCGTAGCCCGGCAACATCACATAAGGACCGTAGCCGACGCCATAATGCCCCAGGGTGCTGCCGAAGCGGTTCGGCTCTTCGCGAGCCAGTTTCGGGTTGGCCATCCCCGCCACGTCGATCAGGCCGCCCATCCCCAGAAGGGTATTGAGGAAGAAACGGTTAAAGTGGATCATCCCCTTATAAGGGTCGCCTTTCAGGAAGGAGTTGACCATGCTGGCCGGCTCTTCCAGGTTAGAGGTAAAGTTGCTTATCCCATTACGCGCCGGCATGGGCAGGTAGTTGCGCCAGGCCACGGCCACCGGGCGAAGTACATACGGATCCAGGACGTTATAGTTGAAGTTGAACATCGTCCGGTTAAATCCTTCCAGAGGATCGGATCGCCCTTGTGGTTCATCTTGTGGCGCGCTGGCACAGCCCACCAATAACACCGTTGTGAAAGCCAGCCCAGTCAGGCGAAAGTTCATATTTTTCTCCATAAAAACACGTTCGGTCTTTTTATTTAAGGGACCTGTTTGTTTATCTGAACGTCAATCTGCTCTTTACCGCTGAAATTCTGCAGCGCACTCTCGCCGAACCAATCACCCGCCTGTGGCGTGGCCAGACCATCCTGAGAAATTCGCACCCGCACCTTGACCTGATGCTGAGCCGAAAGCAGGCGTTCTGGCATCATGGCGTTGCTGTCATCCAGAGAAAATGACAGCGGGAAACGGCTTAAGGGCAGTTGTTTTACCGCAACCGGCACCGGATTGGTGCCATCGGTCACCGAGATTACCAGCGTCCCCTGCTGCGGCAATGCGTTCGTCGCCTGTGGCGATAACGTCACGTTAATGCCAAGTTTAACAGTTTCTTCGCCCGCCTGTGTTTTTGCTTGTTCAATGCTGCGCTTTATCACTTCGGCACGTTGATCGTTGGCCGGCAACAGCTTCAGCATGACCTGCCAGGCGCCAATGGCCTGCTTGAAATCCCCCTGCTCGAAGGCGTTGAACGCCAGCAGGCTCAGCACGCGCATATTGGTATGATCTTCGGCGATCATCTTGCGCAGCATCTGAGTGGCCTGCTTGTTATCCTCCGGATCGTTGGATCGCGTCAAGACTTCTGCGTAGCCGAGACGGACTTCCAGACTATTCGGATCCAGCTGATAAGCATGAGCAAATGCCTGGGTGGCGGTGGTGGCGTTATTCAGCGCCATCCCCACGCGCCCCAGCATCATCCAGTCGTTGATATTGCGATCGTCCTGCTGCAGCGCGGTACGCAGCCCCAGCCCGAGGCGGGCAATCTCTTCCATGCTCAGCGGTTGGGCACGTTCATTAGCGACCCGCGCGCGCAGATCCGGCATTTGCGCTTCGACCTGTTGCCAGTCCAGTACCTGCGCCAACCCACCGGTTTTCAGATAAAAACCCAGGGTGACCACCACCAGCAAGGCTACGCCGGGCACCAACGCCCAGCGGTTGATGGGCTTCTCCTGCGTATCCTGCTGGCCGGGGATGTCATTGAGCAGGTTTTGCTGCAGCTCTTTCACCAGTTCGGGGCGCTCAGCCACCACGCCCTGCTGTTCGTCCTGCTCCAGTTCATTCAGACGATCCTGATAAAACGCCTTGTTCAGCGTATCGCGACTAGCGGCGGTGCTTTTACCGCTGTGGCGCATCGCCGGTACCACCAGCAACGCCGCAGCGCCTACCAGCAGGACAATAATAATCAGCCAAAAAGCCATTAGGGTTTCTTCCTGTCAGTTTCTTTCAGCAGCGCCGCCAGACGCTGTTGCTCCTGCTCGGAGAATTCATCGTTAGCATTTACGGCACCGGCACGACGATGGCAGGTACGCAATATCACCACCGCGCCGCCGATCAGCACAAACAGCAACGGGCCCACCCACAGGATCAGCGTCGCCGGGGTCACCGGCGGTTCGTAGGTGACGAAATTACCGTAGCGCGCCACCATATAATCGATGATCTGCTGCTTGTTCTGCCCCTGCATCATCAACTCGTACACCTTGGTGCGCATATCTGCTGCAATGATGGCGTTGGAATCGGCGATGCTGTTGTTCTGGCATTTCGGGCAACGCAGCTGTTCGGTCAGTTCCCGGTATTGCTGTTCCTGCTCGACCGAATTGAATCGATAAGTGTCGATAGCCGCCGCGGCACTCCAACTCAGTAATGCGGCAAATATCAGGGTCAGCAGCCTCATGCATCACCCCCATATTTTTTGTACAGCGGCAGCACTTCCTGCTGCCAGACGCGCTCGTTCATGTCCCCGGCGTGGCGGTAGCGAATAATGCCCTGCCCGTCGATCAGGAAGGTCTCAGGTGCGCCGTACACGCCCAAATCCAGCCCCAGCATGCCGTCGCCATCGTACAGGCTGAGCGCGTAAGGGTTGCCCAGCGAGTTCAGCCAGGTCACCGCTTTGCCGCGATCGTCTTTATAGTTCAGCCCCACCACGCGGATACCGCGTGCGGCCAGCGTATTGAGGTATTGATGTTCGGCGCGGCACGTCGGGCACCAGGTAGCCCAGACGTTCAGCAGCATGGGTTTGCCATTGCGCAGCACCGCTTGGTCGTAAGTCTTGCCAGGCTGATCGAGGGACTCCAGTTTGAAGGCCGGCACCGGCTTGCCGATCAACGCCGACTCCAGCATGGTCGGGTCCTCGCCACCGGCGTTGCGCGTCAGCTGCACCATAAACGCCGCCACCAGCAGCAGGAACAGGATTAACGGGATAAACAGCAGCTTACGGTTCATGCCTGCTCCTCCAGCTTGCCTTCGCGCTTGAGTTTTTTGCTCATCCGATAGCGCGGATCGAGAATGCACAGAATACCGCCGATCGCCATAAACACCCCGCCGAACCAGATCCAGCGCACAAAGGGTTTGTAGTACAACCGCACTGCCCAGGAGCCGTCGTCCAGTTCTTCACCCAGCGCGGCATAAAGATCGCGGCTGAAGCCGCCGTCAATCGCCGCTTCGGTCATCATGCTGCGCGCCACGCTGTAATAGCGTTTTTCCGCGTGCAACGTCGCTTCCGGCTTGCCGTTGCGCGTGACATCGATAATGCCGACGCCGCCGCTGTAGTTGGGCCCACGAATATCGTGCACATCGCGGAACACAAAGTGATAGTTATGGATATCCACGCTGTCGCCGGCTTTCATGCGGACATCACGTTCCACACTGTAGTTTTGGCTGAAGGCAATGCCGATGACCGTTACCGCCACGCCAAGGTGACCCAGCACCATCCCCCAGTGGCTACGGGAAAGATGGCTCAGGCCGCGCCAGAAACCGTGGCGATGCGTTGCGCGTTCGTGCAGCTCCATCAGCGTCAGGATGATTACCCAAACCGCCATGATCAGCCCCACTACCGTCATGCCGGCGATGCTGTCTTGCAACAGCCATGGCAGCAGGATCGACAGCACCAGCGTAATCACCAGCGCCACGCTCAGGCGGCGCCAAAGCTTGGTCGGTTCGTCACGGCGCCAGCGCACCAGCGGGCCAATACCCATCAGCAGCGCCATCGGCGCCATCAGCCAGGTGAACATGGTGTTGAAGAACGGTTCGCCGATAGAAATGCTGCCCAGGCCCAACTGCTTGTGCACCAGCGGCAGCAGAGTGCCCAACAGCACCACCAGCATGGCGGCGATCAGCAGTACGTTATTGCCCAGCAAGAAGGTTTCACGCGAGAAGGTTTCGTGCTGCACCCGGCTACGCACCTGCCCGCCCTTGACCGCATACAGCAGCAAAGAACCGCCGATCACGATCACCAGATAGGCGAGGATAAACATGCCACGCGCCGGATCGGAAGCAAAGGAGTGCACCGAAACCAGCACCCCGGAGCGCACCAGGAAGGTACCCAGCAGGCATAATGAGAAGGCGGTAATCGCCAGTAATACCGTCCAGGCCTTGAAGGTGCCGCGTTTCTCGGTCACCGCCAACGAGTGCATCAGCGCGGTACCGGCCAGCCACGGCATAAATGAAGCGTTCTCGACCGGATCCCAGAACCACCAGCCGCCCCAGCCCAGTTCGTAATAGGCCCAGGCGGATCCCAGCACGATGCCCATGGTGAGGAACACCCAGGCAGCCGTGGTCCACGGACGCGACCAGCGTGCCCAGGCCGTATCCAGACGACCGGCCATCAGTGAAGCGATGGCGAAAGCAAAGGCCACCGAGAAACCGACATACCCCATGTACAGCAGCGGCGGATGGAAAATCAGGCCGATATCCTGCAACAGCGGGTTAAGGTCGCTGCCGTCGATCGGGAAATTCGGCAGCGTACGGGTGAAGGGGTTGGAGGTCATGATGATAAACAGCAGGAAACCTGCCGTGATCATGCCCATCACCGACAAGACGCGTGCCACGGCATCTTGCGGCATCGAACGGCTGCACAGGGCCACCGCCAGCGACCAACAGCTCAGCAACAGCACCCACAGCAGCAGCGATCCCTCATGGGCGCCCCAGGTGGCGGCAATGCGGTAATACACCGGCAGTTGGGTGTTGGAGTTGGCGGCCACATAAGCCACGGTAAAGTCATTGACGACAAAGGCGTGCACCAGACAGATGAACGCCAGGGCGATAGCGGCAAACATGCCGTAGGTCAGTGGGCGCGCCACCGCCATCATACGACGGTCCTGGCGCGCCGCGCCCCATTGCGGGTAAATGCTCAGCAGCAGCGAAATCGCCAGCGCCAGACACAGCAGAAAACTTCCCGTTTCCGGCATCATGATTTAGCGCCCTCGTTCTGCGGGGTGGCGTAGGCCGAAGCCGGTCCCTTATGGTTTTCTTTCATCGCGTCGGCCACTTCCGGCGGCGTGTATTTCTCATCGTGTTTCGCCAGCACTTCACGCGCATTCACCACGTTGCCTTCGCCCAGCACGCCCTGCGCCACTACGCCCTGCCCCTCACGGAACAGATCCGGCAGAATACCGGTGTAAGTGACATCAATGGCACCACGTGCATCATAAACTTTGAAGCTGACCTGCAGCGTTTTCTGATCGCGTTTTACCGAACCGGGCATCACCATGCCGCCGATGCGCAGGCGTTGGCCTACCTCCGGTTTCTCATGATTCTCACCCTTGCCCTGCAGAATTTCGCTCGGGGTATAAAACAGATCGATATTGGAGCGCAGCGCGTACAGCATCAGGGTCGCGGTCAGCGCAACGCCGATCAGCACTACAATTGCCAAATACAGACGACTTTTACGACGTGGATTCACAATGATTTCTCCCGCGGGTTAGCGGTTTTTTGTTTCGACTGCTGCGAATGACGAATACGTCGTTCGCGTGCCTGACGGCGACCAATCTCATCCAGCAGTTGGCGGCGCTGCCAGAAAGTGTGGGCCACCAGGCCCAGCAACGAGAGCAGGGTTACGGCTACCGCCAACCAGACGTAGAAGGCGTAGCCTCCCATGGCGAAAAACGCCTGCCAGGAAGTGAATGCTGCGTTCATGGTTGGCGCTCCTTATTGACCAGCCCAGCCACCCAGGGACGCTGGCGTTCCTGAGACAAAATCAGATTGCGCAAGCGCAGCAAGGTGAGTGTGATGAAGAACAGCAGGTAGCCGAGGATCGCCCAACGCAGCGGGGTGCGCATGCTTGGCGCGATGCTCTGTTGCATATTGGTGGAACCCTGATGCAGCGTGTTCCACCATTCGACCGAGAAGTGAATGATCGGGATGTTCACCACCCCGACCAGCACCAGAATGCCGGCGGCGCGGCCCGCCAGGCGACGGTCCTCAAAGGCGTTGTACAACGCAATGATGCCAATATAAAGAAACAGCAACACCAGTTCAGACGTCAGGCGGGCGTCCCACACCCACCAGGTGCCCCACATCGGCTTACCCCAGGCGGAGCCGGTGACCAGCGCAATAAAGGTAAACACCGCGCCGACCGGTGCCATCGCCGCCACCAGGGTATCGGACATTTTCATCTGCCACACCAGGCCGATAAACGCCGCTACCGCCATTGAGCCATAGATCCCCATCGACCACATCGCCGCCGGCACATGGATATACATGATGCGGAAGCTATCGCCCTGCTGGTAATCCTTGGGTGCGAAACCGAATCCCCAGACCCAGCCCAGCAGCAGGCAAGCCGCTCCAGCCAGTCCCAGCCAGGGGATAAAGCGGCCACAGACGTGATACAGCCGTTCAGGCTGGGCAAACTGATGTAACCATTTCCACATTGTCGTCATTGCTCACGGTAAATTTATACGGTGGCCGCCCCGTTGACCGAGGCGACGAAAATTGCTTGTGCGGTGGAACACGCTCTTGGTGGCGTTAACCCGCGTTTCAATAAGTTAGCTAGTGCACGCTCACTCGCAGCGCCGCTGCGGTGGCGAAAGGTGCCAGAGTTATACTTCCCGCCAGCATCGCGCCCAGTATCGCCAGGTAACCGTCTATCGGCATGCCCATAGAGGCGGCGTCGATGGCGGCGGTGGAAAATATCAGCACCGGGATATACAGCGGCAGCACCAGCAGGCTCAGCAGCACGCCCCCCTTGCGCAACCCGACGGTCAGCGCCACGCCGATAGCGCCAATCAGGCTCAGCGTCGGCGTACCCAGCAACAGCGTAAACGCCACCGCCAGCCAGGTATGGGTGTCCAACGACAGCAGTAGCGCCACCAGCGGCGACAGGATCAACAGGGGTAAGCCTGTTACCACCCAGTGAGCACACACTTTGCCTAACACCGTCATCGGCAGCGGCGTCGGCAATAACAACAGCTGTTCCAGCGAGCCATCGAGGAAATCATCACGGAACAGACGCTCCAGCGACAGCAGCGCCGCCAGCAGCGCCGCCACCCAGATAATCCCCGGCGAAATGCGCGCCAGCAGTTGCGGCTCTGGCCCAATCCCTAACGGAAACAGCGTGATAACGATCAGAAAGAACCACAGCGGATTAACGATTTCCGACCCTTTGCGAAAGGCAATCTTCAGCTCGCGCCGCAATACAGTCAAAAACA
Source organism: Serratia sp. OS31 (assembly GCF_014164835.1). Classification (NCBI taxonomy): domain Bacteria; kingdom Pseudomonadati; phylum Pseudomonadota; class Gammaproteobacteria; order Enterobacterales; family Yersiniaceae; genus Serratia; species Serratia sp. OS31. Next base: position 19,148 of record NZ_JACJFQ010000022.1, on the reverse strand, counting down.
TTAAAGAGTCTCCGCGCGGTTTTCCGTCAGGCTGATTTTGCCTACCGCCTGCGTTGCGCCGGCCAAATCCTGATGCGTGGTCAACAATACCATGCCGCCCTGCTGAGCATGTTGCTCAAAAAGGCTAATTAATTCAGCCACACCCTGCTTGTCTATTGCCGTCAGCGGCTCATCCAGGATCCACAGCGGGCTGTCGCTGAGCCACAACCGCGCCAACGCCACACGCCGCTGTTGACCGGCGGAAAGCTGCGCCACCGGTAAATCCTCATAACCCACCAGACCGACCTGCTCCAGCGCCTGCCAAATGGTCTGGCGATCGGGCGCACCGCGCACCGCCTGGTAAAACTGCAGGTTCTCAAAGGGCGTCAACATGGTTTTAATCCCCGGCTGATGGCCGAGGAATAACAAGTCCTGATAATAACGTTCGCGATGACGCAACGTATTTTGCCCGTGCCAGCAGACTTCTCCGCCTTCCGGCCGCGCCAGGCCCGCCAGAATGCGTAGCAGGCTGGTTTTTCCCGCGCCGTTCGGCCCTTCCACCTGAATAATATCGCCCGGTTTTACCGTAAAGCTCAACGCGCTAAACAGGGTGCGTTCATCACGGACGCAACTCAGATTTTTAGCTTCCAGCATCGGGAGAACTCATATTTTTCTTTGGGATAGCGATCATAGCATAAGCCATCTGTCGCTCGTAGCCCGCAGCCGGTCACTCAACTACTCCAATAGGGGTAATATTGCGCCCCAGATCAAAAATGCGTAGAAAAACCCGCCAACGTTAAACTCTTGTTACTTTTTTCTGCAATTTGCCACACCGCTTTCACAGCTTCCCTGAGCCAACTACGCTTAATCGTGACCCTGAAAGTCTTTGATGGAGATAACGGATAATGAGCGATCGGCAGCAACACCCGGATGCAGAGCAGGAAAATAGCCTGCAGGTAGAAAGCAAAGAGCATGAACAGGGCAAAAGCGAAATTGAGGTAAAGGAAGAGAATCTGCCCTCGCGCGCAGCGGCAGTGCATGAGCTGATCCGCATGGAGGGAGAAAAAGAGCTGGAGCGCGACTGGCTGGCACTGCTGTGGTCAGCGGTGGCCGCCGGGCTGTCGATGGGGGCCTCACTGATGGCAAAAGGCATTTTCCACGCCCGTTTGCCGGACGATCCCAGCCGCTTCTTTATCGAGAACATCGGCTACACCTTTGGCTTTATTATCGTAATCATGGCCCGCCAACAGCTGTTTACCGAAAATACCGTCACTGCCGTACTGCCGATCATGCAAAAACCGACGACGAGCAACTTCTTGCTTCTGTTTCGCCTGTGGGGTGTGGTGCTGCTGGGGAACCTGATGGGGACCGGGCTGGCGTCACTGGCATTTATTCACATGCCAATTTTCGACGAGAACACCCGCAGCGCCTTCGTCAGCCTGTCGGAAGAGGTGATGAAAAACTCGCCGTCGGAGATGTTTGCCAACGGCATTCTGGCGGGCTGGATCATCGCCACCATGGTGTGGATGTTCCCTTCCGCCGGCGCCGCCAAGATTTGGGTGATTGTCTTGATGACCTACCTGGTGGCGATCTGCGATCTGACCCATATCGTCGTGGGATCGGTAGAGATCCTTTATCTGGTGTTTAACGGCGTCATTCCCTGGCAAGAGTTTATCTACCCGTTCGCCATTCCTACGCTGGCCGGCAACATTATTGGCGGCACCTTTATCTTTGCCTTGATCAGCCATGCGCAGATCCGCAACGACATGAGCGACAAAAACAAGGCAGAGCGGCTGGCGACGGAAAAACAAACCGGCAAGGCGAGAAAACCGTGATCGCGATCAGCGCAGCACGCGAAAATCCGCACATATTGGCGAGGGAATGAGCAAACGCACCGCTAAGCGCTTATTCTGCGGGTAAAAAAAGGTATACTGCCCCGGCAGCCTAGGTTGCCGGCCCGCAGCGTCCCCGTAGTTAAACGGATATAACAAGCCCCTCCTAAGGGCTAGTTACTGGTTCGATTCCAGTCGGGGACACCATAAATTTATATACCCGCCTCTGCCGCCCCCACTAACCCGCGCCGTACGAAGCCTCAAATCCTGAGTGATTTATCGAACTTCAAAATTGATCAAAAAAGTCCGTTTTATCAGAATGATACCCCCTAACGCCCAAATCTGGCACAACGTCGAATATTAAAGGTATAATCTCAGATACTATTTGATCGATTTTAGAAACGAACATGACAAAGCTGACATTACAAGAGCAGATGCTCAAAGCGGGATTGGTAAGCAGTAAAAAGCTGGAAAAAGTACAAAGAACCACGAAAAAGTCACGCGTTCAGGCTCGCGAGGCAAGAGAAGCCGTTGAAATCAACAAAAAGGCGCAATTAGAGCGCGATAAGCAGCTAAGTGAACAGCAAAAGCAGGCCGCTTTATCTAAAGAATATAAAGCTCAGGTAAAACAGCTGATTGAAATGAACAGGATCGTCATTTCAAATGGTGACATTAGCTATAACTTCACGGACAACAATTTAATTAAAAATGTACGTGTAGATAAACTGACTCAAACTCAGTTAATTAATGGGCGTCTCGCCATTGCGCGCCTGGTTAGTGATAATAACCCTGATGGCGAATATGCCATTATCCCTGCGGTCGTGGCCAATAAAATTGCACAACGAGATGCAAGCTATATTGTACTGAGCGCTGAACTCAGCCAGGAAGCCAAAGACGAGGAAGATCCTTACGCCGATTTTGTCGTCCCTGATGATTTGATGTGGTAATCAGAACTTTAGGGCAACGGACTCTCCCCCTTGCCCTAACCTCAGAAATCCGTATTCCTGTCACACCACGTAAAAATCGCTTACTGCAAATCAGTGATAAGTATCCAGAGGCTAAAATATATTTTTATAACGCTTAAAGCTTACGAATTAAACGGTCACGCCCGCAGCATTAAAAAACTTAAAATCGTATTTTAGTTCCCTTCGTTAAAATGCTAACATTGGCAAATGATACGGATGGAGTAATAGCATGTTCCCCAACAAAAAATATTCACGACGAGCAAACCCGCTGACCAGCTATCAATTTTCTCGTCTGCATACTTTTGAATGCGTCGCCCGTCATTTATCTTTTTCACTGGCGGCGGAAGAACTGTCCATTACTCCCAGCGCCGTAAGCCACAGAATTAACCTGCTGGAAAAAGAGCTGGGGTTTCTTTTATTCCAACGCTTCCACCGCCGAATTACGCTAACGCCGGATGGCGAGAGAATGCAATGGGCGTTAAATCATTCCTTCGATGCCCTGACGCAGGAAATCCTGGATATCAAAAACCGCGAGCTGACGGGCACCCTGACCCTTTATTCGCACCCTTCTCTGGTTCAGTGTTTGCTGATACCCCGTATCGGCGATTTTATTGCCCTGCATCCGACCATTCATTTAAATATTCTCACCGGGCAGGAAAATATCAACTTGGCCAATCGGGGCGTTGATTTAGCCATGTATTTTGGCCGTCCGCCGTCGGATAAACAGCTGGACGAAATCTTTATGCGGGAGTCCATGGTCCCGATCTGCACGGAGAAATACGCCAAAGCGCATAACCTCTACAACGCACCTGAAAACCTGATGCACTGTACCCTGCTGCACGATCGCTACAACTCGGGTGAAGACGAATGGCAGATCTGGTCACAGCATTTTGATTTGGGCCTGGATACCGACGCCAAAAGCATGGAGTTCGACCGTTCGGACCTGGCGGTGTTAGCGGCAACTCAGCATCTTGGCGTGGCGATGGGGCGACTCAATCTGGTGCAGGACTGGATCAAAAGCGGCGAACTGATTATCCCGTTTACCGACATGGTCCTGCCCTGCGAACACAGCTATTTTATGTCGACGCTCTCTGGGCGTCAGTGGCCTAAGATTATCGCATTCAAAGAATGGATGATGAAAATAACCCCTCTGGTCTGAGGGGCCAAAGGCGAAAAGATCGAAATGATCACCATTTTTTCGGAGTATACGAAAACTCAAGCGCACAGCTGTACAATCGTCCGGCCTTTGAATAATAAATATGCTTGCGGCTGTTATCCCACACCACAGCATAGTTATTAGCAAAGTTTATTATTTCAACCGGAGTTTGGTTTGATAATTTCCCCCGTTTCGTATTTTTCACCACAAAGAAATCACCATTATCGCTTAAGGTGATCAAAGGATAACCCCAGGCATATTTTGACACTTGTACAGTAATAATGAACTGGCTTTCACAGTTTATCTGATAGGTATGAATATCAACGTCCATAGTTTATATTTTTGGTGCAATCCTTCTGGTAAAATAAAACAAATATGAGCAGCTCACGACAATAAGCCCCAAAACGATCAGCACTGAACCTAATACGAATTCGATCTGCAGGGGTTCTCCCAAAATCACCACGCCGGCCAGGATGCCAAATATAGGCGTCATAAAAGTCAGGATACCCAACGAAGACGCCTGGTAATGACGCAGCAGAGAGAACCAAATCAAGTAACTGATAAATGAGACGATAACCGTTTGGAATACCAAACTGCTCCAGGCCACGGAACTCAGCGTGAAATGCACGTTTGGCATAATCATCGCCAACAGGGATAGCACAATGCAGGCGCCCGTCAGCTGGAACAGCAGGGTCTGCTTTGACGAGCAATTCGCCAGACCGGTAGTTCGAATGAGAATAGTAGAGCCGCCCCAGGATAATCCCGCCAGCAGGCCATAAATATCGCCGCGCAGCTGATTCACTCCCTCAGAACTCTCGCCCATGCCGGAGATAGCAAGTACAACGCCGCCAAAAGCGATGGCAATACCGGCCCATTGCACAGCCGACAAGCGCTCATGCCTGATGAAAAAATGCAGCCCTATGGCAGAAAAAAGGGGGGCCGTGTACAGAAAGACCGCCATGTGCGAGGCGCTGGTATAGCGCAAGCCTTCAGAGACGAAAAAGAACTCCAGCGCGAACGACAACCCAACGCCGAAACCGGCTAACAGCGTGCGGGGATCTAATAAAAACTTCTCGCCTTTAAAACGCGCCAGAAGATAGACCGCCAAAGCGGCAATCCCCGACCTGATGGCGATCTGCAGTACGGCGGAAATATCCGGTTCGGCTGCCTTGATCGCCACCTGCTGCAGCCCCCATATGGCACATATCATCACCATGGCGGCGCCGGCTTTGCCGTCTATATTATTTCTGGCACTCATCGAGTCTCCCGCAAACCGCTGAGCTATAAATACACCCCGCCCTCACCGAAAATAATCAGGTGATAAAAATAATATCGAGGGGAAGAGAAAAAACTATTCTTTATAAATCAATATTTCCTGGTACATTTTAATCACTTCACTGTCGCTGTCAGTATCCTCGGTATATTCAGTTTGTTGCGCCACATGAATGACCTTCCACCCTCGCTTAGCTAAATCCGGAATAGTCATACGGCCGACGCCGCGACAGTTAAACAAGGTATCATCACTCAACCGCATCTCACCGATACTGGCATAATCATAAGATTTTGACTGACAAACATGCGATTCAGCCGCCATTAACGGCATTGAGAAAAGCCCGATTAACAGCATGAAATATCCTTTCATAATAACCTCCACAACCCTTATCAATTTCATCTGACTTGTAAATTTCCCGTGTTAAATAACAAGGCGGAAAATTCATTTAAATATATTTCGTTACGATGAAATTACACGGCATATGCCATTCTCTGACAAGTGATAAATATAGAGCTTTGTGTTAGATGAATTCATCCGAAGATTGACGTCGCCCTCCCCCTATCAAGTGAGCACTTTTCGCACGACTCGCCACTCCTGTCGCAACGAGTCGATTAAAAACAAACCAAATAATTAGCAAGAAAAGTAACTTTTTGTGACGCACATTGTGTTACATATGCGTTCCGCTTTACTCACGCCAAAAAACAATGAAAACGCTCAGAAATCATCCTGAGCAATTCACTGATGCCAAAGGGTTTCGGTGAGATTGGCAATCCACAAACAGGGATAAAAAATGACACACAAATTGCGCGCATTAACTCAGGCTGTTGCTCTGGGACTGGTCGTTGGCAGTGCTTCTTTCGCTGCCCAGGCTGAAATCACTTTGTTGAAGCAGGATCCGCAGGCCGGCGATCCGTTGAGCCGTCTTAACTTTACCGTTGGCGGCAGCATCCGCCCACAGTTCAACAACATGACCGGTGATGGCGATAAAGGATCTTACAAACGTAACGGTTTCGACGGCGGCACCCGCTTCCGCTTTGCCGCCGATTACTACCTGTTCGATGACATTAGCTGGATCAGCTATTACGAGCTGGGGGTCAATATTCCCGCGCTGTTCAACTGGGATAACCACTACGCCGACGGCGCCAACGACACCAGCCGCCGTATGCTGTACACCGGTCTGAAAAGCAAAACCTGGGGGCAACTGACCTTCGGCCAGCAAAACAGCATTTACTACGACGTGGTCGGTGCCAAAACCGATATCTGGGACTACGACATGCTGGCCCAGGCACCCGGCAACGGCATCAACGGCGACTACGACGGCTCTTACCGTTCGCGCAAGATGCTGAAGTACAAAAACAGCTTCGGCGATGCCGATGTGTATGCCTCTTACCTGTTCAGCGATGGCGAATATTTGCCGGGCAACGGTCTGCGCTACAAGCGTCAGGGCGGCGGCTCACTGGGCGTGGACTACCACCTGACACCGGACCTGACCTGGGGTACTGCGTGGAACTATACCCGCGCCGAGATGCGTAATCCTTCCACCAGCGGCTCGAAAGATTACGATCAGAACATCGTCGGTACGGCGATCAGCTGGAAGCCGGATAACTGGACCCTGACCTTTGGCGGCGGTTGGTACAACAACTTCCTGACCACCAAAAAAGCCAACGTTAACGACTACTTCGCCGGCGACGCCTGGGGGATTGAATATCTGGCGGGTTATACCGTACCGGTAGGCCAATATGCGGTGAAATCCGTGATGCCGTACTTTATGGGTGACCGTCTTGAGTACGTAACCGGTCGCAACTATCAACGTATCGATAACGGTCTTGGCGTGACGGTACAGTTTGATTACGGTTTCCGTGTGGACGTGGAACACGTACTGACGTCCAGCACCGACAACCTCGGCGATATGACGCTGGTGCGTTTGCGCTACGATTTCTGATTGTCACCGACGTAAAAAAGGCCGCTTAAGCGGCCTCTGACTGCTGACAAAATCCTCTGCTCTTAAACGTTATGTTTTGTGCGCTCATAGAAACAAAGGATTCGGTCTTCAGGGTTTCCCCAAACACCCGAAAACCACGCTTTTCGGGTGTTTGTCATCTAACTAAGGCCGCATACGCGGCCTTTTTCATTGCTGATCAGGTATCAGAATCCACCGCGTGCCGACCGGCCCACCGCTTCACCCAACTGCCAAACCGCCATCGCATAATGGGTGCTGTGATTGTAGCGAGTGATGGTGTAGAAGTTTGGCAGACCGTACCAATACTGGTAACCGGTGCCAACATCCAGACGCAGCAGGCTGGCTTCCTGATTGTCGCCCAGCGACCCTTGCGGGCTCAACCCGGCCTCCGCCAAACTGGCAACGGAATAGCGGGTTTTAAACCCATTTTCCAACCCTGGCGCCTGGCCATTTGCCTGTATCGCCACGGGTTCGCCCTTGGCCCAACCGTGTGCTTTAAAGTAGTTGGCAACGCTGCCGATGGCATCCACCGGATCCCACAGGTTGATGTGGCCGTCACCGTTGAAGTCAACCGCATAGCTCTTGAATGAAGACGGCATAAACTGACCGTAGCCCATCGCCCCGGCGAAGGAACCGCGCAGCTCCAGCGGGTCATCCCCTTCGGTGCGCGACATCAGCAAGAAGGTTTCCAACTCGCCGGCAAAGTAGTCGGCGCGACGCGGATAGTCGAAGGCCAGCGTCGCCAGCGCATCGATAATGCGGGTTTTACCCATCACGCGGCCCCAACGGGTTTCAACGCCGATAATGCCGACAATGATCTCCGGCGGCACGCCGTAGACCTGATAGGCGCGCTGCAACGCGTCCTGATATTGATTCCAGAACTGCACGCCGTTTTGCACGTTGTCCGGGGTGATGAATTTATTACGATAACGCAACCAGGAGCCGTTTGGTCCGGTCGGTCCCTGGGTGCTTGGCGTCGGCGCCTGGCGATCCATCAGCCGCAGCACGGAATCCAGCCGACGGGCCTGCGCCAGTACGTCATGCAATTGCTGACGATCGAAACCGTGCTCCCGCACCATTTTATCGATAAAGCGGGCGGTGTTCGGGTTATTGGCGAAATCGCCGCCCAACGGCTGACCGGAATGCGCCGGCGTCAACAGGAATCCTCCTTTTACGGCGTTGTCCTGAGGCACGGCCGGGGTCGACTTCGGCCCGCTGCTACAGGCAGTCAGTAAGGTAAGCAGGGGGAGAAGAACAACTAAATGACGCATCGGATATCCATATAAGCCAGGCCAGTGATAAGTGTAGGTTATGTTAATCCATTGTCGGGTGCGAACAAACTGGATTATGTCGCTCATCAGCGGGCCGCGAGACAAAGCGTTTTAAAATGTGATGAACAGCACAGAAACAAAGCACCACTTAGGGTAAGCCAGCGGCACCGGCAAAAACCTAAACCTTGATTAAATGACATAGACTCTCATCTTGACTCGACGCAAAGCCTCCCTACACTGCCCTTTTTTAGCGGCTCACCCCGTCGGCAATCACTGATACAACGGAATGCAATTTTGGACTCTCTCGGACAGATCGCTAAAAACACCTTTCAAAGACGCATTGCTCGCCGAACTTATGCATTCTCCGTGCTTATTTTCGCCGCCGGCCTGACCCTGTTGTCCTGTCTGTCCCCCTATCTGGATGAAAACCGGTTTCGTGTTTACGCACACAGCGATATCGGCGAGTTTTTTGCGGTATTTGTCTACCTGCTGTGCATTATGCTGTGGTCGCTGTGGTGGATAGGGTTAACCCTTTGGTTTGTCGCCCATACCGCTTTTCGGTTCAACGACATCGGCACGCTCGGTTGGCCGCTGGCTCTGGTGCTGTATGGGCTCAGCGTGGTGAATAACTACCATCCCGGCCCTGTCGAACGCTGGCTTATCCTGATCAGCCTGTTTGGGCTGCTGTGCGCACTGCTGCTTCCTTCAGGGTTTCGGACACGGAGGACCGGTTAGGCGCGTCGCCGCTGGCTATCTGCGGGGCAAGCGGTCACAATGCCGCATCTCTCCCGGCCCAAACAGGAAATGCCATGTCTTGTCACTACCCCGCCCATTACGCCTTCGATAACGAAAGCGACGCCTGGCAGATTCACTTTCGCGATTTTCCTGAACAACAGGCCGCCTGCTATAAACGTGAAGATATCGAGCTGGAAGCGCAGGAAAGCCTGCTGCTTGCCATCGCCATGGAAATGGAAGAAGGCCGCCCGGTGCCTGCCCCTTCCCCGGCTCTGCCGGATGAATTGGCTATCCACCTGCCGGTGCTGGTGAAGCTAAAACTCGAACTGCATAACATTATGCTGGCCGGTGCCACCTCCAAAGCCGATCTGGCGCGCAAACTGGGCTTTAACGCCGGCCAAATGGATCGCCTGCTGGATGTGGCCTATGCCTCAAAGGTGGAAGCACTGGAACAGGCGCTTTACCTGTTGGGCTATGAAATCCAGACCTCGGTAGCAGAAGTTCGCCGGGGTTAAGAAAAATATTTTTGTCGGGGGCTAAATATTCTTCACTTTTCGCCGATGTGTTCGTTACCGAATCACCAAAAGCAAAAAGTGAAGGCTAAAAATGGAGTGGAGTCGCCGCAATATCTGGACCGTTATTCTGCTGTCGTGCCTTGTCTTCTGGGTCATCCTGCTGACCGGCGCCAACGCCGTCGCCTGATCCCTTTTCATAACATCACAGCAAGCATAATTATAAGGCCCGCGTCAGCGGGCTAATCCTCTTTTGCCTGATAAAAAAGGTAAATAAAAATCGTTTAAAAACAGTCAGCGCTGGTTAAGAAATCGCCAAAAAATGTGATCAAAAACACAGTATTGTAATCAGGCTGGCAATGGGAGTACATTAGCGCCGATCCTGTCGTGGTTCATGTTTTACCTCAAGGACTATGAAGCGCGACAACCGGGTAATCCATGGCCAAGGACGTTGTTCTTCCTCTTGAAGGATCCGCCTGTTAGCCTTGAGTTACCCACAAAACACTCAGCACAACAATCGGGATCATTGGCTTGCGAGGGACTCCAAACGGGAGTTGTTCAGTGAAATATTTTGTTATGGGCGTTTCATTCATGTTGGTGACATGGATTGGCACCTTTATGCTGATGGTTGCATAACCAAGGCATGACCGGGAATCTAGATAAAGGGGCGCACCCGCGCCCCTTAGTTTGATGACAAACACCCGAAAAATGGGATTTTCGGATGTTTGGGGTAAATCTGAAGACATCATCCTTTGTTTTTATTAGCACACTGAACATAACGTTTAAGTACAAAGGACTTTGTCAGCCATCTTAGGGGCGCACCAGCGCCCCTTTGTTGTTTCTGCTCCCCCGGCTATTTCCCCGGCATCATGCGGCGCAGGGTATCGTCCTTGCGCAGATAGTGGTGGTACAGCGCCGCCAACGCGTGCGCACCAATAATAAAGTAACCGGTGTTGGCCAGAGTCTCATGCGTGCTTTTGATTATCCGACGCAGCAACGGATCCGGCGTGACGAACTGAGGAACTTGCCACCCCAGCAATACCCACTCTTTTCCCCCATACGCCAGCGTCAATACACCCAATATAGGCAAGATGAGAAACAGCAGATAGAGCAGCGCGTGAAAGATTCTGGCGCCCCATTCCTGCCACTCTTCCAGCGGCGGCGTGGTTGCCGGCGCAGCATAACGCCGACGCAACCCCAGCCGAATGAACATCAGCAGAAAGACCGTCAGGCCGAAGTTAAAATGCAGGTTTTTTACCAGCGACGCCAAATCATCCGGTACCGAATTTTTCAGCAGCATTGCCGCATAGGTGAGGATCACCATCAGCAGCGTCAGCCAGTGCAAAACAATTTGCGATCTTGCGTAGCGATTACCCATACCGGTTTCCAAATAAATAAAGAAAATCTTATTGGAGCATAGTGGGTAAATAATGAAGAAAACCTTAGCGGAGAGAAAAAAGGCCGGAGCGAATGCACCGGCCTGAAGGCATTACCTGGTCGCGGTCGGGGGGCTGCTCTTGGCCGGCTTGATCAGCCCGTCGGCGCGGAACATCGCTTTGATGCCGCGAACCGCCTGGCGGATACGATCCTGATTTTCAATCAGCGCAAAACGCACGTGGGTGTCGCCGTAATCACCAAAGCCGATGCCCGGTGATACACAAACCTTGGCCTCCGCCAACAGGCGTTTGGCAAACTCCAGCGAACCGAGGTGCGCATAAGGCTCAGGGATCTTGGCCCAAACGTACATCGACGCTTTCGGATTCTCCACCATCCAGCCCGCCTCATGCAGCCCTTTGACCAGCACGTTACGGCGCTGGCGATACTGTTCTGCAATATCCAGCACGCACTGCTGGTCGCCTTCCAGCGCCGCAATCGCGGCGACCTGCAGCGGGGTAAAGGTCCCGTAGTCGTGATAGCTCTTGATGCGTGACAGTGCGTTGACCAGCTCCGGGTTGCCGACCATAAAGCCGATACGCCACCCCGCCATGTTGTAGCTTTTCGACAGGGTGAAAAATTCTACCGCGATATCTTTGGCACCGGGCACCTGCATGATCGACGGTGCTTTCCAGCCGTCATAAACGATGTCGGCATAAGCCAGATCGTGGATCACCAGCACGTCGTATTGCTTGGCCAGCGCCACCACGCGTTCGAAGAAGTCCAGTTCAACGCACTGGGCTGTCGGGTTTGACGGGAAACCAAGGATCATCATTTTCGGACGCGGAATGGTTTCTCGAATGGCGCGCTCCAGCTCACCAAAGAAATCCACGCCGTCCACCAGCGGCACAGAGCGCACCTGCGCGCCGGCGATTACCGCACCGTAAATATGGATCGGGTAACTCGGGTTCGGCACCAGCACGGTATCGCCATGATCGAGCGTCGCCAGCATCAGGTGCGCCAGGCCTTCTTTCGAACCAATGGTGACAATGGCTTCGGTTTCGGGATCGATCTCCACCTGGTAGCGGTCGGCATACCAGCGTGAAATCGCACGGCGCAAACGCGGGATACCGCGCGAGGTGGAATAGCCGTGGGTGTCGTCACGCTGCGCAACGGTGCAGAGTTTTTCCACAATGTGCGGCGGCGTCGGCCCATCGGGGTTGCCCATGCTGAAATCGATAATATCCTCGCCGCGACGGCGTGCAGCCATCTTAAGTTCGGCGGTGATGTTGAATACGTAAGGGGGGAGACGTTCAATACGCGTGAAACGGCGTTGCGGACTATTATCAGCCATAGGGACCTCAAAGTGACGTTAGCGCCCGGACCATCCGAGCGACGCTGGCCAATCTGTCGATTGACCGGATATTGAACATATCGCAGCCCCGGCAGGCTTGTCGATACCCCGTGCAATATTTTTATTTATCGGCCCTGAACTCCCTCGCCAGCAGCCCGAACTGCCAGTCATCGCGCCATTGTCCCGCCAGCCGGTAGTTATCGCGCAGCGTCCCCTCCAGCAAGAAACCGCATGACTCCAGCAGTCGGCGCGAGGCGATATTGCCTTCGGTCACGGTGGCCGTCAGCTTATGGAAATCGCAGGCGTTAAAAGCGAAATCCAGCACCGCCCGCAACGACTCCTTGCCGTAGCCCTTGCCCTGCCCGGACGGCAAGCTGCCATACCCCACTTCCGCCTGTTGGTAAGGTAACCACTGCGGACGAAAACCGGTCATCCCTACCACTTCTCCACTGGCCTTTTCGCACATCACCAGGCACAGCCACTGCTCCCCATATTTGTCCCAGGCGGGGAGTCTCGCCTCAAAACGCGTGCGGATTTCTGCTTCACTGAGCGGATCGGCGATATAGCGAATTACCTCGGGATCCTGATACAAGCGCAGAAACAGCGGCCAATCGTCGGCCGTTATCGACTGCAGGGTCAAACGTTCAGTGACCAGTTTCATTTAAAATCTCCGAAAAACGAAAATGAGGAAGTTACGAATGAAAGATATCCCTTTATTTTCCTCTATTAAATCCAGATAATCATTAACGTTAAAACAACAAAACCATAACGCCTTACCCGGTCCCCTACAACCGTCCGTCGTTGCCTGCCGGCAGCGCGAGGAGAACACCATGGCTTCCTTACTCATTGACGATATTCCAAGCGCCATTACCACCGTCAAACGGCAATTGCGACAGGCTTTGCCAAATTATCGCGAAACCTTCCTGGCGCTGGAAGACAACATCCGTCAGCAGGTCGAGCAGATTCGTCAGGAACTGGCCGCCGGTCAGAACCCGGTCCCGCAAATCGATGCCGAAGATATTCTGCAGCAACGCGTCAGCGAGCAGCAAAAAGCCTTGATCAAACAACGTGGCGCCTGCGCCATCCGCGGCGTATTCCCGCGCGATAAAGCCGAAGCCTGGAACCAGGAAGTCGGCAATTATCTCGAGCGCAACAACTTCGTAGAACGCCTGAAAGGGGCTGCCGAAGATAACTACTTCGGTAAACTGGCCGCCAGCAAACCGCAAATCTACGGCATTTACTGGTCAAAACCGCAGGTGGAAGCACGCCAGGACGCGCGCATGCACGCGGTGCAAGTGTTCCTCAACAGCCTGTGGGAAACCGAGAGTAACGGCAAACAGCACTTTGACCCCATGCGCGTCACCACCTATGCCGATCGCACCCGCCGCCGGCCGCCAAACTCCTCTTCGCTCGGGCTGTCACCGCACGTAGACAGCGGTACCATCGAACGCTGGCTGGATGAGAATTTCCGTTACGTCTATCGTCACGTGTTCTCCGGCAACTGGCAGGCTTACGATCCCTTTGCCGCCGACGGTCGCACCGAAGTGCGTGAAATCGCGTCACCGGCGGTATGCTCGATGTTCCGTACCTTCCAGGGCTGGACGGCATTAACGCCGCAGCGGACTCACGCCGGCACGCTGAATCTGGTGCCGATCGCCAACGCCATGGCCTACGTACTGTTGCGTGCGCTGCAGGATGACGTCGCTGACGACGATCTGTGCGATGCCGCCCCAGGCCGTGCGCTGTCGATCTCCGAAAAATGGCATCCCCTTTTATTAAGTGGGATTTCCCCTATTCCCGATTTGGAGCCGGGCGATACGGTATTCTGGCACTGCGACGTGATCCATGCGGTGGAAAACGAGCATAACGGCGAGTTCGACAGCAACGTGATGTACATCGCCGCCGCGCCCGGCTGCGAGAAAAACGACGCCTACCTGCAACGCCAGTTGCCCAGTTTTATCAGCGGTAAGACACCGCCGGACTTCGCCCCTGATGATTTCGAAGTGGATTTCGAAGGGCGCGCCACGGTCGACCTGTTGACCCCGCTCGGCAAAGAACAGTTAGGCATCAAATAACCCCGCCCCCGTGGTGCGCCGCCGGCCGCCACGGGGCCAATTCGCTGTGATATACTCCGCCCTATCTTTCCGCCGCAGCGAGAGCCCGTCGTGCACCCTTTTTTTGAAATGCTGTTAGCGGTATTCGATCGCGCAGCGCTGATGCTGATCTGCCTGTTTTTTCTCACCCGCACCCGGTTGTTCCGCCAGTTGCTGCAAAAAGAGGACCATACGCCGCTTGAACTGGGCATGGTCACCGCCATTTTCTCGCTGTTTGCGCTGTTCAGCACCTATTCAGGCGTCAACGTGGAAGGCTCGCTGGTCAACGTGCGGGTGATCGCCATCATGGCCGGCGGCATCCTGTTCGGCCCCTGGGTAGGGATAATCACGGGCATTATCGCCGGGGTGCACCGCTACCTGATTGATATCGATGGCATCACCTCGGTTCCCTGCCTGATCACCAGCATCATTGCCGGTATCAGCGCCGGCTATATCAACCTGAAGGTGAAGAAAGAGCAGCGCTGGCGCGCCGGGATCGTCGGCGGCATGCTGTGTGAATGCCTGACCATGCTGTTGATCGTGCTGTGGGCCAAGCCGACCGAGCTGGGGCTGGATATCGTCTCCAAAATTGCCCTGCCGATGATCCTCGGCACGGTGTGCATCGGTCTGATCGTGCTGCTGGTGCAGAGCGTAGAAGACGAAAAAGAAGTGATCGCCGCGCGACAAGCCAAGCTGGCGCTGGATATTGCCCGCAAAACGCTGCCCTATTTCCGTAATATCAACAGCGAAACGCTGGCCACCATTTGCGACATCATTCGTCATGACATTCAGGCCGATGCGGTGGCCATCACGGATACCCACCAGGTGCTGGCCTATGTCGGCGTGGGTGAAGAGGCCTACCCCATTGGGCGTGAAGGACTGAGCCGCGTCACCCGCGAAAGTATCCGGCACGGCAAGATCATCATCAAAAACAACCTGGAAAACCCGGCCACGCCGCAGATCCACTCGCAGTTGGTGATCCCACTGTGGGAAAAGGGAGAAGTGACCGGCGCGCTGAAAATTTACTACTGCCACGCCCACCAGATCACCAATACGCTGAAGGTGATGGCGGTCGGTCTGTCGCAGATCATCTCCACCCAAATGGAGGTCTCGCGTATTGAACATCTGCGCCAAATGGCGGACAAGGCGGAAATGCGCGCCCTGCAGAGCAAGATTAATCCCCATTTCCTGTTCAACGCCTTGAACGCCATTTCGTCCTCTATCCGCATCAATCCGGACACCGCTCGCCAGCTGATTATCAACCTGTCGCGCTACCTGCGTTATAATTTGGAGCTGAACGACGAACTGATCGACATCCGTAAGGAGCTGCACCAGATTCAGGATTATATCGCCATCGAACAGGCTCGTTTCGGCGCCAAGCTGACGGTGATCTATGATATCGATGACGACATCTCGGTGCGTATTCCCAGCCTGCTGATCCAGCCGCTGGTCGAGAACGCCATTGTGCACGGCATTCAACCGTGCAAGGGCAAAGGGGTAGTGGTGATTGCGGTGAAAGATCAGGGCGATCGGGTCAGGATTTCGGTCAAGGATACCGGTCACGGTATCGACCCGCAGGTGATAGAACGCGTCGCACGCAATGAGATGCCTGGGCACAATATCGGCCTGCTGAACGTGCATCATCGCGTCTCCCTGCTGTACGGCGAAGGGTTGCGAATTCGCCGTCTGGAACCCGGCACCGAGATTGCCTTTTACATCAGTAAAAACGGCGGCAAACTGCCGGTGGATAACAGCGCGCTGCCAGCCGGAGAGCCATCATGAAAGCCATTATTGTCGAAGACGAGTTTCTCGCTCAGGAGGAGCTCAGCTATCTGATCAAGAAACACAGCAATATCGTTATCGAAGCCACCTTCGATGACGGGCTGGACGTGCTGAAATACCTACAAAACCATCAGGTCGATGCCATTTTCCTCGACATCAATATTCCGTCGCTGGACGGCGTACTGCTGGCGCAAAACATCAGCAAATTTGCGCACCGACCTTCGATAGTGTTTATCACCGCCTATAAAGAACATGCGGTGGAAGCGTTCGAAATCGAAGCGTTTGACTACATCCTCAAGCCTTATCACGAAGCGCGCATCGTCACCATGCTGCAAAAGCTGGAGGCGCTGCACAGCCGCCCGGCCCCCCTGCCGGAACAGGCCAGCGCGCCGAACCGCAGCAGCCACAGCATTAACCTGATCAAAGACGAACGGATTATCGTTACCGACATCAACGACATTTACTATGCCGCCGCCGATGAGAAAGTGACGCGGGTTTACACCCGACGCGAAGAGTTTGTGATGCCGATGAACATCACCGAATTTTACGGCCGCCTGCCCGAGGAACATTTCTTCCGCTGCCACCGTTCCTACTGCGTCAACCTGTCAAAAATTCGCGAGATCGTCCCCTGGTTCAACAACACCTATATTCTGCGGCTGAGTGACCTCGATTTTGAAGTGCCGGTCAGCCGCAGCAAGGTTAAAGAGTTTCGCCAGCTGATGCGCCTTTAATCGTCAGAGGCTACCAGCGCGGGCCCGGCCCGTAGTAATAGCCTGGCGGCGGCGGAGGTGGCATGCGGTAATGCGGGCGATCGCGCCATTCACGCCGTGGCGGACCGTAATAGATCACCCGTGGTGGCGGACCATAGTAATAACCGCGTGGACGCTCATAGCCCCGGTGTTCAGCCCACCAGCGCGGATCGCGCCAACGACCGCCGTCCCAATAGTGACCGCGATTATCGCGATCGCCGATATGCAACGAAAGCCCCGGCACATTCACACCGATGGACACGTCCGCATGGCTCACTAACGGCAGCGACAGCAGTGCGGCCAGTAACAACAGTATTTTTTTCATCTTAACGACTCCTGCAAAGCGGAACCCGTCCGTTCACCGCTAACATAGGCCTGTGCCCGCCGCCGCTCTATAGGAACAGTGCCCATTTACGCCATTCGCACACATCCTTCACAATTTACCCACAATTTTGCACCGATGATTTACAATAAATCGCTGATATTCTTGATGTAGATCACGTGGCATCAGCTGCATTTCATCCCCTTTTACCCCCTAAAACGGCAACTCATGCGCTTGCTGATGCATTTCATTCCTCCCCCTGTGCAACTCATTCCCGATCCGCCGCCGAGTGGTAGTACCAGCCTTATAATAAGCCCATACCGCGGGGCAAC
The DNA here is from genome assembly GCF_014164835.1 of Serratia sp. OS31. Taxonomy (NCBI): domain Bacteria; kingdom Pseudomonadati; phylum Pseudomonadota; class Gammaproteobacteria; order Enterobacterales; family Yersiniaceae; genus Serratia; species Serratia sp. OS31. The sequence continues at coordinate 1,459 of NZ_JACJFQ010000022.1, read as the reverse complement.
AGACGCTACCGCAAATCTCGCCAACGGCTGACCGCCCGGCAATACACACACAGGAAGGAGACCGGCCATGAACACCAAACCGGTAAATCGCAGCTTAATCGTTCTGGGTACCATCATCTGCCAGATGGGTCTCGGCACTATCTATACCTGGAGCCTGTTCAACCAGCCGCTGGTCGACAAGTTCCACTGGGGCCTCGGTGACGTCGCCACCACCTTCTCCATCACCAGCTTCTTCCTGGCCTTCGCCACCCTGTTTGCCGGCAAACTGCAGGAACGCTTCGGCATCCGTAACCTGACGCTGTTCTCCGGTATCCTGGTGGGTCTGGGACTGATTGCCAGCGCCTACGTCAGCTCGCTGGACATGATTTACCTGCTGGCCGGCGTAGTGGTCGGTTTCGCGGTAGGTATCGCCTATATCTCTACCCTGTCCAACCTGATCAAATGGTTCCCGGCCAACAAAGGCTTAATCTCTGGTATTTCGGTCGGGGCGTTCGGTAGCGGCAGCCTGTTGTTCAAATACGTCAACGCCGCGCTGATTGCCGACGTGGGCGTCTCCAGTGCCTTCTTCTACTGGGGTGCCATTGTTATGGCGCTGATTGTTCTGGGCTCCCTGCTGCTGAAAGAACCCGTACTGGCAAGCCAATCTGCACAACAAAGCGCGGGTAACCTGGGCAACGACTTCAGCGTACGCCAGATGCTGGCGACCAAAGAAGCCTACCTGCTGTTCATGATTTTCTTCGCTGCCTGCATGAGCGGTTTGTACCTGATTGGTATCGTGAAAGACATGGGCGTACAGCTGGCCGGGATGGATTTGGCTACCGCCGCCAATACCGTGTCTGCCGTCGCTATCTTCAACACCGCAGGCCGTATCATCCTGGGCACGCTGTCTGACAAAGTGGGCCGTATGCGCGTCATCAGCTTCACCATGCTGGTTACCGTGCTGGCGATTGTGGCTCTGAGCTTCCTCACGCTGAACCACACCCTGTTCTTTATCTGCGTCGGCGCAGTCGCCTTCTGCTTCGGTGGCAACATCACCGTGTTCCCAGCGATTGTCGGTGACTTCTTCGGCCTGAAAAACCACAGCAAAAACTACGGCATCATCTATCAAGGCTTCGGTTTGGGCGCGCTGGCGGGGTCATTTGTCGCCAAATACTTCGGCGGCTTCCACGCGACCTTTATGGTGATTGGCGTGCTGTCCATCGCTTCCCTGATTATCACCTTGTTCATCAAGGCACCGAAAGCGGTGGCGCAGGAAGAAGAAACATTCGAGCCGGCGCATCTGGCTAAAGCCTGATAGCCCAGGCGGCAAAAAGGGGCGCAACCTGCTGGGTTGCGCCCCTTTTTTTATCTTTGAATAATTGGTGCAAAGATAATATCAAATCTCATTTTGAAAAATAAAATAACATTTAGAAAAAATAATTATATTTCTCCGAGTTTGTAAAAATTTGCTATGATTACC
>NZ_JACJFQ010000021.1:0-109075 GCF_014164835.1 Serratia sp. OS31 | reverse complement strand
TACAACAACGAACGCATCAAGGTAAAACTAAACGGTCTAAGCCCGGTACAGTACCGGACTCAGGCCATGTTAGCCGCCACGCAAAGTGTCCAATAAATGGGGTTCACTTCACTTGGGCGGTTGAACATCAGCACGAAGATTTACTTCAGCGCTTCCTGAATGGCATCGGCCAGCGGACCAACGTGCTTTTCGGCAGCCTTAAGCTGGAAGTCTACGCCGTTGCCGTCATTGGTGTCGGACAAGGTCGCCTTGATCAGCTCCAGCGCCGCTTGCACCGCTACCAACCTTTTATGCTGATCGTCCGTGATGGGTTTGGAACTCATGGTGGCCGGGTAATATTGCTCTAACATCGTTCTCTCCTTGTGATTACGCTAATAAGTAACTTAACAGAATTTAAAGTTTTATCTAATGAAGCGAACCACAGAATCCCCCATTGCCACTGAGGAAAAGTTGCCGGTAAATCAATCTGGCAGAAAATTACGCCCGTCGAAATGATTACCCAAACTCTACCCAACTGGCACCGGCATCGGCAGAACGCACGCAGTTTTCTACCCAACGCACGCCCATCGCTCCGGCATGCACGTCGGGGTACCAAAAGTCGGTCAGAAACGCCTCGTCGCGCCGGTCGGTAGCGTCCATCGCCAGCGCAAAACGCCTGTAAAGATTTGACCAGGCCTCGAACAGCCCTTCGCAATGACCGCCGCCGATGCGATCGTCCGCCAAGGCCATAGGATCAAGGTAGGACATGCCGCGCTCCAGGATTCGCACCGGTTCGCCCTGCACTTCAAAACGCAATTGGTTAGGCTGCTCGTCCCACCACTCCAGGCTGGCCTTTTCACCCACAATGCGCACCTTTTGGCCATGCATAGAGCCGCTGTTGACGGCCGAACACCACATTGAGCCAACCGCGCCGTTGTCGTACTCCATCAACACATAGGCATTGTCTTCCAGCGGCGCACGGGTTTTGACGAAGCTCTGGCGGCTGCACATTAGCCGTTTGATCTTCAACTGCGGCACCATGGTTTCCGCCAGGAACAGCGGATGGGTAGCCAAATCGCCCAGAACATAGCTGGGGCCGACAAATCGCGGATCCACCCGCCAGCGCGTGCTGGGATTGTCTTGTTCCACCGGCGCGGCGTGGAACCCGTGGGAAAACTGCATGTTGATGATGCGGATCTCACCCAGTTGGCCATCGGCAATCATCTGGCGCGCCTGGAGGATCAGTTGATGCCCGGCATAACCGTAGGTGACCCCGATAATTTTTTGCTGCTTTTGGCTCAGCTCCACCAGGGATTGCGCCTCCTGCGCGGTGAAGCACAGGGGTTTTTCGCACACCACGTGCAGACCGGCTGCCAGCGCCGCCTGGCAAAGAGCGAAATGGGTATTGTTTGGCGTAGCGATGGAAACCGCCTCTATGCCGTCCGCCCTGGCGGCCTCTTCACGGAATAACGTGGCGTAATCCGGATAACAGCGCTCCGCAGCCACGCCCAGGCTTTGCCCAAAGCTGCGCCCGCGCGATTCGTCAATGTCAAACGCGCCGGCCAGCAAGGTGAAAGCGCCGTCGCGCAATGCGGCCGAACGGTGGATATAACCGATTTGGCTGGTGCCGCCGCCGCCGACCATGCCCCAGCGAAGCGATCTTTCCAGAGGCTTAATACCGTTAATCATCTTGTTGCTCCTGATTAAAAACCGACGTTTCGTAAATAGGTGAGGCTTTCCGTTACGTCGCGCAGGCTGCCTTCCACCTGACGCGGATCCCGTTCCTGCTCAATGGTGATCCACCCCTGATAGCCTCGTGCAGCCAATAAATCGCGCACGGCTGGGTAATCAATCGCGCCCTTCCCCAGCGGGCACATAACCCCTTGCGCGCAGGCGCTAAAGAAATCCAGCCCGCGATCCAACAGATTGCGGAACACCTGCGGGTTAACGTCTTTGAAATGCAGATAATCAATCCGGGAGAAGTAGCGCTCGAGCCAGGTGACCGGATCCATGCCGGAGTAGTACAGATGTCCGGTATCCAGACACAATCCCGCAGTGTGGTGCGGGATTTGCGCGGCCAACAGTTCTAGTTCATCAGCGAATTCAATACAGCCCCCGGCGTGCGGGTGTACCACCGGCCGTACCCCATATTCCCGCCAGGCAATCTCGCTGACGGTAATGATATGGCCGATCATCCGGTTCCAATCGGCGGGCTCCAGCCGCGGTGCCTGCTTTGATTGCCCGGCAAATCTGGCCCGTTGCGGATTGCCGAAATCGATGATCACCAGATACGGCGGTGAGAAATAGCCTTCGTTAATGGGCTGCGCCTTGGGCGCCTGCGACAAACTGCGGCAAATGTTGTGAGTCAGCGCCAGGATATGCTCAAAGTTCTGTTCGCTGACCAGATCGTCAAATAGGGTGCCGGCCACCAGCGACAGCGAGTGCCGTTGCAACTCCGCGATCAAGGTCACAGCATCGGTGGGCAGATAGCTCCAGGGCCCCAATTCAATGCTGCGATAACCTGCTGCGCTCGCTTCCTGCAGCACTTTGCTATAAGGCGGTAGGTCAGGATTTTTGGGATCATCCACTCCCCAGCTGCAGGGAGCATTGGCAATAGGCAAGATCATTTTTCATTCCGTTTCGTGGTGGGCGTAGCGCCAGTATCAAACAAAAATTTCAAAATCAACAATGATGGAATTTTCATTTTTTGATGAAGATCGCGTTATTTTTGATAGATAAAATGATATTTTTCTATCAAACATAGGCAGGCCGTGACCTCACGGGAGTGCGGTATTTTTAGCAAGGGAATTGGCTCCCAGGCCGGGAGCCGATAATCAGATATTTTCTTTGGTGATCAGATCAAAACGGTTGATGCAGTGGATGAACCCGGAAACGTCGCCGCTGGCGGCGGAAATAAAGGTGTTGACGATCGAGGCAGCGAACTCCTGGATCCTGTGCCTCAACATCAGATCCAAAGTGCCCTCGATCAACGCCATCTCGCCCCCCTCAACCGGGCCATGACAAATCAGCATGATCTCATGCTGCCTGCCGCTCTCACGCAATGCGGCAATGATCCCCTCCACGCCGCCGCAGGGCGCATACAGGGCGACCAGGTTAGGATGCTGCTCCAGCAGGTCGTGAGTCACTTGCCTGGCACTTTCGGCCTGTTCATGGCCGCGGACCGGCTCAAGCACCCGATGCGTACTTAAATGCTCACGCAGATAGGAACGGAAGCTGCTTTCACAGGTTTCCTGACACTGAAAGCGGTTGTCACCGATGATCACCCCCACTTCGCCCTGCCGCCGGCACAGGCGCTCCACTGCCCAGGCGGCCGTACGGCCGGCCTGTTGATTGTCCAACCCGATATAACCGGCGCGGCAGTGTACCGACAGATCGGACAGCAGCGTGAACACCTTCACGCCCTGGCGAGTGGCTTCTTCAACCGCATAGCGGATCATCGGATTATCCAGCGCAAGCACCCCGATAACATCCACGCTCTGGCTTAACTGCGTAATGGCGGCGGCGGTATCGCTGACCGCGCTAATATCATGAAAAATAAACTGCGGCGGACTCTCGCGATCGTGATAAGGCATAGCCTGCTCCAGCAAGCTTTCCGCCAGCTGCGAGTAGAATGAATGCTCCTTTTTCAGCAGGATAAAACCCATTTTGAGGCGCACGGCAGGCTGTCTGGCGGCTTCAAACAGTCGGTGGGATTTCTCCAGCGCAAAACCCAGCTTTTGTGCCGCGGCTATGACTTTACGCTCCGTTTCCGGCCGCACCGGCGCGCGTTGGTTGATCACTCGATCAACCGTCGCGACACCGACGTGCGCCTCTCTGGCGATGGCTGCCAGCGTCGTTTTTTTGCCTGCCATAATCATTCCCATCACTATTTTGATAGAAACTATCATGGCAGGCAGGTTGAAAGAAAGCCGATGCGGAGTTTATGTGATCGGGCGCGTTAATCACCCAGCGCGGAGGGAAGCCTCAACGGTAAACGGAGAATTTCTTCGTCAGCGGCTTAAGTTGTTCGCTATCCCCGTACAGCGCCACCGCAACGAACTCCAGCTTGTCATACTCGGTATTGGCGGTGTCGGCAATTTGTTGCTCTGCGGAATGGGACAGCATGGTGGTGGTAAAGAAGTTGGCTAACACCCCTTCCTCCTTGCATTTGAGCATCAGATTGCTGAGCTGGCTGCTGTTTTTCGCCTGCAGGATCACGATCGGATAATGGCTCATATTGGCGCTTACGCCTTCGATAGCGCTGGGATAATGGTGGAACTCACGCTGTTCGATCAGATCGGTAATGCCGGCGGTTAAATGGCAGGAAGCGTTAAATAAGGTGGCCGGTTCGTGGTTGCGGTTCAGGATGATATAAAATTTTTTCTCGTTGTCGCTGTACATGTTCTCTCCTTGGATGTTGCCATCAGTGTTACCCAGAGTGGCATTGATGTTCAATGATAACGATCATTGCCAAAAGCCTTTACCGAGATGCCGGGCCGCCAAAGGATCCTGTAATAAGGTGGCAACGGTGGAAACAGGCCTCAGCAAGAAAGCTCGAAATATGCGGTTTCAGCGGCAAACAGAGCCATAATTGAACTGCCGCCCGTCGTGCCTGGGAGCATAGTCTGGTCTTTATCGTCGCTGGAGACCGCCATGTCCGCCATCAAACCTGAAACGCTGAACGCAACCCTCGATACCCCGACCACCCGGTGGCCGGCTATCGTCAATGTAGTGCTCGCCGGTATTGCCGTCGCCCTTCACGTGGGTAAAGCGACCATCGCCTTACCGGAATTGCAACGCGAATTCGGCCGTTCGCTGGAGTCGCTGAGCTGGATCATTTCGGCCTTTCCCTTTATCGGCGTGTTCGGTGGCATCGCCGCCGGCCTGCTGGTGCGCCGTTGGGGCGACCGGCGTTTGTTGGCGTTGGGGTTGGTGATCGTCAGCGCCGCCAGCTTCCTGGGTGCGGCACAGCACGACTTCACCGGTTTGATCGTCACCCGCGCGATTGAAGGGATAGGTTTCGTCATCGTCGTGGTCTCAGCGCCAACCGTGCTAACGCGCGTAGTTTCACCGCAAAAACGTAACCTGGTCTTCAGTATTTGGAGCACCTTTATGCCCGCGGGGATTGCCGTTTCGCTGTTTTTCGGTCCGCATTTCAGCGACTGGCAGCAAAGCTGGATCGCCGGCGGTATCCTCACCCTATTGGCAGCGCTGCTGCTACCGTTAACCACCCCACGAGCCGTTGTCACCACGTCTTCCGCTGTTGCCTTGAAACTGCGTCAGGCCTTTGGCAGCATCCTGCGCGCACGGCAGCCCCTGCTGCTGGCCTTGATATTTACCACCTATAACCTGCAGTTCTTTGCCGTGATGGCCTTTCTGCCGATTTTCCTGATGCAGCGCATCGGGCTGACGCTGGCTGCCGCCGGTGGGATCAGCGCAGCGGTGATAGCCGTCAATATCCTCGGCAATCTTACCGCTGGCATACTGCTTTCGCGCGGTGTGCGGGCCCGAACCCTGCTCGCCGTTGTCAGCCTGCTGATGGGGTTTGCCGGTGCCGGTGTTTTCCTGTCGGTTACGCCGAACGCTTTGCTTATCCCGCTGTGCTTAGTGTTTAGCGCCATTGGCGGCATGATGCCCGCCACCATCCTTGCGGCCACTCCGGCGGCGGCACCCGAGCCTACGCTGATCCCCCTGAGCCTGGGGTTGGTGATGCAAGGCATTTATCTCGGGCAGGTGCTCGGCCCCATCGTGTTGAGCAGCCTTGTCGCCTACGCCGGTTGGTCTGCGCCCGCAGGTATGGTACTGGCCGCCGCGGTACTGGGCAGCATGCTGGCACTGGCGCTAGCGTCGAAAACCAGATCCTAGGCAATGCCTGCCTGGCCAAGTTACCCAACCGACGTTTCATCAACTTAATATCCTCATACTATGAGGCACTATTATTAAGTTTTATTAACTGTTCGCCGATAAAATCCGCTACCTGTTAACCGTTTGTGATGATAGGGTTTATTCTTCAAGAAGTGTCAATGCCGGTGAATACCGAGATTCACCGGCAAAATCTATCATCTGAGGGACGGGTATGATGTCTAAAGGTATTTCAAAGGGATTCTTTCTTCTGATCCTTTTTATCGTTACCGCTGCTTTTATGGACGTCTTGGGTCCCTACTACTCATCTGTACTGTGGGCTATCATCTTGGCGGTGATTTTCCACCCTGTGAAACAAAAACTTAAACAGTATCTGGGCGATCGAAACGGCCTGGTTTCATTGATAACGCTCGCGGTGATCTGTTTGATCGTCTTTACGCCGTTGGCGATCATCGCTTCTTCATTGGCGATTGAACTGAATGTCGTTTACACCAAGCTGCAGACCAATAATACGCAGTTCCCGGTTATTGTTGCCGACACCCTGAAATTGCTCCCCGGATGGGCACGGCATTTTCTGGCGGAGCATAATCTGGACAGCGCCGCGGAAATACAGAAACAGCTTTCCGAAGTGGCACTCAAGGGCGGCCAATACCTGGCCGGCAGCGTCTTTTTGATTGGTAAAGGCACCTTCAACTTCGCCGTGGGTTTTGGCGTCATGCTGTATCTGCTGTTCTTCCTGCTCAAAGACGGCCCTTACCTGGTCAATCTGACGCTCGAAGCCCTGCCGTTATCCCAGCACGTTAAACACCATTTGTTTGTGAAATTCGCTGCCGTGTCACGCGCGACGGTGAAAGGCACGGTGGTGGTGGCCGTGGTGCAAGGTGCGCTTGGCGGTCTGGCGTTTTACTTCACCGGGATCGACGGCAGTCTGCTGTGGGGCGCGTTGATGGCATTCCTGTCCATCATCCCGGCAGTGGGTTCCGCCATTATCTGGGTACCGGCAGCCATCTATTTCTTCGCCACCGGCATGCTGTGGAAAGGCCTGTTCCTGGTCGGTTTCTTCGTGGTGATCATCGGGTTGGTCGACAATATTCTTCGCCCGCTGTTGGTCGGCAAAGACACCAAAATGCCGGACTACCTGATCCTGATATCAACCCTGGGTGGCATGGAGATTTACGGTATCAACGGCTTCGTTATCGGCCCATTGATCGCCGCTCTGTTCATCGCCTGCTGGAATATTCTTTCCGGCCGCGACAGTGCGGAAACCACCGATGAGATCGACGAAGATTTTATCGAGGAAGGCAAGAATCACCCTGACGCCACCAAGGCGGAGTGAATAATAAAAAGTCGTTTTTTGATAGGGCATTACGACTTAATGTAAAAAATACCCCGCATACTGCGGGGTATTTTACGATGGCATCATACCGGTGTAATCAGCCGTGTATAATTTGCCTGAACCGTTGGCCCCCATACACCATCACGTTGCCGCACAGAACCGCCAACGATATTCTGGAACCCGACGCACTCACCATGAACGCAGATGGTCGCACTGAGCAAGGTTCGTTCATTTAACCCATGAGACTGCATATAAATATCGGTTGGTAATGGCTTACCCGCTGCATCGATGGGAATTTCCAACATGCTCACGCTATAGTTACCAAACGATTCCCCCTCGTCGAATTTATATAGTTCAACGTAATTTTTCCAAACTTCCACACCATCAACTTTATAATGACTTTGTAATTCGCTCAGAGATGCTCCCGTATCATCTTCCATTGCAATAGTATCGAATCCAAACTCAACTTTTTGATTGTCCATTATTAATCTCTCTCTGACTTTCCATTTTAATTATCAGGCTACAAACCCGAACCATTGCCGGTACCGACGCAGTCAGTTTATGTAATCTATAGGACATAACGTACTGAATGCCGTTGTTTGGCCTATCAGTAAACATTGGCTTATCTTTGAATGTCCGGATTCTCTTGATGCAGGCCAGGCCCGAGAAATGCAGGCTCACAACCAAAACATCTAAATGAGGCTGGTAATATGGCTAAAATTTTTACGAAAACACTCGCGATAATATATAGGCAGGGCTGGATTGGGTCGTTATTGCCATTTAAATAGGAGAATTTTGTGGGGGGATGATAAAGATTGTAGTTTGCATAATAAAAAACGGGAACCATCAGGCTCCCGTCATCATTTAACGCTAAAACACCATTACATGTGTTTAACGATAGCGTCGCCAAACTCTGAACATTTCAGCAGCTTAGCGCCTTCCATCAGGCGTTCGAAGTCATAGGTCACGGTCTTGGCAGCAATGGCACCTTCCATGCCCTTAACAATCAGGTCAGCCGCTTCGAACCAGCCCATGTGGCGCAGCATCATTTCTGCAGACAGGATGATGGAACCTGGGTTCACTTTGTCCTGGCCGGCATACTTAGGTGCAGTACCGTGGGTGGCTTCGAACAGCGCGCAGTCTGAACCGATGTTGGCGCCAGGTGCGATACCGATACCACCAACCTGTGCGGCCAGGGCGTCGGAGATGTAGTCACCGTTCAGGTTCATACAGGCGATCACGTCGTATTCAGCCGGACGCAGCAGGATTTGCTGCAGGAAGGCATCGGCGATCACGTCTTTTACCACGATCTCTTTACCGGTGTTCGGGTTCTTGATTTTCAGCCATGGGCCGCCGTCGATCAGTTCGCCACCGAACTCTTCACGCGCCAGTTCGTAGCCCCAATCCTTGAAGGCACCTTCGGTGAACTTCATGATGTTGCCTTTGTGAACCAGGGTCACAGAGTCGCGGTCGTTGGTGATCGCGTATTCGATCGCCGCACGTACCAGACGTTTAGTCCCTTCTTCAGAACACGGCTTCACGCCGATACCACATTGCTCTGGGAAGCGGATTTTTTTCACGCCCATTTCGTCACGCAGGAACTTGATCACTTTGTCTGCTTCTGCAGAACCGGCTTTCCACTCGATACCTGCGTAGATGTCTTCGGCGTTTTCGCGGAAGATCACCATGTCGGTCAGCTCTGGTTGCTTAACCGGGCTTGGCGTGCCCTGGTAGTAACGCACCGGACGCAGACACACGTACAGGTCCAGTTGCTGGCGCAGGGCCACGTTCAGGGAGCGAATACCGCCACCGACTGGGGTAGTCAGCGGGCCTTTGATGGCAACGCGGTAGTCACGGATCAGATCCAGGGTTTCTTCCGGCAGCCACACGTCTTTCCCGTAAACGTGAGTGGATTTTTCGCCGGTATAGATTTCCATCCAGGAGATTTTACGTTCGCCGTGGTAGGCCTTTTTCACTGCTGCATCAACCACGTGAATCATAGCAGGGGTAACGTCAACGCCAATGCCGTCGCCTTCGATAAACGGAATGATCGGGTTATTCGGAACAACCAGTTTACCCTGGGCATCGACCGTAATCTTTTTACCTTCTGCCGGAACAACTACTTTGCTTTCCATCAACCTCTCCTTCAAGCGCAATTTTTGTTAATGCTTTGTAAGATGCGTGTAGATACTACTGGAATTTTCAGTCCGCGCCAATCCGAAACGGATTCGGTTATAATGCGCCTATCATCCGTAATCTCAACCGTTATGAAAAAATTCTCTGTTAAAAATCACAAAGTTAAACGATTCAGCAACCCTACCCCCGCCAAACCCGCTGTCGCACAGGGGCCGCGTCGCGTGGTGTTATTCAATAAGCCGTTCGATGTGCTGCCGCAATTTACCGATGAAGCCGGCCGCACCACGCTGAAAGAATTCATTCCGTTTCCCGATGTTTACGCCGCCGGGCGTCTGGATCGCGACAGTGAAGGTTTATTGGTGTTAACCAATGACGGCAAGCTGCAGGCACAGCTCACCCAGCCGGGCAAACGCACCGGCAAAGTCTATTACGTGCAGGTTGAAGGCGCTCCGCAGGAAAGCGACCTGGCGCCATTGCGCAGCGGAATCACGCTCAAAGACGGCCCGACGTTACCGGCAGGGATAGAGCTGGTCGCAGAACCGCAATGGCTGTGGCCGCGCAATCCGCCCATTCGCGAACGCAAGTCGATACCCACCGCCTGGCTGAAAGTCACCCTGTATGAAGGCCGAAATCGCCAGGTGCGTCGCATGACTGCACACATCGGCTTTCCTACCCTGCGGCTGATTCGCTACAGTATGGGTAATCTTTCATTGGGCGAATTGCAGCCCGGTGAATGGAAAACCCTGGACTCACTGTAACCAGCCCGAGGAGCAGCAACGATGAAAACATTAACCGCGCTACTGTTCACCGCCCTGCTTTCGGTTCCGGCCGTTCAGGCCGCCAGTTTTGACTGCGCCAAAGCCATCAGTGCCGACGAAAAGGCCATCTGTGCCAGCCGCACGCTGAGCGACAAAGACGTGGAAATGGCAACCAAGTACCAATTTTTACGGGGTCTGTTCGCCATGGGAGTGCGTGGTGAAATGCAGGACCAGCAGCAACGCTGGCTGGAGCAGCGAAAACTGTGCGGCAGCGACGCCAACTGCCTTGCCGGCAGCTATCAAACCCGCATCGCCGAGCTCGATGACATCTATCAGCACATCAACAAGCCGCTGTAAGGGGCCTTTATGTTTAAGCCGCACGTCACCGTTGCCTGCGTGGTTCACGCCGCCGGCAAATTTTTGATCGTCGAAGAGACAATTAATCACAAGGCGCTCTGGAATCAGCCTGCCGGCCACCTCGAAGCCGACGAAACGCTGGTGCAGGCCGCCGAGCGCGAGCTGTGGGAAGAAACCGGCATCCGCGCCACGCCTCAGTCGTTCCTCAAGCTGCACCAGTGGATCGCGCCGGACAAGACGCCGTTTCTGCGCTTCTGCTTTGTCATCGAACTCGAGCAGCAGTTGCCGACCGAACCGCACGACAGCGATATCGACCGCTGCCTGTGGCTGAGCGCCGACGAGATTTTGCAGGCCCCCAACCTGCGATCCGCACTGGTCGCGGAAAGCCTTCGTTGTTACCAACAGCCGGAGCGTTACCCGCTGTCGCTGGTCAGCAGCTATAACTGGCCGTTCTGAGTTGAATAAGTGCCGTGCGCCGGCGCAGGCAACGTGGTAAAATCCTGCGCTTGTTTTTTATCAGCACGGTTCGTGTTCAAGTTCGTGAGATCCCCATGTCAGACAACAGCCAGAAAAAAGTAATCGTCGGTATGTCCGGCGGCGTCGACTCTTCCGTTACTGCCTATCTGTTACAGCAACAGGGCTATCAGGTCGCTGGGCTGTTTATGAAAAACTGGGAAGAAGACGATGATGAGGAGTACTGCTCCGCAGCGACCGATTTGGCCGATGCGCAGGCGGTATGCGACAAACTCGGCATCGAACTGCATACGGTGAACTTCGCGGCAGAGTACTGGGACAACGTCTTTGAACTGTTCCTGGAAGAGTACAAGGCCGGCCGTACGCCGAACCCGGACATCCTGTGCAATAAAGAAATCAAATTCAAAGCCTTCCTGGAATTTGCCGCCGAAGATCTGGGGGCCGATTTTATCGCCACCGGCCACTACGTGCGCCGCCAGGATGTTGACGGCAAAAGCCGCCTGCTGCGCGGTGTCGACGGCAACAAAGACCAGAGCTATTTCCTCTACACCCTGAGCCACGAACAGGTTGCGCAAAGCCTGTTCCCGGTCGGCGAGCTGGAAAAACCGGAGGTGCGCCGCATCGCCGAACAGCTCGATCTGGTCACCGCCAAGAAAAAAGACTCTACCGGCATCTGCTTTATCGGCGAGCGCAAGTTCCGCGACTTCCTTGGCCGCTATCTGCCCGCGCAACCGGGCCCGATTGTCAGCGTTGACGGTCAGACCGTCGGTGAGCATCAGGGCCTGATGTACCACACCCTGGGCCAGCGTAAAGGGCTGGGCATCGGTGGTATGAAGGACAGCAGTGAAGATCCGTGGTACGTGGTGGACAAAGACGTGGCCAACAACGTGCTGGTGGTCGCCCAGGGGCATGAGCATCCGCGCCTGATGTCAGTCGGGCTGATCGCACAGCAGCTGCATTGGGTCGATCGCCTGCCGCTGAGCGGCCCCTTCCGCTGTACGGTGAAGACCCGTTATCGCCAACAGGACATTCCGTGCACCGTTACCCCGCTTGACGAACAACGCATTGAAGTGCGTTTCGACGAGCCGGTCGCCGCCGTGACGCCAGGCCAGTCTGCCGTGTTCTATCTGGATGAAATCTGCCTCGGTGGCGGCATTATCGAACAGCGTTTACAGGAGTAATCGTGGCGAAGAATTATTATGACATTACGCTGGCCATGGCTGGAATCAGCCAGGCAGCGCTTATGGTCCAGCAGTTGGCGCACGAAGGCCAATGCGATCGTGAAGCTTTCCATACTTCGCTCAATAGCCTGTTGCAGATGGACCCCTCTTCCACGCTGGCAGTGTTCGGCGGGGAAGAGCGCAATCTGAAGGTGGGCCTCGAGACGCTGATGAGCGTGCTCAATGCCAACAATAAAGGCTTGGGTGCCGAACTGACCCGCTACACCATCAGCCTGATGGTGCTGGAGCGCAAGCTCAACGCTAACAAACAGGCGATGAATCAGCTTGGCGAACGCCTCGGCCAGTTAGAGCGCCAACTGGCACATTTTGATCTGGAATCGGACACTATTATCAGTGCGCTGGCCGGCATTTATGTCGACGTGGTCAGCCCGCTCGGGCCGCGTATCCAGGTGACCGGCTCGCCGGCCATTCTGCAAAATCCGCAGGTACAGGCCAAGGTTCGCGCCACGCTGCTGGCCGGCATCCGTGCCGCCGTACTGTGGCAACAGGTTGGCGGCAGCCGCCTGCAGTTAATGTTTTCCCGTAATCGTCTGTTTAAACAGGCGCAAAATATCGTTGCTCATTGTTAATCGATCCCAGGAGTTGCTACCGATGGAATTATCCTCACTGACCGCCGTCTCACCCGTTGATGGACGCTACGGTGATAAAGTCAGCGCACTGCGCGCCATTTTCAGCGAATACGGTCTGCTGAAATTCCGCGTGCAGGTTGAAGTACGTTGGCTGCAAAAACTGGCCACCTGTGCAGAAATCAAAGAAGTTCCGGCTTTTGACGCCGACGCAAACGCTTTCCTCGACAAGATCGTCGCGGAATTCAGCGAAGAAGACGCGCAGCGCATCAAGACCATCGAACGCACCACCAACCACGACGTGAAAGCGGTTGAGTATTTCCTGAAAGAAAAAGTGGAGGCGATCCCTGCTCTGCAGGCGGTGTCCGAGTTTATCCACTTTGCCTGTACCTCAGAAGACATCAATAACCTTTCGCATGCGCTGATGCTGCAAACTGCGCGTCAGGATGTGGTGCTGCCGTACTGGCGCAAAATCATCGATTCTATCAAGGGCCTGGCGCTGGAATACCGCGATATTCCGCTGCTGTCCCGCACCCACGGTCAGCCGGCAACCCCGTCAACCGTCGGTAAAGAATTCGCCAACGTGGCCTACCGCATGGAACGTCAGTTCCGTCAGCTGGAGCGCGTGGAGATCATGGGTAAAATCAACGGTGCAGTCGGCAACTATAACGCCCACATCGTCGCTTACCCGGAAGTGGACTGGCATGCGTTCAGCGAAGACTTCGTGACTTCACTGGGCATTACCTGGAACCCGTACACCACCCAAATCGAACCGCACGACTACATTGCCGAGCTGTTTGACTGCGTGGCGCGTTTCAACACCATTCTGATCGACTTCGACCGTGATATCTGGGGTTACATCGCCCTGAATCATTTCAAGCAGAAGACCATCGCCGGTGAGATCGGCTCTTCCACCATGCCGCACAAGGTCAACCCAATCGACTTCGAAAACTCCGAAGGCAACCTGGGCCTGTCTAACGCGGTGTTGGGCCACCTGGCCAGCAAACTGCCGATATCGCGCTGGCAGCGTGACCTGACTGACTCCACCGTGCTGCGTAACCTGGGCGTGGGCCTGGGCTATGCGTTGATCGCCTATCAGGCGACCATGAAAGGCATCAGCAAGCTGGAAGTGAACCAGGCGCACCTGCTGGACGAGCTGGATCACAACTGGGAAGTGCTGGCCGAGCCGATCCAGACCGTGATGCGTCGTTACGGTATCGAAAAGCCTTATGAAAAGCTGAAAGAGCTGACCCGAGGCAAACGCGTGGATGCCGCCGGCATGCAGGCATTTATCGATGGTCTGGCACTGCCGGAAGAAGAGAAAACCCGTCTGAAAGCCATGACCCCGGCAAACTACATTGGCCGCGCGGCGACCATGGTCGATGAGCTGAAATAAGCGTTTTGTTCCGATAGCAAACAGGCGGCCTTTTGGCCGCCTCTTTTATTTTTGTGGCATGAAATCCTGCAGGCGTTTTATCTGCTGCCCTTGCGCATTGAAATTATCGGGACTCAACCACTGCTCGAACCCCGCCTTGATTGCCGGCCAACGGTCAGCGGTAATGGCAAACCAGTCGGTATCCCGGCTGCGGCCTTTGGTGATCACCGCATAGCGGAAAGTCCCCTCATGCAGGAAGCCAAATCTCGCCGCCGCCTGTTTGGAAGGCGCGTTGTGACTGTCGCACTTCCACTCGCACCGGCGATAGCCCAAATCCTCGAACAGGTGCCGCAACATCAGATAAATCGCCTCGGTGGCGCTGGAGCGCTGTTTCATCGCCGGTGACCAACTGACGTGACCAATCTCAGCCACGCCATTAGCTTCGTCGATACGCATATAGGCTACCGTCCCGACCGGTGCCTGGCTGACGTTGTCAAACACCGTCAGATTCACCAGCGTCGCGTTCGCCTGTAAGGTGTTCAGATGCTGCAACATCGCCGCAGGGCTCTCAGGCCGTTCTATCGATAAATAAGTCCAGTCCCGCCCGTCCACCGCCTGCTGGAAAGCGCTGAACAAAGCCGCATAATCCCGCTGCGGTTCAAGTTGCTTCAGACAGCAAAAGCGTCCGTTAAGCGTCTCGCCCGCAGGGCGCTTCGCCGCCTGCCAATCGGATAATGGCTCGCCTGTCGGCTGCCCGAATTGATTGATCACCCTAACCCCCTACAGCCTGCCGTTAACGGTTATAAACGATGAATGAGCTTCTCTGACCGATTTTGTCGTACAGCGACCGCGCCGGGGCGTTATATTCCTGCGTCATCCAATAAACTCTGTCGCTGCCCTTTTCATCCGCCAACTGATAGGCCTGTTCAAAGAGTTTTTCGGACACTTTCTTGCCGCGCCCCGCCGGCGAAACGTAAAGATCTTCAATATAACAATAACCGGCCGAGCTCCAGGTTGAAGGGTGGAAAATGAGATGCATGAACCCAAGCAGGTTGCCGTTTCTGTCTTCCGCCACCAGGCCGTAGACCTGTTGATCCTCGCACAAACGCTCAAAGGTATGATCGGTAACCTGCGCCGAAACATCCGCACGGTAAAAATGGAGATACCCCTGCCACAGTTCCAACCACTGCGGCTTATCGGCGTTTTGTATTTTACGTACTGCTAATTCATGACTTATTGGGAGCATAGTGCCTCACTGGTATTAATAAAATGGTATTCCCGCTGCCTTTCAAGCCACCTTAAAGGCGGGGGCGATCAAGGCGTCATCGGGGCTTTTTCTGAGAAAAAATAACGTAATACCAGCAGGATACCCGCACCATCGCGAACTGAATACAGACCAATTAATAACAGTGAACAGACCAATTTTGATGTGCAACCGCCGTCGGAACTAAGACGACAGCGCGCTGAAAATAGAAGATAACTTTTTGACGAATCTTACAATCTCGTCTGGGGAATAAGCGGCAAAACCCAGTACCAGCGCCCCCTCCGTGGGTTGCCCGGTATAAAAATCGATCAGGCCATAGACCTTCATCCCCTGGGCGGCGGCGGCCTGAATCAGGCGCCGTTCAGTTGCCGCGTCGGCCACCGGACAAACCAGTTGCAACCCGCCCTGCGGCAAACGCGGCTGAGTCCAGGCGCCAAGATGCTGATGAACCGCTGCATGCAAGATCTTCAGCCGGGCCTGATAGGTTTTGCGCATATTCCTTAAATGTTCGGTATGAAAATCTTCATGAATAAATTTGAATAGCGTCATTTGCGGCAGCGCGGAAGTATAACCATCCTGGAATTGCTTGGCGGCGACCATAGGCTTAATCAACTGCGGCGGAACGATAAGAAAACCGATGCGCAACCCCGGGAATAGCGTCTTGCTGAAAGTGCCGATATACAAAGTTCGTTGGTATTGATCCAACCCCTGCAGCGATGCCCTGGTCAGGCCGTCGTAATTGAACTCGGAATCGTAGTCGTCTTCAATAATCCAGGCTTTTTCACGGTGCGCCCAGGCCAACAGCTTTAACCTTCGGTCAATACTGAGCGAATGCCCCAACGGATAATGATGGGATGGCGTGATGTAAACGCCCCGCCCGCCCGCTTCTTCCCGAATCAATGCATCGATATCCAGACCGGATTGATCTACCCCAATCGGTTGGGCGAGTAAACCTGCCGACTGAACCAGTTTTTTGGCGCCCTGGTAGCCCGGCTCTTCCACGAACACCCGGTCGCCAGGATTAAACAACACCTGCGTACACAGCGAGAGCGCCTGCTGTGAACTGGTCACCACAATCACCTGCTCCGCGCTGGCCTTCACGCCCCTTTCGCGCCGTAAATAGTCAATGATCTCCTCCCGCAGTTCCACCAGCCCCTGAGGATCGGCGTACCCCAGCAGGCGCTCGGCCCCCTGTCGCACCGCCTGCCTTTCCAACTGCAACCAACTATCGATGGGAAACAGCCGTAAATCGGGCACGGAAGGCGTCAGCGAGTCGCTTCGACTGGTGTGCGGAGTATGGGCTGCCAGCAGCAAGGAACGGCCATGCACACTCAGTTCCGACTCAGCCAGTTGAGCGCTCCCGGCCGGGTTTTCAGCCAACAGTTCGCGGCCAATCAGGGTATTTTGCTGGTAGCTGACAAAACTGCCGCGCCCCACCGCGCGGGCAATATAGCCTTCGGCCTCCAGTTGGGCATAAGTCAGTTCAACCGTATCGCGCGAAACCGCCAGCCGGGCTGCCAGCACACGGCTGGGCGGCAGTTTTGCCAGATAGTCCAGCTCCCCCGCCGTCACCAGTTGCTTGATGGTCAGATGCAGCGCGGCTTTTCGCGTCATGCCTTGGCGTAAATGCCGATTGAAGGTGGCCTGGATCATATCCGGCCGGCTGTCACTGCTGTGCTTCATGCTGCTCCGGGTCGAAGGTCTGCCGCAGACAAACCCGCGGTATGTATGTTGATAAGTTGATCTAAATCAACTTAATTGTGAACAAAATGTTTTGAAACAGATCATCGATTGTTTCGTTCAGTTCGCCAGCCCTACACTGAAACAACCATACCAGTAGCCTGCTACTTATATGGCTATTTATGATTCATTTACCCTTCCCCGCCTGTTTACCGCTGCTGGAGAGCCGCGGCGTAGGCCGTTATTGCCTGCGCAGGCATTTATTGTGAAGCATGTTCAAGGTGGAATTATGTCACAACAGCACGACGCTACGCCGCCCCGGCGTAACTTTCTAAAAAAGACCCTGGCTTTAATCCCGCTGGCGGCCGCCGGCAGCAGCATTATGGCGCTGGAAGCCAAGGCGGCGCCTGCCCCCGGCGTATCGAGCCACTATGTCCCGGTCTATTTCAACGGTGACGAATGGCGTTTTCTGCTGGCCGCCTGCGACCGGCTGATCCCGACGGACGCTAACGGCCCCGGAGCTGTGGATCAGGGCGTACCAATATTTATCGACCGACAAATGGAAACGCCCTACGGCCACGGCGGACTGTGGTACATGCATCCGCCCTTCGTTCCTTCCCCACCGGAGCTGGGCTATCAGTCCAAGCTGACGCCGCGCGAGACTTACCGCATCGGTATCCGTGAAGTTAATGCGCACTGCCATCGGCAGTTTCAAAAGGTGTTTGCCGAACTCGGACACGCCGAGCAGGAACAGCTGCTGACGGCGCTGGAGCACGGCCAAATCGATTCGGAAGCCCTGCCCGGCAAGGCATTTTTCGACCAGTTGCTGACCAACACCAAAGAAGGCTATCTGGCCGATCCGGTGCATGGCGGCAACCAGACGTTAGCGTCCTGGAAGCTGATTGGTTTCCCCGGCGCACGCGCGGATTACACCGATTGGGTCAATCGCCCCAATCAGCCTTATCCCCTCGGCCCGGTCAGTATTTCAAGCAAAAGGAATGCCTAAATGAGCACAATTAAAAAACCACCGGTAGACGTGGTTATCGTCGGGTTTGGCTGGACCGGCGCCATAATGGGGATGGAATTGACCGAAAGCGGCCTGAGCGTGCTGGCGCTGGAGCGCGGTGAGCAGCGTGAAACCTACCCGGACTTTGCCTATCCGCGCATTGCCGACGAACTGACCTACGGCATTCGCCTGAAACTGGCACAGGAAATGGCGCATGAGACGGTGACGGTGCGCCACACCCCGGCAGAGTTTGCCGTACCCTACCGCCAGCTCGGGTCTTTTCTGCCCGGCAACGGCGTCGGCGGTGCCGGCGTGCACTGGAACGGCATGCACTGGCGAGCCTTGCCATCCGACTTAAAGCTGCACACCACCCTCAATGAAAAGTACGGGGCCAAATGGATCCCGGAAGGCATGACGCTGCAGGATTATCCGCTGAGTTATCAGGAGCTGGAGCCTTACTTCGACAAGTTCGAAAAAGTGTGCGGCACTTCCGGCCGAGCCGGCAACCTGCAGGGGAATATCATCAAGGGAGGCAATCCGTTTGAAGGGCCACGTGCCAGCGAATACCCGACGCCGGCGCTGAAACAGCTCTATTCAGGTTCGCTGTTCGGCAAGGCCGCCGAATCTCTGGGCTATCACCCGTTCGCCATCCCCGCCGCCAACTGCTCCGAGCCCTATACCAATCCTTACGGCGTGCAGCTTGGCCCCTGTAACTTTTGCGGTTACTGCGAGCGCTTCGGCTGCTTTATGTACTCCAAGGCTTCGCCGCAAACCACCATATTGCCGGTACTGACCCAGCGCAAAAACTTTGAGCTGCGCACCCAGTCGCAGGTGATCAAAGTGAATCTGGACAGCACCGGTAAGAAAGCCACCGGCGTCACCTACATCAACGCCCAGGGGCAAGAGGTGGAACAACCGGCCGATCTGGTGATCCTCAGCGCCTTCCAACTGCATAACGTTCGCCTGCTGCTGTTGTCCGGCATCGGCAAACCTTACGATCCGGTGACCGGTGAAGGCGTGGTCGGCAAGAACTACGCCTATCAGATGAACAGCGGTATCTCGTTGTTTTACGACCAGAATACGCACTTCAATCCGTTTATCGGCGCAGGCGCGGCCGGCACGGTGATCGACGATCTGAACGGTGAGAACTTCGATCATGCCGATTTGGGCTTTATCGGCGGTGCCTACATTTCTGCCACCCGCACCGGTGGCCGACCTATCCAGCAAATGATGCTGCCGCCGGGCTCGCCTGCCTGGGGCGGTGGCTGGAAACAGAGCATCAGGGACAACTACCCGCACTCGATGAGCATCGGCTCCGAAGGCTCAGTGATGCCGTACCGGGATTGCTATCTGGATCTGGACCCGACCTACAAGGACGGCTACGGCCTGCCGCTGCTGCGCATGACCTTTGACTGGAAAGACAATGAAATCAAAATGACACAGCACATCACCAGCAAAGTGGTGAATATCGCCAATGCCATGAACCCCAAACAGATAGCGGTATCGGTGAAAAAAACCGGCGATCATTACGATGTGCGCCCCTACCAGTCGACTCACACCACCGGCGGCGCCATTACCGGCGATAACCCGACCACCAGCGTGGTGAATAAATACCTGCAGTGTTGGGATGTCCCTAACGTGTTCGTCACCGGCGCCTGTGCCTTTCCGCAGAACCTGGCCTACAACCCCACCGGCATCGTCGGGGCGCTGGCCTATTATTCGGCCGAGGCGATCCGCACGCAGTATTTAAAAAACCCCGGTCCGCTGGTTCAGGCCTGATAGCATAAGGAGCTTCACATGAAAGGATTTACCCCCTCGCTGCTGGCGCTGTTGATGCTGGGCACCGCGACGGTACAGGCGGCCGACGACCCGCAATTGGCCGCCCGGCTCCTGCACGGGGAATACCTGGCTCGCGTCGGCGACTGCGCCGCCTGCCACACGGCCCCTGGCGGTGCGCCCTTTGCCGGCGGCCTGAAAATGACCACCCCGGTGGGCGCCATCTACTCCACCAACATCACCCCGGACCAACAGACCGGCATTGGCGAATACAGCCTGCAGGAGTTCAGCGACGCTTTGCGTAAAGGTGTCGCCCGCGACGGCACCCGACTCTACCCGGCGATGCCCTATCCCTCTTTTGCCAAAATCAGCGATGAGGATGTGCGCGATTTATACCTGTATTTCACCCATCAGGTTCAGCCCGTAGCTCAACAGAATAAAGACAGCGATATTCCCTGGCCGCTGAATATGCGTTGGCCTCTGGCAATGTGGGATCTGGTGTTCCGAGAGGACGGAACTTATCAGCCGGATGCCACCCAAAGCGCCGAATGGAACCGCGGTGCCTATCTGGTACAGGGGCTGGGCCACTGCGGAACCTGCCATACGCCGCGCGGTATTGGCTTCCAGGAAAAGGCGCTCAACCAAAGTGACAGCGCCTATCTGAGTGGCGGCACGCTGGAAGGCTGGCATGCTGCCAACCTGAGAGCGGATACGGTAAGCGGTTTGGGGAGCTGGAGTGAGCAGGACATCACCCGCTTCCTGAAGACCGGCCACAACAACCGATTTGCCGCTTTCGGCTCGATGGTGGACGTGGTTCAGGACAGCACGCAATACCTGAGTGATACCGACCTGCGTGCCATCGCCGGCTATCTGCAATCGTTAAGGGCGGATAATCAAGAGAAGCCGTTGCGGCAAAACGGCGCAACGGCTTCTCTGCTGGCAAACGGCGATGTCGGCCGCCCCGGCGCCCAAGCCTACCTGGATAACTGCGCCGCCTGCCACCGCAGCGACGGGCAGGGCTATCGCGACACCTTCCCGCAGTTGGCGCACAATCCGGCGCTGTTAAGCGATGACCCGTCCTCGCTAATCAGCATTATTCTCAACGGGTCCCGTACGCCAATCACCGTCGGCGCCCCCACCGGATTGACCATGCCGGACTTTGGCTGGCGGTTGAACGACGAGCAAATTGCCCAGCTTGCGACTTTCGTCCGCAGCAGCTGGGGCAATCGTGCGCCGCCGGTCACCGCCGCCGAGGTGCAGGAAATCCGCAAAAACAGCGCCAGTAAACCGCCCCGTCCTTAACATTCGCGGGCCCGCCAGCCGGGCCCCGAACCCGTTTCGCAGCCGCTTCCGTTTAAGTTTGGTTTAACTTTGCCTCCGCATTGTTTATCCTGCGTTTATTTGATGTTGCCGATAATAACGGCGAACAAAATTTCGATAGCGCTTATGCTCACCAGGCGCCGCGTACCTTGCGGTAAAAGCCGGTTATACCTACCATAACGTCAATATCACGATCGGATGGCCAAGGTTGACGCACGCTATCCCTCACACGCTGCTGAGCGTGTTACCTTTACTGCGTGGGTGACAGGATGTTCACCCGCCGATCCACAGGAGTTCGCCATGCGAGTACTGGTTGTTGAAGATAACGGTTTATTACGTCACCACCTCTCCGTCCAGATGCGTGAAATGGGTCACCAGGTTGATGCGGCGGAAGATGCCAAGGAAGCCGATTATTTCCTTCAGGAACATGCGCCGGATATCGCCATTGTCGATCTCGGCCTGCCGGGTGAAGACGGCCTGAGCCTGATCCGCCGCTGGCGCGCCCACCAAATGAAGCTGCCAATCCTGGTGCTGACCGCACGTGAAAGCTGGCAGGACAAAGTGGCGGTGCTGGAAGCCGGTGCCGACGACTATGTGACCAAGCCGTTCCATCTGGAAGAAGTGATTGCCCGCATGCAGGCACTGATGCGCCGTAACAGCGGCTTGGCCTCTCAGGTGATCGTATTGCCTCCGTTCCAAATCGACCTTTCGCGCCGCGAGCTGAGCGTCAACGAACAGCAGATCAAACTGACCGCGTTCGAATACACCATCATCGAAACCTTAATCCGCAACGCCGGCAAAGTGGTCAGCAAAGACTCGCTGATGTTGCAGCTGTACCCGGATGCCGAACTGCGTGAAAGCCACACTATCGACGTACTGATGGGGCGTTTGCGTAAAAAGTTGCAGGCCGAGTACCCACAGGAAGTGATCACCACGGTTCGTGGTCAGGGCTATCGTTTTGATGCGAAATGAACGCCATGTTCAACAAGGGTAAAAAACCGTTTTCGCTGCGCGCCCGCTTTTTGATGGCCACCGCCGGGGTGATCCTGGCGTTATCCCTGTCTTATGGTCTGGTGGCGGTGGTCGGTTATATTGTCAGCTTCGACAAAACCGCCTTCCGCCTGCTGCGCGGTGAGAGCAATCTGTTCTTCAGCCTGGCCCAATGGAAAGACAACAAGCTTACCATCGCCATTCCGCCCGATATCGATCTCAACTTCCCTACCCTGGTGTTTATTTACGACGATAAGGGCAAGCTGCTGTGGAGCCAGCGCCAGGTACCGGAGCTGGAAAAGCGCATCAATAAAGAGTGGCTGGAAGAGTCTGGCTTCTACGAAATTGATACCGATACCCGAATCAGTAGCGAAGTGCTGGGCAACAACCCCAAGGCACAGGATCAGCTCAAAGACTATGACGATAACGATCAAAATGCCCTGACCCACTCCGTGGCGGTCAACACCTACGCGGCCACCGCGCGGCTGCCGGCTTTGAGCATCGTGGTGGTCGACACCATTCCACAGGAATTACAGCGCTCCGACGTGGTATGGGAATGGTTCAGCTACGTGCTGCTGGCCAACCTGCTGTTGGTGGTCCCGTTGCTGTGGCTGGCGGCCTACTGGAGCCTGAGGCCCATCAAGGCGCTGGTGAGTCAGGTTGGTGAGTTGGAAAATGGCGAACGCGAACAACTCGACGAAAACCCGCCCAGCGAGCTGCGAGGGCTGGTGCGCAACCTGAATATTCTGGTGCGTAACGAGCGTCAGCGTTACACCAAATACCGCACCACGCTTTCCGATCTGACCCACAGTCTGAAAACGCCGCTGGCGGTGCTGCAAACTACGCTACGTTCATTGCGTACCGGCAAGCAGACCACCATCGAGGAAGTCGAACCGATCATGCTCGATCAGATCAGTCGTATTTCTCAGCAAATCGGTTACTACCTGCATCGGGCCAGCATCAATTCGGGGCAAACGGTGCTGACGCGCGAGATCCACTCGGTTCCGGCGCTGCTCGACAGCCTGAACGTGGCGCTGAACAAGGTATATCAACGCAAAGGCGTGGTGATCACGCTGGATATTTCACCGGAAGTGACCTTTATGGGGGAGAAAAACGACTTTATGGAAGTGATGGGCAACGTACTGGAAAATGCCTGTAAATACTGCCTGGAGTTCGTTGAAATCACCTCCCTCCACTCCGATAAATACCTTACTATCGTCATCGATGACGACGGCCCCGGGATCCCGGAAAGCAAGCGTGAATTGATCTTCCAACGCGGCCAGCGGGTAGACACACTGCGCCCTGGTCAGGGATTGGGATTGTCGGTGGCGGCGGAGATTATCGAACAGTATGACGGCTCCATCACCATCAGCGACAGTCCGCTTGGCGGCGCTCGCATGCAGGTCACTTTCGCCCGTCAGCACGATTCCCATCATCACGAGTAAATTCTGTCGCTCTGGCCCCGATCCACGGGGCCAAACTTCCGTTATAATCGCTCTCAGGCTCACTCCTCTATCCTGGAATAGAACATGGATTATCAATTAGATCTGGACTGGAACGACTTTTTGCAACGCTATTGGCAAAAGCGTCCGGTTATTCTGAAGCGCGGCTTCAAAAACTTTATCGATCCGATCTCCCCGGATGAGCTGGCCGGGCTGGCGATGGAGAACGAAGTGGACAGCCGTCTGGTCAGCCACCAGGACGGTCGCTGGCAGGTTGCGCACGGCCCTTTCGAGAGCTTTGATCACCTGAGCGAAAACAACTGGTCGCTGCTGGTACAGGCCGTGGATCACTGGCATGAACCTTCCAGTGCGCTGATGCTACCTTTCCGTAAGCTGCCGGACTGGCGGATGGACGATCTGATGATTTCCTTCTCGGTCCCGGGTGGCGGCGTTGGCCCGCACCTCGATCAGTATGACGTCTTTATCATTCAGGGTACCGGCCGCCGTCGCTGGCGCGTGGGCGAAAAAGTGCCGATGAAACAGCACTGTCCGCACCCGGACCTGCTGCAAGTTGAGCCTTTCGACGCCATCATCGATGAAGAAATGGAACCGGGCGATATTCTGTATATCCCACCGGGCTTCCCGCATGAAGGCTACGCGCTGGAAAATGCGCTGAATTACTCGGTAGGTTTCCGCGCCCCGAACGGCCGCGAGCTGGTCAGTGGCTTTGCCGACTACGTGCTGGCCCGCGAACTGGGCAGCAAACGCTACGGCGATCCCGATATTCAACTGCGTGAGCACCCGGCAGAAGTGCTGCCGCAGGAAGTCGATGCTCTGCGCCAGATGATGGTGGATTTGGTTCAGCAACCTGAACACTTCCAGCAGTGGTTCGGCGAGTTCATCTCCCAGACGCGTCATGAGCTGGATGCTGCGCCGCCGGAGCCGCCTTATCAGGCCGGAGAAATCTACGAACTGCTGCAGCAGGGCGAACCTTTGCAGCGCCTGGGTGGCCTTCGCGTTCTGCGCATTGGCGACCAGTGTTTTGCTAACGGTGAACTGATGGATACCGAACATCAGCAGGCTGCCGATGCGATGTGCCAGAATTTCAGCGTGGATGCCGCCATGTTGGGCGACGCTATCGAAGATCCCTCGTTCCTGGCGCTGCTGACCTCGTTGGTCAACAGCGGTTACTGGTACTTTAAAGACTGAAGCTCAGAATGAACGACCAGAGCCACCCGCTTATCGGCGGGTGGCTTTTTTTATGCCCGTAACGCCCTGGTCTGGTAATCCTCCAGTTCTGCATCCGACATGCCCGCCTGAGTTGCTGCCGCGCAAATCTGCTGCCAGGTGTTGGCGTCTATCGGGATCCCCTGCCGCAACCGCGCTTCACGGTTGGCGTCTTCCCACTCACCCGGCACTTCAATCGGCTGGCCGTCACTTGGCGGTGAAGCCTTCACCCAATCGATAAAGGCCTCGGCCTCGTTTTGCATCTCAGGCGCGTCGAAGGCCTCCGGATTGAGAATGATGGTGGTCATGCAGTTGAAAATGGCGTCGCTGTTGGATTTCACCGTCGCTGCATGGGTGGTGCGGCCACCGGACAACGCACCGCCGAGGATTTCGCATAACGTGGCCAACGCGTAACCCTTATGGGCACCGAAAGGCAGCAACGAGCCAAACGGCTGTTCGTGCATCACCTTGGGTTGCGTGGTGGGCTGACCCTGTTGGTCAATCAGATAACCCGGCGCGACATTCAGGCCTTTGTTGTAGGCGACGCGGGTTTTGCCAAACGCGATGCCGCTGGTGGCAAAATCCAGCAGCAGCGGTTTTTTGTCCTTACGGGGAAAAATGACGCAGAAGGGATTGGTGCCGAAACGGCGGTCGCTGCCGCCGAACGGTGCCACCATGGGATCGCCCACCACGTTGACGAAATGAATAGAGATAAAACCGGCACGCGCACACTGCTCGGCCCAGTGGCCAATGCGGCCAATGTGGTGTGAATTGTGCAGCGCCACCGCAGCCAGCCCCAACTGCCGGGCGCGCTCTATGCCTTTTTCCATCGCCTCACAGGCGACGACCTGGCCAAAACCCTGCCCCCCGTCCACCGTCAGCACCGCACCGGCATCGCGCACCACTTTGGCATGAACGTTAAGCTGTAAATGCCCCTGTGCCAGCGACGACATATAGCTGGGGATCATGCCTACGCCGTGAGAATCGTGCCCGGCCAGATTAGCCTGAACCAGGTGATCCGCCACCCTAGCGGCCTCCTGCTCGGTACTGCCGGCGTGGCGCCAAATAGCCTGCACAAACTGCTCAAGGCACTGGCGATGGATACGGTGCTCGGTACTGCTCATGATAAGGCTCCTTGTGCTGGAAATATAGCCTACACTAGGAGCAAATCATTGTTACGGCAAGCAATTATACTAAATGTTATCGGGGATTATTTGGCGCGTTCGGCGGTCAGCGCGGCAATGCGCATAATGACCGAAACCGCCTGTTCCATCCCTTCCAGCGAAACAAACTCATGCTTGCAGTGGTAGTTATAGCCGCCGGTGAACAGATTCGGGCAAGGCAAGCCGCGAAACGACAGCTGCGCGCCGTCGGTGCCGCCGCGTATCGGCTTCATGATCGGTTCGATATCACAATCACGCATTGCCTGCTGCGCCAACGCAATCACATGCGGGTGCTCTGCCACCTGTTCACGCATGTTGTAATAGTTGTCTTCAATCGTGACTTCGATATAGCAATCACGCGGTAGCCCTTTACCCACCTGCTGAGCGACCTCTATCATCCGGCGTTTACGGGCTTCAAAGCCCTCACGTTCAAAATCACGCAGGATATACTGCATTTCGGCGCGTTCGACGCTGCCCTTAAAGCTGCTGAGGTGGTAGAACCCCTGATAGCCGCAGGTGGTTTCCGGGGTTTCATCCGCCGGTAACGCCTGTTGAATGCGCGTCGCCAACGACAAGGCATTCACCATCACCCCTTTAGCGCTGCCCGGATGCACATTGTTACCGACAATCTTCACCGTCACCGACGCTGCGTTGAAGTTTTCGCACTCCAACTCCCCCACACCGCCACCGTCCACGGTATAGGCCCATTCAGCATCGAACTGTGCCACGTCGAACAACCGCGCCCCTTTCCCCACTTCTTCATCCGGCGTAAAGGCTACGCGGATATCGCCGTGTGGAATGTTGCGCTGTTGCAGCCGCACCATGGCAGTCAGGATTTCGGCGATTCCGGCCTTGTCATCGGCACCGAGCAGCGTTTTGCCGTCGGTGGTGATCAGCGTCTGCCCCAACATCTGGTGCAGGATCGGGAACATCACTGGCGACAGCACTTCATCACCAATGCCCAGGGCAATATCACCGCCGCGGTAATTTTCGACGATCTGCGGGTTCACATGCTTGCCGGTAAAATCCGGTGAAGTATCCAGGTGGGCGATAAATCCTATCGCCGGCACGGGCCAGGTAACGTTCCCCGGCAAGGTGCCCATCACACAGCCATGCTCACTGAGCGACACCCGTTCAAACCCCAGTTCAATCATTTCCTGCTGCAACGCACGCGCCAGCTTCAATTGCCCGTCGGTGCTCGGCACATGTTTGACGTTCGCTTTAGATTGCGTGTCGAATGAGACGTAGTTAAAAAAGCGATCAAGTAGTTTATCCATGGTATCCGCCCTCAGAATTTCGCGTTTCATTATGCGGAACCGATCAAGATCAAATATTGAGACAGGTCATTTTTACCCAGATTTAACGGAAATCATTAATTCTGGTGGTGTTTGATATTTCCCCCCTTCCCTGGGTGTACCGCCCATCCTGCATTTCGAAGCTCCCTTATGTGATCTTCTTCACGCCTGGTACCGGTTGTCAGTCATTGACCACCGGTACCTTTTTCCGGCGGCTGATTGCATCGCCAAATCATTCCACCTATAACTGGTTTAAGGCAGGGGTTGCCGCATCCAAAAACATTTTTATTTCGCCATACCAGGGAGTATTACCAGCAACGTCGTTATCCACTAAAATATAAAAAAGGAACTGCTATGAAAGATATTATTGATAATATCTTAAGCAAGCTGCAGATTTTCTCCAAAGCCATGATGGGGCCAATATTCTTTCTGCCGGTTATTGGTCTGATTCTGGCATTAAGTTCTATTCTCACCAACGCCACGCTGGTGAATGAAAACTCCGGCGTATTTCACATCGGTAAAATGATCGGTGATACCTTTTGGCCGCTGTTTGGTAATCTCGGGCTGATTTTTTGCATCGGTATTACCTACGGCCTGGCGAAGGATAAAAAAAGCGAAGCGGCGCTGGTTGCCGTGATGTGCTTTATTATGTTCCTTGGTGCCAACTCATCCTATCTGCAATTAAGTGGTCACGTAGCGCAGAAAATCAATGGGGAATATTACGGCACGGGGCAAACCGAACTGCTGGGCTTTACCGTGGTGGATATGGGCATTTTCCTCGGCCTGATCCTCGGTGTCACCATCGCCTGGGTGCACAACAGATTGTGTAACGTGGAGCTGAACGGCGTACTTTCCGTCTATGGCGGTTCCAAGCTGGTGCTAATCGCCATGACGCCGGTGATCATGCTGTATGCCGTCGGTTTCAGCTACCTTTGGCCGGCCATTTCACACGGGCTGATCTCCCTGACCGGCTTTATGAAAAGCTCAGGTTCGCTCGGGGTATTCGTCTATGGCTTTTTCGAAAAATTCCTGATCCCCACCGGTCTGCACCATTTTATCTGGTCGCCGTTTCAGTTGACCAGCATCGGCGGTTCAATTGTACAAGACGGCCATACGGTGTCGGGCTCGCAGGCCATTTTCCTCGCTTATATGCGCGACCCGAGCATCTCCCCGCTGATGAACGAAGCGCTGCGCTTTTCGCAACAGGGCATGGTGACCATTTTCGGCCTGTCGGGCGCTGCGTTGGCGTTCTATCACACCGCCAAACCGGAGAAAAAAGTGCTGGCCAAGGCGATATTGATCCCGGCCATCACCACTTCCATTCTGGTAGGCATAACCGAACCGATAGAGTTCACCTTCCTGTTTATCTCACCATTGCTGTGGGTGATACACGCCGTGCTGACCGCGCTTTCGCAAGTTGCGTGTAACCTGTTCGACGTTCGTCCCTGGGGGGCCAGTGGCCTGATCGAATTCCTGGTGTATAACCTGCCGTTACCGGCCGCCCTGACCCGCTGGCCGCTGTATGTGGTGATTGGTCTGGTGCAGTTCGCGGTGTATTACCTGGTGTTCAAAACCCTGGTGCTGAAGCTTAATTTAAAAACGCCGGGCCGTGAGGATGACGACGGGGTCAAGCTCTATTCCAAACAGGATTATCAGAACAGTAAAAATACACCCAATGAGTCAAGCGGGATTATTATTCGCGCCCTGGGTGGCAAAGAGAACATTATTTCCGTCGACAATTGCTTCACCCGATTGCGCGTCGAATTAAAAGACATGCAATTAATTGATGAGGCCACATTAAAAAGCACCGGAGCAAAAGGCGTGGTGAAAAACCGACGTGAAGTCCAGGTGATTTATGGTGTCACCGTCGGGAAAGTGAAAAGTCAGGTCGAAAAATATTTAGCTGCATTATAACTTTATTTATTGGGAGAAAGTTCATGAAATTAACCGTTCTGGGCGGCGGTGGCGTACGCTCACCGTTCCTCGCCAAGTCCATTGCCTATAACGCCCACCGCATCGGCGTCACCGAAGTGGTGTTTATGGATACCGATCGGGAGAAGCTGGCGGTCTACGGCGCCATCGCACAGGGGGTCTTCGAGCGTATCCGCGGTGACATCAGGTTCAGCCTGAGCAGCGACGCTCATCAGGCGCTGAGCGGGGCCGATTATATCATCACCACCCTGCGTATCGGCGGTGAAGAGGGACGCATTCATGACGAACGTATCGCGCTCAATCATCAGGTCCTGGGGCAAGAAACCACCGGCGCCGGCGGTTTTGCCATGGCGATGCGTTCTATTCCGGCAATAGTGGAATATTGCCGGCTCATAGAACAGGTGGCATCACCGGACGCGGTGCTGTTCAACTTCACCAACCCCTCCGGCATGGTGACCGAAGCCATCATCAAATCCGGCTTCAAGCGCAAGGTGTACGGCATTTGCGATGCCCCCAGCGAGTTTATCCGTGAACTGGCGGAACTGCTGGGCTGCCGCGAGTCCGAGCTTAGCGTTGACTGCTTCGGGCTAAACCACCTGTCATGGTTCCGCAATGTGCGGGTCAACGGCCAGGAGGTGACCGGGCAACTGCTGGCCGACCCGCGCCTGTACCGTGATACCTGCATGAAATATTTCTCGCCGGAGCTGGTGGCGCTGTCTGATAACCTGATGCTCAATGAGTATCTGTACTATTACTATTACCGGGAACAGGCAATCGCCGCCATCGTCGACGCCGGAGAAACCCGAGGCGAGCAGATTGCGCTGATAAACCAGCAAATGCTGGCCGACCTTGCCCGGCTGGATATTGCCACGCAGCTGGAGCAGGCTTTCAGCGTCTATTTCGGTCACTATCTGACGCGGGAAAACTCCTATATGCAGCGCGAATCCAGCCAGGGCAAAGTCAAAGAGCGTGAGATGCTGACGCTGCAGCAGTTTATCGAACAGCCTGACAGCGGCGGTTATGCCGGAGTGGCGATAGACATTTTGGAAGCGGTAAATAACGGCCAGCAAAAGCGCGTGGTGGTATCGATGCAAAACAACGGGACGCTCGATTTCCTGCACCCGGAGGACGTGATTGAAATCAGCTGCGAACTCAGCAATGCGGGCATTCACCCGGTAAAAATGAATGATATTCCCGATACCCAGAAAAACCTGATCTCTCAGGTCAAAGAGTACGAACGCCTGGCGGTTGCCGCCATTCTGGAAGGGAACTGTCAGAAGGCCATCAAGGCGCTGATGGTACATCCGCTGGTCAACTCTTACTCACTGGCAAAAACGCTGGTTGAAGAGTACCTGCAGGCTCACCACCAGTATGCCAAGCATTGGCATTAAGCAGGGCTGAAACGGCGCAGGCTCAACGGCTGCGCCGTTCAAACCAGGCTTTGATCAGGTTTTCAAACCCCAGCAGGCAGTGGCCGAAAAACGGGTTGGGATAGTAAATATCGTGGTCGTACTTTTGCCGATCCTCATAAATAAAGGTCATATCGGCCTGCTGCGCCAGCGGGCTGTTTCCGTCGCCGCAAAACGCCGCCAGCCGGATATTATTGCGTTTCACCGCGTCGCTCCAACTCAGCGCCGAGCTGCTGTTGCCCGATTTTGAAATCACAATCACCATATCAAACCGGAAACGCATCTCTCGATCGAGGATCTCGAAATCCGGCCACAGCGACAGGTAGCTGTCGATGCCCAGCGTCATAAATTTGTTGTACATGTACTGCGCCACCAGCTGCGAGAAACCGCTGCCGTGGATCAGGATTTTGCCGCTGTCGAGCCTATCCAGAAACTGCGCCTGCTGTTTTATGCTGGCCGGTGCCGTCGGCTGCGGCTCCTCCTGAAAAGCCGGTGCCATCACCAGGTTGAACTTGATGAAATACACCAATTCCAGATAGCCGCGAAAGCCCAGTTTTTTCGCCAACCGCACCAGGGTCGAGGGTGAACTGTGGCAACGAACGGAAACCGCTCGGATACCTTCGTCAATGCAGGCGTCCGGGTTATCGAAGATAGCGTTGAGGATGGTGAGATCCGTTTTGCTCAGATCCGCCTGGCTGAATACCTGCTTGAAATTCACCGTCGCCCCTGCTCATTTAACCAAAGAAAGGCCGGCGTCAAACGGCCGGCCAGTTACCCGAGTCAGACAGCGCATTGACCTGGGCTTAAGGCCTATCAGCCCTTTCAACTTTCCCTACCAGGAATTTGTGCACAAAACGTGGTACCACCGCGCTGGCCTGGCCGTAGTGTTTTTCATCAAACTGACTTTCCACCTGGCTGGGCTCCAGGTTGAGCTCCATGGTATGCGCCCCACCCAGCCGCGCTTCATGCACAAAGCCCGCCGCCGGATAAACGTGGCCCGAGGTGCCGATAGCGACAAAGAAGTCGGCCTTGGCCAGCGCCTGATAAATTTCATCCATGCCCAGCGGCATTTCGCCGAACCACACCACATGTGGGCGCAACGGGGCCGGGAATTGGCAACAATGGCAGCGGTCGTCCACGCTAAGGTCTTCCGGCCAGTCAAAGACCTGCCCGGAACTGGTGCAGCGTACTTTCAACAGTTCACCGTGCATATGCAACACCCGTGAGCTGCCTGCGCGCTCATGCAGGTTATCGATATTTTGCGTTACCAGCAGGAAGTTATCTCCCAACCAGGCTTCCAGATCCGCCAGGGCACGATGCGCAGCGTTAGGTGCTATGTCCGGCGATTGCAGCTGACGACGGCGTTCATTGTAAAACGCCTGTACCAGCTGTGGATCGCGCTGATAACCTTCCGGCGTAGCGACGTCCTCCACGCTATGCTCTTCCCACAACCCGTCTGCCGCCCGGAAGGTACGAATACCCGACTCAGCCGAGATCCCGGCGCCGGTCAACACTACGACAAACGGCTTTTTCAGCTCGGCCGCCGCCATGGTATCGCGATGAAAAATCCGCGAACGAAAGCGCTGATGCAGCACATGCTTACTCTTGCGAAACTGACACAGCCGATGACGAGTGTGCATTAACTCTCTCCTTACTTTTCCCTGTTAACCAAATTGAGGAACGCCGCTCCGCGTACGCCACCGGCGTCCCCGTAACGGGCTTTTTCAATTCGCGGCAGCTTGGCCACACGCAACACATGCGCCGGCAAACGCTGCGGTAACGCCTGGTAAATAGCGTCAAAATTCGACAACCCACCGCCAATCACCACCAGATGCGGATCGATTATGGTCAGCAGATTGCCCAGGCATATCGCCAGGACGTCCATAAAACGTTCGACATGAGCCACCGCCTGCGGCTCACATGCCTGATAATGCGCAATGATCTGCTGCGCAGGCAAGTGCTGCTGGTAAAAGTGGGCGTACATCCACTCAAAACCGCGGCCAGAAATGTAATTTTCGATGCAACCCTGATGACCGCACCCGCAAGGAACGCGAGGTATATCACGTCCCAGCACCTCCAGCGCATCCACCGGCAGACGGAAATGACCAAATTCACCGGCGATATAGTTACGCCCGGAGAGCACCTTGCCGTCGACGATTAGCCCACCGCCTACCCCGGTGCCGAGGATAATGCCCAGCACCGTCGGGTAGCGACGAAACTCCTCGTCCCAGGCCTCTGACAGCGCAAAGCAGTTGGCGTCGTTATCGATTCGTACGTCACGGCCAATCAACTCGGCCAGGTCATGCGGCAAGCGCTGGCCCATCGCCGCCGGGACGTTGGCGGTGAAAACCGTACCGTCATCGTCATTGGGCAGGCCGGGAATACCGATACCTACCATGCCTTTCTGGCCACAAAACGCATCCGCTTCAAAGGTCAGATCGCGCAGCGTCGTGAGCAGTTGCCGATAATCCTCACGTGGCGTCGGCACCCTTTTTTGCCAGATACGCTGCAGATCCGCATCGAACACGCCCAGCTCAATCTTGGTGCCGCCCATATCGAAACCGTAGTACATAACCCACCCTCAGGCTAAAAAAAGGGGCGGCATCTCTGCCTCCCCTGATTTTCATTATTGTCCGCTCAACACTCGTGCCGGATCGATACGGCTGGCACGCCTGGCCGGATACCAGCTGGCCAACAGGCTGAGCACCAGCGCGGTCACCAGTACAATCACCACGTCCAGCCAGTGCAGCTCGGAAGGCAGGAAGTCAATGAAGTAGATATCGCCCGACAGGAAAGAATGCCCCATCAGCTTTTCCAACCCTTTGATGATGTTGGTCAGTTGCAGTGAGGCGATAACCCCGACCACCACGCCGCTAAGGCTCCCCACCAGCCCGGCCAGCAGGCCGTACCAGATAAATATGGCGCGGATAAAGCCGTCTTTGGCCCCCAAGGTGCGCAGTACGGCGATATCACCACTCTTGTCCTTCACCGCCATCACCAGCGTGGAGACAATGTTAAAACAGGCCACGCCGATCACCAGCACCATCGCCAAATACATAATCGCGCGGATCATCTGGATATCGCGATACATATAGCCGTAGGTGCCGATCCAACTCTTGATATACACATAGGAATTGGTGACTTCACCGGCGTCGCGCACCAGCTTGTTGGCGGCAAACACGTCGTTGACCTTGATGGCGATGCCGGTCACGCTGTCACCCATGTCCAGATACTGTTGGGCATCGGCCAGTGGCACCATCGCCAGACTGTGATCGAGCTGACCGCTAAGCTGCAAAATCCCGGTGACGTGTAAACGAATGCGCTTCGGTTGCAACAGCTTCATCTGCGGGTCGCTGTTGGGGATCATCACCGTCACATAGCTGCCCTGCTTGACGCCCAAAGCGTCGGCGACGCCCTTGCCGAGGATCACCTGTTGCTCACCGCTTTTGAAATTGGCCCAGGCGTCACCCTGCACGTACTTGGGCAGAGCGCTAAGCTGATTTTCCTGTTGCGGATCGACCCCTTTCACTCCGACCGCCCGCAGCTGAGCGCCGTTTTCCATCAGGCCGGTAAAGTTAATATAGGGAGCGGCAGCCAAAATGCCGGGCACTTTCTCCACCCGTTGCAAAATGGACGACCAGTCTTTGAACGGCTGTTTCACCGGCTCGATTTCACCGTGCGGCACCACCGCCAAAATGCGGTTTTTCAGTTCGCGCTCAAAGCCGTTCATGGCGCTCAGGCCGACGATCAGCACCGCCACGCCCAGCGCAATCCCGATGGTGGAAATCACCGAGATCAGCGACACCATGCCACCGCGCTTGCGCCCACGGCTGAAACGCAGGGCCGTCAGAAAGGAAAGTGACGCTCCCGCCATTACTCAGCCCCCAACAGGGTCAACTGGGCCTGCAGATGCCCATCGGCCATTTCCAACTGGCGGCTAAGGCGCTTGGCCAACTGCAAGTCATGAGTGACCACCAGAAACGCGGTGCCCTGGCGTACGTTCAATTCGCCGAGCAGATCGAAAATGCTGTCGGCGGTGCGTTTATCGAGGTTACCGGTAGGTTCGTCCGCCAATACCAGTGACGGGTTATTGACCAGCGCACGGGCAATCGCCACGCGCTGACGCTCACCGCCGGAGAGTTCTGACGGCCGGTGTTTGCTGCGTTTTGCCAGCCCGACCGCCGTCAGCATTTCCAGCGCCTTTTCCTGCGCCTGCGCCGGTTTCATCCCGCCGATCAGCAAAGGCATCGCGGCGTTTTCCAGCGCGGTAAAGTCCGGTAACAAATGATGGAACTGGTAGATAAAGCCCAACTGGCGGTTGCGCAGCTCGGCCTTGGCGGCCGATGACAGGGTATTCAGAGACTGCCCTTTGTAAATCACCTCGCCGGAGGTCGGTGAGTCCAGCCCACCCAGCAGATGCAGCAAGGTACTTTTACCGGAACCCGAGCTGCCGACAATCGCCATCATCTCGCCCGGCTGCATGGCAAAGCTGACATTGCGCAGTACGTCGGTATGCAGGTTGCCTTCCTGATAGGTCTTGCACAGGTTGTCGCACTGCAACAAAAGATGGTTACTCATAACGTAAAGCCTCAGCGGGTTGTACGGCGGCAGCGCGCCATGAAGGGTAAAGCGTGGACAACAGAGACACCGCCATCGCCGCTACGGCGATAATCGTCACCTGCAGCGGATCCACCGCCACCGGCAGCGATGCGCCGTCAATCAATGCGCCGAGGATCGGCATCAGGTTATTCAGATTGCTGGCCAGCAGCACGCCCAGCAGCGTACCGAGCAGCGAGCCGATAATGCCGGCGCTGGCGCCTTGCACCATAAACACCGACATGATCTGTCGACGCGTCAGGCCCTGGGTCTGCAGAATGGCAACTTCGCCCTGCTTCTCCATCACCAGCAGGCCGAGTGAAGTAATGATGTTAAAGGCCGCGACGGCGACGATCAGGCTAAGCAACAGCCCCATCATGTTTTTCTCCATACGCACTGCCTGGAACAGCTCGCCCTTGCGTTCGCGCCAGTCTTTCCACTCGGTGCCCTGCGGCAATTTCTGTTGGCTGAGAGTATCGACCGTCAGCGGCTGCTGCAGGAACAGGCGCCACCCGGTGATATTGCCCGCCGGGTAGCGTAGCAGACGCGAAGCATCCTGCTGATTGACCAGCATTTGGGTGCCGTCCACTTCGCTGTTGGCATGGAAGGTGCCGACCACGGTAAACAGACGTTGAATAGGAATGCGGCCCATCGGCGTGAACTGGCTGGCGCTGGGCACCATCACCCGCAGCGGATCGCCGCGTTTAACGCCAAGTTGCCCGGCCAACTGCTCGCCGATAATGATGTTGTACTGGCCCGGCTGCAACAGCTGCTGCTTGACGTTGACCAGGAACGGCGTCAAAGGATCGGCTTCGTCCGGGTTGACCCCCAACATCACGCCGACCGCCACGCTGCGAGCGCTTTGCAGCACCACGTCACCGGTGGTCAATGGCGCTACGCGGCTAACGCCCTGCAGGCTTTGTACCGCCGATGCCGGGATTTGCTGAGGGTTGATCGAGCCCTGTGGGCTGGTGATCAACGCCTGCGGCATCAGGCCGAGAATGTTGTTTTCCAGATCCTTTTCAAAACCGTTCATCACCGACAACACGGTGACCAACGCCATCACCCCCAGCGTAATGCCGATGGTGGAAAGCCAGGAAACAAACCGTCCGAAGCGGTCTGATGCCCGCCCGCGCATGTAGCGCAGGCCAATGAATAACGCGACAGGTTGATACATGAAATCCGTTTTGTTGCCGTAGCTTAAGCAAAGTGATCAAGGATAATAAAGGCTATACCCCGTTTAGGGAACCACCCTGACGCCTTTTATTCCGTTGATCGCGCTTGCGGCAGCACGTCACCCGGCATCGCGCTTTAACAGGTTGTAAACCGACACCCGGGAAATCCCCAGCGCCTCCGCCGCCATGGTGGCTGCCCCGCGCAGTTGCAGATAGCCCTGCTGCTTTAGCTGCTGGATCACCTGAACACGCTGCTCGGACGTGAGCGCACGCGGCGCAGTGGCATGCGAAGCGGCAAAGTTGTTGATCACTGAAGCAATGTCGGACAGTGAGCGGGCCCCTTCATCCGCCGCCTGCGGCGCGCTCTGCACCACCGCAGTCAGTTGTTGCAGAATGGCGTTGACGCTGTTGAAGATTGAAACGTCCAGGTTAAGGCAGATAGCCGCCACGTAGACACCCTGGCTGTTGCGCAGACCAATAGAGGTGCTCTTGGCCGGACGCCCATCCGGAAACGCATTGGCATAGTTTTGCACCACGTCCGGAAAGTCCGGCGAGGCAATACGCTCCAGCCCCATTTCACTGGCGGCATCGCCGATACTGCGGTTCGACAGGTTATTGGCGATGCTGACGATGGCATGATTCGGTTGCGTCAGATCGTGCAGCACCACTTCACAACTGGGCGCAAACATCGCGCCCAGCGCCTGAACAATTTTTTCCGCTTCGCGCAGCAGCAGCGCATTTTCCTGCCTGAGATCGCTCATAAACTTAACCGTTTGACAAT
This sequence comes from Serratia sp. OS31, assembly GCF_014164835.1. Classification (NCBI taxonomy): domain Bacteria; kingdom Pseudomonadati; phylum Pseudomonadota; class Gammaproteobacteria; order Enterobacterales; family Yersiniaceae; genus Serratia; species Serratia sp. OS31. The sequence goes on along the minus strand of NZ_JACJFQ010000021.1, from coordinate 71,935 downwards.
AACTTTACAAAGAGTAAATTAAAATGATCGGGTAATCAATCAACCTTTCACCAGACGAGGTCGCCATGAGTTCAACGCCCCACTGCATTACCGCCGCCGATATCTCTACCGCCGCCGAAATTCTGGCAGGACATGCCCTGCGCACACCGGTCATGACCTCGCAGCAGGCCGACAACATCGCCGGGGCGCAGCTGTTCTTCAAGTGCGAAAACTTCCAGCGTGTAGGCGCCTTCAAGTTTCGTGGCGCGTACAATTCTATTGCTCAATTGAGCCCGGCGCAGCGCCAGGCTGGCGTGATTGCCTTCTCTTCCGGCAACCATGCGCAGGCAATGGCATTGGCGGCACGGGAACTGGGGGTCAAAGTGACCATAGTGATGCCGCACGACGCACCGGCCGCCAAGCTGGCGGCAACGCGTGGCTACGGCGCCAACGTCGTGATTTATCAGCGTCACAGTGAAGACCGTGCTGCCATTACCCAGCGGCTGGCGGCCGAGCAAGGGCTGACGATAGTGCCGCCCTATGATTACCCGCAGGTGATCGCCGGTCAGGGCACTGCTACCAAAGAGTTGATAGAGGAAGTCGGGCCACTGGACGTCTTACTGGTGTGCACTGGTGGCGGTGGTTTGCTGGCGGGCAGCGCGGTAGCGGCACATCACTGGTCGCCCGGTTGCCGCGTTTTCGGCGTTGAACCAGAAGCAGGTAACGACGCGCAGCTGGCGTTTCGTAGCGGCCAGCCGGTACAGATCCCGGTGCCAAAAACCATCGCCGACGGTGCGCAAACGCAGCAGGTGGGCGCGCTGACGTTCCCGATCATTCAACAGTATGTAGAAGATATTTTAACGGTCAGCGACCAGCAGCTGTGCCGACAGATGCGTTTCTTTATGGAACGGATGAAAATGGTGGTCGAGCCCACGGGCTGCCTGGCCGCCGCGGCGGCGATGAATTCGCTGCTTGATCTGCGGGGTAAAAAAGTCGGGGTTATCGTCAGCGGCGGCAACGTCGACGTTGATAAAATCGCCGACTATCTTGCCATGGGGGCGCAGGAATAACGCCGCCGGAACGTTCGTCCCTGAGTTAAAGGGGATCAGCAAGCTGTGCCTGCATTAATCGGGCGAATTTATTTGCCCCCTGTCGTCACTGGAATGGCCTGTCTGCCGGGAGTAAATTTGAACGCCGCCGCTTGAAAGACGACGGGTATCGCGCTTTTACCTATGTCAGTTTATGGCCCAGTGGGCTAGTATTACCGGGTAAAGGCGCGTTGTAATCTGTGCCGGGCGAAATTTAACACATTGATTAAAGATACCTTAATGAGCACCTCCGATAACCCTAACCGTTCTTCATCGTCATCCTCCCGTTATTCCCTGCCTGAACGCGCGGGCGATTTGCGCCAGTTGGGGCAGCTGACCGGCTCGGCCTGCGCCGTGGAGTGCGCCGAGATCGTCGAACGTCATAACGGGCCGGTGATGCTGATCGCCCCGGACATGCAAAATGCCCTGCGGCTGCGCGACGAAATTCAGCAGTTTACCGATCAGATGGTGACCACGCTGTCCGACTGGGAGACCCTGCCTTACGACAGCTTCTCGCCGCATCAGGAAATCATCTCTGCCCGCCTGTCGAGCCTGTACCATCTGCCGACCATGGCCCGTGGCGTAATCATTCTGCCGGTCAATACCTTAATGCAGCGCGTTTGCCCGCACGAGTTCCTGCACGGCCACGCGCTGGTGATGAAAAAAGGCCAGCGCCTGTCACGCGACAAACTTCGCGCCCAACTGGAACAGGCCGGCTACCGCAGCGTCGATCAGGTGATGGAACACGGTGAGTTCGCCACCCGCGGCGCGCTGCTCGACCTGTTCCCCATGGGCAGTGAAGAGCCCTACCGTATCGATTTCTTCGACGATGAAATCGACAGCCTGCGCACCTTTGATGTCGACAACCAGCGGACGCTGAATGAAGTCGAAGCCATCAACCTGCTGCCGGCCCATGAATTCCCGACCGACAAAAACGCCATCGAACTGTTCCGCAGCCAATGGCGTGAGCAGTTCGAGGTGCGCCGCGACGCCGAACATATCTATCAGCAGGTCAGTAAAGGCACCTGGCCGGCCGGTATCGAATACTGGCAACCGCTGTTCTTCAGCCAACCGCTGCCGTCGCTGTTCAGCTACCTGCCGGAGAACACGCTGATCGTCAATACCGGCAATCTCGAGAGCGCAGCCGATCGTTTCTGGCTGGACGTTAACCAACGCTACGAGAGCCGCCGGGTCGATCCTATGCGCCCACTGCTGGCGCCGCCAAGCCTGTGGCTGAGGGTTGACGAGCTGTTTAGCGAGCTGAAAGCCTGGCCGCGCATGGCGCTGAAAACCGAAGAGCTGCCCGCCAAAGCCGGCAACACCAATCTGGATTATCGCCCCCTGCCCGATCTGGCGGTGCAAGCCCAGCAGAAAGCGCCGCTGGACAACCTGCGTCGTTTTACTGAAAGCTTCGACGGCAGCATCATTTTCTCGGTGGAAAGCGAAGGCCGCCGTGAAACGCTGCAGGATTTGCTCGGCCACATCAAGCTCGGCACCGCCTTGATCCAGCATCTCGATCAGGCCGAGCCGGCCGGTCGCTACATGATGGTCGGCGCCTCAGAACGCGGCTTCCTCGACGGCATGCGCAACCGGGCGCTGATCTGCGAAAGCGATCTGCTCGGCGAGCGCGTCAGCCGTCGTCGGCAGGACAACCGGCGCACCATTAATACCGATGTGCTGATCCGTAACCTGGCAGAACTGCACCCTGGCCAGCCGGTGGTGCACCTGGAGCACGGCGTCGGGCGTTACGTTGGCCTGACCACGCTGGAAGCCGGCGGCATCAAGGCCGAATACCTGATCCTGTCCTACGCCGGCGAAGACAAACTCTACGTGCCGGTCTCTTCATTGCATCTGATCAGCCGCTACGCCGGCGGTGCGGACGAAAACGCCCCGCTGCACAAGTTGGGCGGTGACGCCTGGACGCGCGCACGGCAAAAAGCCGCAGAGCGGGTACGAGACGTGGCGGCGGAACTGCTGGATATTTATGCCCAACGCGCGGCCAAAACCGGCTTTGCCTTTAAACATAACCGTGAACAGTATCAGCTGTTCTGCCAAAGTTTCCCGTTTGAAACCACCCCGGATCAGGAGCAGGCAATCAACGCCGTGCTGAGCGACATGTGCCAGCCTCTGGCCATGGATCGTCTGGTCTGTGGCGATGTCGGCTTCGGCAAAACCGAAGTGGCAATGCGCGCCGCCTTCCTGGCGGTAGAAAACGGCAAGCAGGTGGCGGTGTTGGTCCCAACCACCCTGCTGGCGCAGCAGCATTTCGACAACTTCCGTGACCGCTTCGCCACCTGGCCGATCCGCATCGAGATGATGTCGCGTTTCCGCAGCGCCAAAGAGCAGCAACAGGTGATGGACGACGCCGTGGACGGTAAGGTAGACATCATCATAGGGACCCACAAACTGTTGCAGAGCGATCTGCGCTGGAAAGATTTGGGGCTGCTGATCGTCGATGAGGAACACCGCTTCGGCGTTCGCCACAAAGAGCGCATCAAGGCGATGCGCGCCGATGTAGATATCCTGACGCTCACCGCAACGCCAATCCCGCGTACGTTGAATATGGCGATGAGCGGCATGCGTGACCTGTCGATTATCGCCACCCCACCGGCGCGCCGTTTGGCGGTGAAGACCTTCGTGCGCGAGTACGACAGCCTGGTGGTACGCGAGGCGATCTTGCGTGAAGTACTGCGCGGCGGTCAGGTTTATTATCTGTATAACGACGTGGAAAATATCGAGAAGGCGGCCCAGAAGCTGGCTGAACTGGTACCGGAAGCACGCATCGCCATTGGTCACGGCCAGATGCGCGAACGTGATTTGGAGCGGGTGATGAACGATTTCCATCACCAGCGCTTTAACGTACTGGTCTGTACCACCATTATCGAAACCGGTATCGATATTCCCAGCGCCAATACCATTATCATCGAACGTGCCGATCGTTTCGGGCTGGCGCAATTGCACCAGTTACGCGGTCGCGTCGGGCGTTCTCACCATCAGGCCTATGCTTATTTGCTGACGCCGAATCCGAAGTCCATGAGCACCGACGCGCATAAACGTCTGGAGGCCATCGCGTCACTGGAAGACCTGGGCGCCGGCTTTGCCCTGGCCACCCACGATCTGGAAATCCGCGGCGCGGGCGAGCTGCTGGGTGAAGATCAGAGCGGCCAGATGACTACCGTCGGCTTTTCGCTGTACATGGAACTGTTGGAAAGCGCGGTGGATGCACTCAAACACGGGCGCGAACCTTCGCTGGAAGATCTCACCAGCAACCAGACCGAAGTGGAGCTGCGCATGCCTGCCCTGCTGCCGGATGACTATATCCCGGACGTCAACACGCGCCTGTCGTTCTACAAGCGCATCGCCAGCGCAAAAAACGACGCCGAGCTGGAAGAGTTGAAGGTGGAGCTGATCGACCGTTTCGGCCTGCTGCCGGATGCGGCGCGCAACCTGCTGCAAAGTGCGGCGCTGCGCCAACATGCTCAGAAGCTGGGGATCAAACGCATCGAAGGCAATGAGCGCGGCGGTTTTATCGAGTTTGGAGAGAAGAATCGGGTCGATCCAGGCTATTTGATTGGCCTGCTGCAAAGCAACCCGCAAATCTATCGCCTGGATGGGCCAACCAAGCTGAAGTTTATGCTGGACCTGACCGATCGCCAAAAACGCCTGAAGTTTACCGAGGAACTGCTGACCGCGTTCCGCGAACATACGCTGGCAGCCTGACGCTTAGCCCCCTCCGGAATCTGTCTGGGGGGGGTTATTCGTGTCGAAAACCGGCCCCCAAAGGGGAGTACTGCATCAGCCGGCTGCAAACCACCTGGTTTTTTCCCCCGCGCTTGGCTTCATACAACGCTTCATCCGTCACCTCGATCGCCTTGCCCAGCGCCATCCCAGGCAGATACAGCGACGCGCCGACAGAAACGGTGATGCGCGCCTCGACATCCTCATCCAGCAGAAATACCGTCGTCTCCACGCTGCGGCGGATACGTTCCGCGACACCGCCAATCACCGTCGGGTCGTAGCTGGCGGTGATCACGATAAATTCCTCACCGCCATAGCGGCCGACGAAATCCTCACTGCGCACGCTGCTTTGCAACAGTTGCCCGACGCGGGCCAGCAGCAGATCGCCCGCCAAATGGCCGTAGGTGTCGTTAATATGTTTGAAATCGTCCAGATCGAGGATCATCAGCCCGCAGGGGCGACGCTCCGCCTGCTGCAGCATCAGCCTGTAGTCGACGCTGGCGCGATTATTGATATGGGTCAGGCTGTCCGTGTTGGCCTTATCGCGCATCGCGAAATAGGCGTGGATATGGCGCTCTTTAAAATTCAGCGCGTGGTAGCAAATGGCCAGACACAGCGCTGATACCCCCTGATACAGCAGCACATCTATCCATAGCGCCCGCATATCCGCCAGAAAACCCACCACCGCGATGCGGTAGAGCGCAATGATGCAGATGGTCAGATAGAACACCCGATTCGATTTTCTCAACCAAACGCGCGAAAGCAGCAACGGCACTATGATTGAACCGATAAACAGATTGTCGACGGTGATACCGCCAGTTAACGACAGCGACATCAGGTAGCACGCCAATCCACTGACGGCACCGCCATAGAAAGTCACCAATATCATCGGGATCATGGCAAAACTGAAATGCACGTTGTCATTCAGTTCCAACCGATCCTGATTTAGGTAAAGCACGGCCACACCGGCCAGCAAACCAAAAACCAGGCGTTTCCACAGTTCGGATTGATAGGAAAAGGGAGCGTTCTTGCTAAGGGCGAAATAGCTGACCGACAGTGTGGCGTAGACAATGCACGCGTCGCTGTAGAGGGCAGGAATTGACGCAACGTAAGTCATAAATATTCAGTATGCTCCACGGAATCTACAGGGGGTTGGCAACGAATTTTGAGAGTCGGTCCCTGTCTCATTCATTCCGGCACGTACATATTATTACTCAGATTTATAATAGATTAGCAGTTCTATGTTATTTCCAAGGTATCTATCCCATAAATTCTGTTCAGGATAATCTGTTGCGACCAACCAAGGGGGACAACCATGAATATCGATGATGATTTGCACGCGCTGAGCGAACAGGAAGCCGCGTTGACCTTCAGCCATTTCGACCATAACACCGCCTGGGAGTTGGGATCTGCGTTGAGGTCCGCGGCCGAACAGCGCCGTTTGTCTATCGCCATTGAGATCCAGCTCGCGGGGCAGACGCTGTTTTACTACGCCATGCCGGGAGCGACGCCCGATATTGCCGATTGGGTACGACGCAAACGTAATGTGGTTAACCATTTCCACAAGAGTTCTTACGCCATTGGCCTGCGCCTACAGCAACGGCAATCCTCCCTGGAAGAACGATACGGCCTGAGCGTCCGCGACTACTCGGCACACGGCGGTGCCTTCCCGATCAATCTTGGTGGCGTGGGTTGCATCGGCACCATCAGCATTTCCGGCTCACCCCAGTTGGAAGATCACAATCTGTTGGTCGGTACCCTGGCGCACTTTCTCGGACTATCCTTACCGGCGGTTCACTAAGCGGCATAACCTGGCCTATTCTTTCTGCGCAGGCCGCCTGACCCGCGGCCTGACTGTACCTTGTCATTTATCCAATTCCTGAAAGAGTATAAGTCTGATTTTCCGAAGTGCATTGATGTATATCTAGGAATCGCCGCTGCAACAGGCGTATGGTGTCTATCAGCTATTCGAGACGGACCGCATCCGGCCCGCCATTCCGTTCTCTTTTATAGACTTGGTTTACACCTTAGATGAAAACGCATGAAATTAACGGCATTCGGCCGTTCAGCGCGCTGATTGATGCCTGTTGGCGAGATCCTTATTCCCTGCAACGCCTGCTAAAAGACGCCATCGCCGGTGTCACCGTCGGCATTATCGCCATTCCGTTGGCGATGGCGCTGGCGATTGCCAGTGGCGTCCCCCCTCAATATGGGCTGTACACCTCAGCGGTTGCCGGGATTGTCATCGCCATCAGCGGCGGCTCGCGCTACAGCGTCTCCGGCCCTACCGCCGCGTTTGTGGTGATCCTCTATCCGGTTTCGCAGCAGTTCGGCCTTTCGGGCCTGCTGATCGCCACCCTGCTTTCCGGGCTGTTTTTAGTCCTTATGGGATTGGCGCGTTTCGGCCGCTTGATTGAGTACATTCCCCTGTCGGTGACGCTGGGCTTTACCTCCGGTATCGCCATCACCATTGCTACCATGCAGGTGAAAGATTTTTTTGGCCTGCAAATGACGGCGGTGCCGGAACACTATGTGGGCAAGGTTTACGCCCTGCTGCAGGCGCTGCCGACGCTGGACTTCGGCGATACGCTGATTGGCGCCGTCACGCTGCTGATCCTGATATTCTGGCCTAAGCTCGGCCTGCGGGTGCCGGGCCATTTGCCCGCGCTGCTGGCAGGGACGGCGGTGATGGGCATTCTGGCGCTGTTTGACCATCCGGTCGCGACCATTGGTTCACGCTTCAGCTACCTGCTGGCCGATGGCTCTCAGGGGCAAGGCATTCCGCCGATACTGCCGCAGCTGATGCTGCCGTGGGATTTACCGGCCGGTGACGGCAAGCCCATGGCGCTGAGCTGGCAAACGCTGTCCGCCCTGCTGCCGGCCGCCTTCTCCATGGCGATGCTCGGGGCGATAGAATCCCTGCTGTGCGCGGTGGTGCTGGACGGGATGACCGGCAAGAAGCACAACTCCAATACCGAACTTATCGGCCAGGGCGCGGGCAATATCATTGCGCCTTTCTTCGGCGGCATTACGGCCACCGCGGCCATTGCACGCTCTGCCGCCAACGTTCGTGCCGGAGCCACTTCGCCGATCTCCGCCATCATTCATGCCTTGCTGGTGTTGTTGGCGCTGCTGGTGCTGGCGCCGTGGCTGTCCTGGCTGCCGCTGGCAGCCATGGCGTCGCTGCTGCTGATGGTAGCCTGGAATATGAGCGAAGCGCACAAGGTGGTTTATCTGCTGCGGCGAGCGCCGAAAGACGACATTCTGGTGATGCTGCTGTGCATGTCGCTGACGGTGCTGTTCGATATGGTGATCGCCATTACCGTAGGCATTGTCCTGGCCTCGTTGCTGTTTATGCGCCGCATTGCACGCATGACACGCCTGAGCGAACTAAGTGCCGACAACGGCCGATTGGTGCTGCGGGTGAATGGTCCGCTGTTCTTCGCCGCCGCCGAGCGTATTTTTAACGAACTGCTGGTGCGCAGCGAAAGTTATGACGTGATCGTATTGCAGTGGGATGCGGTGCCGGTGCTGGATGCCGGTGGGCTGGATGCCTTGCAACGCTTTATCGAAGCCCTGCCGGCCGGCAAGCAGTTGGCCATCACCGACATGCCTTTCCAGCCGTTGAAAACGCTGGCAAGGGCACGAATACAGCCGATTGAGGGGAAACTGCATTTCTACGCGACGCTGCCTGAAGCCCTGACGGCGCTGGATGCCTGAAAAACAAAAAGCCCGACTAATCGGGCTTTAAACCATAGCGGGCGCAGCACGCTGCGCCCCGACAAATAACAGCTGTGAAAATGTTTAGTTGCTGGTATCCAGCTCCGGGAAGCTCTTCACCAGATCGTCGATGGCTTTCATCTGCACCAGGAACGGCTCCAGCTTGTCCAGCGGCAGCGCGGACGGGCCGTCGCATTTGGCGCTGTTTGGCTCCGGGTGCGCTTCAATGAACAGACCTGCCAGGCCAACCGCCATACCGGCACGCGCCAGTTCGGCAACCTGCGCACGACGGCCGCCAGAGGCTGCGCCAAAGGGATCGCGAGTCTGCAGAGCATGGGTCACGTCAAAGATCACCGGGTGGCCGCCCGTCACGTTTTTCATGACGTTGATGCCCAGCATGTCGACCACCAGGTTATCGTAACCAAAGTTGCTGCCGCGATCGCACAGGATCACCTGATCGTTACCGCCTTCCTTGAACTTGTCGACGATATTGCCCATTTGGCCCGGGCTGACGAACTGTGGCTTTTTGACGTTGATCACCGCACCGGTTTTCGCCATCGCTTCCACCAGATCGGTCTGACGCGCCAGGAATGCCGGCAGTTGGATCACGTCAACCACTTCGGACACCGGCTGGGCCTGTGATGCTTCGTGAACGTCGGTGATGATTTTCACGCCGAAGGTTTTTTTGATTTCTTCGAAGATCTTCATCCCCTCTTCCAGGCCAGGGCCACGGTAGGAATGGATAGAAGAACGGTTGGCTTTATCAAAAGAGGCTTTGAAAACGTAAGGGATGCCCAGTTTTTGCGTCACGGTGACGTAGTGTTCACAGATGCGCATCGCCAGATCGCGCGATTCCAGCACGTTCATACCGCCAAACAGCACAAACGGCAGGTCGTTCGCTACGTCGATGTCACCAATGCTAACCACTTTCTGTTTCATGCTTTCGCCTTTATTGAAGTTACCCGTCGTGCCTCAAGCCTTGGCCTGTCGCTTTCGGGGCATAGTAAATGAATTAATGCAGCGTGACCTGTTTCGGTTCAATCGAGTGGATCTGTACCTTGATCACTTCGCTGACCGGATCCTCAGGACACTGTTCGACAAAATAGTTAAGATCGGAAATCGCGATATGGTTGCATTCCAACTGGGCGTAAATCAGCCCACGGTCACGGATTTCGTAAGGGTCTTCCGGATCGAAGCACAACACCGTTTCGCTGGCGCGCAGCGCCATTTCCATCTGTTTTTCTTCCATCAGGGCGGCTTTCAGCGTATCCAACATCTTACGCACCACCATGACGTTTTCTGACTCATCGAGATCGTCGTCTTCCAACTCGGCGCCCAGACCCAGGTTACCCTTGATCCACACTTCCAGCTGGTGTTCGTTCAGCGTCTCGCCGTTCAAGGGATTGATCAACCACATTTCTTCATCCAGCCAGTCTGCCCGTAGGATCAGTTGAGTTGGGAAAATAACCGGCAGCAGCGGTAAATCCAGATGAGCGGCGATATGCAGGAAAATGGTGCCGAGCGAAACCGGCGTGCCCTGACGACCTTCCAGCACCTTGTCGAGCCAAATAGCGTCGGACAGGCGATATACGCCGCTGGCGCCGCCAAAACCCCAGGTTTTGAAGAACAATTCAATGAGTGCGTCCAGTTGCTGTTCCTGGCTGAGATCCTGCGGCACGGCCGCACGCGCGTCGTCAACCAGCTGTTGCAGCTTACGTTCAACCTCGGCGGCGGGGAAATCACGCCGCACGGACTGCGATACCAGGATCACGCCCTCGCTCAGCAGCGAGGTGTTAAATTCAAAATCAGCAATACTACTCATAAGTATCCCATCAGAAAGGGTATTTTCGTCGTGGCAAGTTTAATTATCAGGTACAAACAGCCCAAGGCCAACACAAACGCCAGTGTGCGCAGGTTCTGGTTTTTAGTCTTCTTGCCCAATGCGACGTAGCCAAGCAGGATATAGATAATAACGCCAAACAGCTTCTCGGTCAGCCACGAGTCCATACCCAGCAACGGATATAACTTGAACATCACGACCAGCGCAATGCCGCTGACGAACAACACCGTATCATTTATATGCGGGGTTATCTTCACCCAACGCTTGTTCATCATAGCCGAATTGCGCCATTTCCAGAAGAAACGCAATACAAACAAGACAATACTGATGGTGACCGTCAACAAATGCAGATGTTTTAACGCCGAGTAGACTGCCATATTGCTTCCTTTTATTGAATCGCTGTGTGCTTCGTTATTGTTGGTTTTCAGTTATTGCTGCGGCCATTGGCCAAAGGTCACGCGATCGTTGCCACCATAATCGCGTCGGGTATCGATCGAAATAAAACCGGCGGCCTGCAGCAGTGCGCGTACGCTTTCTCCCTGCTGCCAGCCGTGTTCAAGCAGGAGCCAACCCTGTGATTGCAGGTGGTGCGGCGCCTGCTGCACGATAGCGGACAAATCGGCCAGCCCCTGCTGTGACGCCACCAGTGCGCTGCTGGGCTCAAAACGTACGTCGCCCTGTGCCAAATGTGGGTCAGCGGCGTCGATATAAGGAGGGTTGCTGGCGATCAGAGCGAAAGTTTCTCCGGCCAGCGGGGCAAACCAACTGCCCTGAAGGAAATGCGCGTTGCCGATCGACAGTTTCTGCGCATTGTGCTGTGCCAGCGCCACCGCTTCCGGCTGTAAATCCACACCGGTCACTTTACAGTCTGGGCGTTCGCTGGCCAATGCCAGGGCGATGGCGCCGGTACCGGTACCGAGATCGAGAAGGGTGCAAGGGGATGGGGGCAAAAGCTCCAGCGCCAACTCCACCAGGCATTCGGTGTCTGGACGCGGGATCAGGGTGGCGGGCGATACCGACAGTGGTAACGACCAAAATTCGCGCTCGCCGATCAGATAAGCCACGGGCTCACCGCGTTCGCGGCGCGCCAGCAGTCTCTCCAACTGCTCCTGCTCTTGCGGCGTCAGCTCGGTTTCGCCAAACGCCATCAGGAAAGTTCTGGCCCGACCGGTCACGAACCCCAGCAGAATTTCCGCATCGCGTCGGGCGCTTTCACTCTGCGTCAGGCGGACAACCGCCGCCTTCAGCCAGGATTGATAGTCCATTACTCCTGCTCAGCGGACAGCGCAGCGAGCTGGTCGGCCTGGTATTCCTGCACAATCGGCTGGATCAGCATGTCGAGTTTGCCTTCCATTACCTCATCCAAACGGTACAACGTCAGGTTGATGCGGTGGTCGGTCACGCGGCCCTGCGGGAAGTTGTAGGTGCGGTTGCGGTCTGAACGATCGCCGCTACCCAACAGGTTGCGACGGGTTGAAGCTTCCGCCTGCTGGCGTTTGGCCATTTCTGCGGCACGGATACGTGCGCCCAACACGGCCATCGCCTTGGCTTTGTTTTTATGCTGCGAACGCTCGTCCTGACACTCCACCACGATGCCGGTCGGCAAGTGAGTAATACGGATCGCTGAGTCAGTGGTGTTAACGTGCTGCCCACCTGCGCCTGAGGAGCGGAAGGTGTCAATTTTCAGATCGCCCGCGTTGATCTCCGGCAGTTCGGCTTCCGGCACCGCCGGCATCACTGCCACAGTACAGGCAGAGGTATGAATACGCCCCTGCGACTCGGTTTCTGGTACGCGCTGCACGCGGTGACCGCCAGATTCAAATTTCAGTTGGCCGAAAACGCCGTCGCCAGAAACCTTGGCAATCACTTCTTTATAGCCGCCGTGTTCACCTTCGTTAGCGCTCATGATCTCGACGCGCCAGCGACGCGTTTCCGCATAACGGCTGTACATACGGAACAGATCGCCGGCGAAAATCGCCGCTTCGTCGCCGCCGGTACCGGCGCGCACTTCCAGGAAGCAATCGCGCTCATCATCCGGATCTTTCGGCAACAGCAGCAGTTGCAATTGCTGCTCCAGTTCTTCCGTAGCGGCCTTGGCGTCTTTCAGCTCTTCCTGCGCCATTTCGCGCATTTCCGGGTCATCCAGCATCATTTCTGCCGTGGCCAGATCGTCTTGCACCTTACGCCATTCCAGGAAACAGCGGCTGACATCGGTCAACTGTGCATATTCGCGCGACAGCGCGCGGAACCGATCCTGCTCGGCAATAACGCCGGCATCGCCGAGCAGCGCCTGCACTTCTTCATGGCGCTCTTGTAACGCTTCCAGTTTGGCAACAATAGAAGGCTTCATGCGTGGTATTAAACCCTGTTAAAAGAGAAAACTAATGCTGATCCAGCCCGAGGCTGTCGCGTAATAATTGCAACCGCTCCACGTCGCCATCGCCGGCGGCCTGCTGGAGGGATTTGGTAGGGGCATGAATAAGACGATTGGTCAGCCGATGGGCCAGCTCGTGGATAACCTGCTCCACGTCGGCGCCCTGCGCAATCGCGGCCAGGGCTTTGGCTTCCATTTCCGCACGGATCTGATCGGCCTGCGAGCGGTAGTCGCGGATAGTTTCCACTGCGCCCTGTGAGCGCAGCCAGGCCATAAAGTTGGTGCTTTCCTGCTGGACGATCGTTTCCGCCTGCACCGCCGCGGCTTTGCGCTGCGCCAGGTTGCTTTGAATGATCGCGTGCAGATCGTCCACGCTGTACAGATAGGCGTTGGCCAGCTTGCCCACTTCCGGTTCGATATCACGCGGTACGGCGATATCCACCAGCAGCATCGGCTGGTTGCGACGCGCTTTCAGCGCGCGCTCCACCATCCCTTTACCGATGATCGGCAGCGGGCTGGCGGTAGAACTGATGATGATATCGGCGTCAGCAAGGCGTTCGTCTATTTCCGGCAGTGTGATCACTTCCGCGCCGACTTCGTCCGCCAGCAGTTGCGCACGTTCGCGGGTACGGTTGGCAATAATCATATGCCGTACCTTGTGCTCGCGCAGATGACGCGCCACCAGTTCAATGGTTTCACCCGCGCCCACCAGCAGCACGTTCAATTCGGCAAGAGACTCGAAGATTTGGCGCGCCAACGTACAGGCGGCAAAGGCCACAGACACCGCGCTGGCGCCGATTTCAGTTTCGGTACGCACGCGTTTGGCGACAGAGAAGGATTTCTGGAACAGGCGTTCAAGCTCACCGGAAAGCGACTGGCCGCGTTGCGATTCGGCAAAGGCTTTTTTCACCTGGCCGAGGATCTGCGGTTCACCCAACACCAGCGAATCCAGCCCGCTGGCTACGCGCATCAGATGGCTGACGGCGTCGTTGCCATGGTGCCAATACAGGCTTTTGCTCACTTCTTCCGGGCGCAGATGGTGGTACTCACACAGCCAGGCAACCAGCTGTTCATGAATATGTTCCTGTTGTTCCACGCTAAGATAAAGTTCGGTGCGGTTACAGGTAGACAACACGACACCGCCCTGCACCAACGGTTGTTGGAGCAAGCTGGTAAGCGCCTGTTCGATAGACTCTGGGGAGAAGGTCACCCTTTCACGCAGAGAAACCGGAGCGGTTTTGTGATTTATACCTAACGCCAGCAGGGTCATTGCTTCGAGTAATACTTCTTTTGGTACGGGTTCTCGTTGAACGGCATTCTACTTGATGCGCGGGCTCAATAAAAGTAACAACCGCATCTTCCGTTCAATCGCTGAAATAGTCAGCATCAATCGATAAATCACTAATAAATACAGCGAGATGACGTATGATTCGACGACATAACATACTGAATTTTAGTGCAGTATGCGATATTCCGCACGGTATTCAGCAATAACGATAACCCCTAAGCCGCCAGGCGACGATCAAATATCCGGCGTTTACCAACCTAAAGTGCCGCAACGAAAGGTGGGATCCAAAAGAAAAGAGACCTGCTGACAAAAAACATGCTTCGCCTGAAGATAAAAAAATGCCGCGCCCGCGATGCATAGCAGCGAAATAACGATCCGTACTGACAGCTTCATGACCTTCCCTTCTCCCCGGCGATAAACTTTTGCAGCATACCGATGGCAACCTCAACTAAAGGCCAACGGCCTTCAGACCGGCCGAAGAGATATTCTTATGCCCGCAGCGGCAGGGTTGGGCGATTGTGTTAATCTTATCTGCAAACGCAGCGCATAACCCCGAGCCAACGGCGGTGACAAAGCCGGGCAGATTCAACGCGATGCAGCAAAAAATTGACGCGCCGGCGCTGCCCCGCTAGCGTAAACGCTGATACCAAGGTCTCGCTGTGCGTGCCCGTAAGGACAAAAGGACAAGAGAAAGTTATGCCAATCCGCAAAGTTAGTTTGCTACGCCTGATCCCGCTGGCCAGCCTGGTGCTGGCTGCCTGTACCACCACCAAACCCAGCGGCCCGGCCACCAGCCCGACATCACCGCAATGGCGCGCCCATGAGCAAGCGGTGCAGCAGCTTGAGCAGTACCAGACCCGGGGCTCTTTCGCTTACCTGTCAGATCAGAAAAAAGTCTACGCGCGCTTCTTCTGGCAGCAGTATTCGTCGGATCGCTACCGCCTGCTGCTGACCAACCCGCTTGGCAGCACCGAGCTTGATCTCAACGTGCAGAAAAATGTGGTGCAGTTGACCGACAATCAGGGCAAGCGCTATGTCAGCGACAATGCCGAAGAGATGATCCGCAAACTGACCGGTATGGCAATCCCGCTGGATAACCTGCGCCAATGGATGCTCGGCCTGCCGGGGGAAGCCAACGACTTCAAGCTGGATGATCAGTATCGCCTGAACTCGCTGACCTACCAGCAAGGCGGCCAGACCTGGACCGTCGACTACCAGGACTACAACAACAGCCTGCAACCGCAGTTGCCAAGCCGACTGGAGCTGAAACAGGGTGACCAGCGCATCAAACTGAAAATGGATAATTGGACGCTCAAATGATCCGTCAGTGGCCATCGCCAGCTAAACTAAATTTGTTTTTATACATTACCGGCCAACGTGAAGACGGCTATCACCTGTTGCAGACGCTGTTTCAGTTTCTGGATTACGGCGACACGCTGACCATCGATGTGCGACAGGATGACCGTATTCACCTGCTGACCCCGGTGGCGGGCGTGCCGGATGAAGAAAACCTTATTGTCCGCGCCGCACGTCTGCTGCAACAGTATTGCGATCGCCATGGGCTGGATACCGCGCCACGCGGCGCCGACATCAGCATCGAAAAGCGGCTGCCGATGGGCGGCGGGCTGGGCGGTGGCTCCTCCAACGCCGCTACGGTACTGGTTGCGCTGAATGAACTGTGGCGCTGCGGTTTGAGCGACGACCAGCTTGCTGAAATGGGGCTGGCGCTCGGTGCCGACGTCCCTGTCTTCGTGCGTGGCCATGCGGCGTTCGCCGAAGGCATCGGTGAACGTTTGCAGCCGGCCAACCCGCAGGAAAAATGGTATCTGGTGGCGCATCCGGGGGTCAGCATCCCTACCCCGGCGATTTTCGGCGATGCGGAATTAAAAAGAGACACCCCGGTTCGTCCGTTAAGTGTGCTGTTACAGGCAACTTACGCAAATGATTGCGAACCTATAGCAAGAAAACGTTTTCGCGAGGTTGAACAGCTTGTTTCTTGGCTGTTAGAATACGCGCCGTCACGCCTGACTGGCACAGGTGCTTGTGTGTTTGCTGAATTCGACACAGAAACCGCCGCCCGTCAGGTGTTAAATCAAGCCCCGGAGTGGATACGTGGTTTTGTAGCGCGTGGCGTTAACGTCTCTCCACTACATCGCATCCGTTCCGGGCAGATGAAACCGTAGTTCTCGTTTCGCTGCGCAGGGTCATTCACACCTGGCCCTGTAATCCCTGCGCCGCTTCGGTTTCACGTTGTTTTTTTACACACCCGTATGATATTGCGCCGGCGTCGCTAACTGCCCCTTAGCGAAGGCCGAATGACAATATCTTCTCTGGACGCATGCCTGAGGTTCTTCTCGTGCCTGATATGAAGCTTTTTGCTGGTAACGCCACCCCGGAACTAGCACAACGTATTGCCAACCGTTTGTACACCAGCCTTGGTGACGCCGCTGTAGGTCGTTTTAGCGACGGCGAAGTGAGCGTGCAAATCAACGAAAATGTACGCGGCGGTGATATTTTCATCATCCAGTCCACCTGTGCCCCTACCAACGACAACCTGATGGAACTGGTCGTTATGGTAGATGCCCTGCGTCGCGCCTCCGCAGGTCGTATTACTGCTGTTATCCCTTACTTCGGTTATGCCCGCCAGGATCGCCGCGTGCGTTCTGCTCGTGTGCCAATCACGGCCAAAGTTGTAGCCGATTTCCTCTCCAGTGTAGGGGTTGACCGCGTTTTGACGGTGGATCTGCACGCTGAACAGATCCAAGGCTTCTTCGATGTTCCGGTAGATAACGTGTTCGGTAGCCCGATCCTGCTGGAAGACATGCTGCAACAGAATCTGGAGAACCCAATCGTGGTTTCCCCAGACATCGGCGGCGTAGTGCGCGCCCGCGCTATCGCCAAACTGCTGAACGATACCGATATGGCTATCATCGATAAACGCCGCCCGCGCGCGAACGTTTCTCAGGTGATGCACATCATTGGTGACGTAGCAGGCCGTGACTGTGTGCTGGTTGACGATATGATCGATACCGGCGGTACCTTATGTAAAGCGGCTGAAGCGTTGAAAGAACGCGGTGCCAAGCGCGTATTTGCCTACGCGACGCACCCGATCTTCTCCGGTAACGCCGTGGAAAACATCCGCAACTCGGTAATTGATGAAGTGATTGTCTGCGACACCATTCCGCTGTCTCCAGAAATCAAAGCACTGAAAAACGTACGTACTCTGACGCTGTCTGGCATGCTGGCTGAAGCCATCCGCCGTATCAGCAACGAAGAGTCAATTTCTGCGATGTTCGAGCATTAATCAGTTCTCTTTTCGGTGCGGCGCCCTGCCGTACCGAAGGGATTGATGGCCCGAAAGCAGAAAAAGAAAAACCCGTTGGTGCATCTGCAGCAACGGGTTTTCTACGGGTAGTCAAACATGACCTTAAGCCTTAATGCGCGGCACGACTCCTTTGCCGTAATACCTGCTCCCTTCTCTCTTTCTAATCAATGCGACGAACGATGATGATCGTTGCGGCAACGTTTATCAAAGTGTTTTACCCACCAGTAACGATCCGCTACCTGCTCACGACCGCCAATACGCGCACCTACCAACCACAACAACGCCCCCACGAAGATACTCATGATTGCGCCATGGGCGAAAAACTGCGGCAGGTTGAACTTGGAAACTTCAGCAATAATGGAGTATCCGACGCCGCCGATCATCACGACCAGGCCCAGCCCCATAAAAAAGTTGCCCATTCTGTCCGCGTTTCTACGTTTCATATGCCACCTCCATAGTGCCATGTGCCAACCGGGATAACTCTCTAACTGATTAACCCACTTTGATTAGTTAAGTATAGTCTCAGGTTGGACAGGGTGATTGCGGAGACGATCACAAATGGTAAAGAAAACATGACAAAACTTTACCAGAATGAGTCTATTAGCGATCAAATTGAATGATTCCGCTAATGAATTATTCTCTTTTCTGTATATAGTTTCGTCAATGCACGAACGGGCATATCAGGATTTTGTCATTCATGGCGTCGACAGGTAGACTATTGCCCTTTCCATTATATCGATCATAGCGAATCTCCCAGTGAGCAGTATTAAATTGATAGTCGGCCTGGCGAATCCGGGCGCTGAATACGCGCAGACGCGGCACAACGCCGGCGCCTGGTACGTCGATTTACTGGCCCAGCGCCATAACCAGCAGCTAAAAGAAGAGAGCAAATTCTTCGGCTACACCGCCCGACTGAACCTGGCCGGTAACGACGTGCGGCTGTTGGTGCCTACCACCTTTATGAACCTCAGCGGCAAAGCGGTATTGGCGATGGCCAATTTCTATCGCATCGAGCCGGACGAGATCCTGGTGGCGCATGACGAGCTGGATATTCCCCCTGGCGTTGCCAAGATCAAACTGGGCGGCGGCAACGGTGGCCACAACGGGCTGAAGGATATTCAGAACAAGTTTGGCAATAACCCGAATTTCTATCGCTTGCGTATCGGCATTGGCCATCCGGGCGATAAAAACAAAGTGGTGGGTTTCGTACTCGGCAAGCCGCCGGCCAGCGAGCAAAAAATGATTGATGAAGCGATCGATGAAGCCGCACGCTGTACGGAAGTGCTGCTGACTGACGGGTTGGAAAAAACCGTTCGTCGCCTGCACAGCTTCAAGGCGCAGGCCTGATAAACGTTGCAGCGGGCATCGTGCCCGCTGCTGTCGTGCTTAGGTACGTAGTTTGAAGGTTTCTTCGCCGACGTTAGCGTCATCGGTTTGGTAACCTTCTTCCGCCACGTAATATTGCGGATCGTCCAGTTCATGGCTGCAAAACGGGCCGGCCTGTTTCAACAGGCGTACACAGTCACCGCTCAGATGACGTAGCCGAATGATTTTCCCCGCCGCCAGATAGCGCGCCGTCAGCTTATCAATCGCCTCCACGCCGCTGGAATCCATCACCCGGGTACCGGCAAAATCCAGCACCACATTTTGCGGATCGTTTTTGGGTTCGAACAGTTCGGCAAAGGCCGTGGCAGACCCGAAGAACAGCGGCCCGTCCAGCTGATACACCGCCACCTCTCCTTCCACCCGATGCTGACGCACGCGAATACGTGCCTGCTGCCAGGCAAATACCAGCGCCGAAATGATCACCCCGCTGATCACCGCCATCGCCAGATCGGTAAAGATGGTAATCAGGGTCACCAGCAACATCACCAGCGCATCCGCTTTCGGCATCCGGCGCAGACGGCGCAGCGAGCTCCATTCAAATGTGTTGTAACACACCACCAGCATCACCCCGGCCAGCGCCGCCACCGGCAGCAGGCCGATATAGCCCGACAGGCTGACCACAAACAGGATCAGCAGTATCGCGCCAACCACGCCGGAAATGCGCCCACGCCCGCCTGAAGTGAAGTTGATGATCGACTGGCCAATCATTGCGCAACCGGCGAAACAACCAAACAGGCCACAAACCGCGTTGCCGGCCCCCTGAGCGATGCTCTCGCGGTTGCCGTTGCCTTTCTTGCCGCCCATTTCATCCAGCACCGTCATGGTAAGCAGCGATTCGATCAACCCTACCAGCGCAATCACCAATGCGTATGGCAGTACCACTTTCAGCATGTCCAGGGTAAAAGGCGCCATCGGCAGGCTAAAGTGCGGTAATGCCCCGGAAATGTCCGCCAGATCGCCGACCCGTAGCGTTTGCAGGTTAAAGCCGATTGCCAGCGCAGATACCACGATTAGCGCTGCCAGCGACGCGGGGATAACGCGCGTCAACCGTGGGAAGAACACAACCACCAGGATCGCCAGCGCCACCAGCCCATACATCAGCGGCCCCTGCCCGGCAATCATATGCAGTTGCGCCAGCATAATGACAATCGCCAGCCCGTTCACGAAGCCGTGAACCGCGGGCAGCGGCACCAGTCGGATAAATTTGCCCAGGCGGAAAATACCGATCAGGATTTGGATAACGCCGGCAAAAATCGTCGCCCACAGCACGTACCCCATGCCGTACTGCGCCGCCAGGCTCATCAGCACCACCACGATTGAACCGGCCGCACCCGACACCATACCCGGCTTACCGCCAAACAGCGCGGTGACCAGCCCGATAATAAAAGCGGTGTGCAATCCGACGATCGGAGAAAGCCCGGCAACCAGCGAAAAGCCAACCGCTTCCGGGATCATGGAAACGGCCACCACAAAGCCCGCCAGCACCTCGTTCTTGACGGCCGACAGCCTGAAATTGTTCAGGTTAAACATGGATTATTCACTTCTGACAGATAAAACACATTCCCGCAGCACGGGAACCAAGGCCGCAGGGCGCGGCAAACCTCAGGAGGGGGAGAGCTTAGGGTGGACTGGGCAAGAAGGACATCCGGCACGTTTCCTGTAGGTTAATCAGAAGTGTCAGTATGTGTAAATGTGATCTAAATCTCAATCAAAAACCGGCAATGCGTGGCCATTTACCCATCACACACAGCCAGATCGAGAAAAACGGCCATTACGTGTATAATGGCGCCATTATTTCGTCCTTTATGCAGCGGGTTAAACCTAACCGGCTGATAGTTAAGATATTTAAGGTGATAACAACATGGGATTCAAATGCGGTATCGTCGGCCTGCCTAACGTAGGCAAATCCACCCTGTTCAACGCGTTGACCAAAGCGGGTATCGAAGCAGCCAACTTCCCGTTCTGCACCATTGAACCTAACACCGGTGTGGTACCGATGCCCGATCCGCGTCTGGACCAGCTGGCCGAGATCGTCAAGCCACAGCGTATCCTGCCGACCACCATGGAATTCGTCGACATCGCCGGCCTGGTCAAGGGCGCATCCAAAGGTGAAGGCCTGGGTAACCAGTTCCTGACCAACATCCGCGAAACCGAAGCGATTGGCCACGTGGTTCGCTGCTTCGAAAACGACAACATCATCCACGTTAACAACAAAGTTGACCCGGCTGACGACATCGACGTCATCAATACCGAACTGGCGCTGTCGGATCTCGACACCTGCGAACGCGCGATCCACCGCGTGCAGAAGAAAGCCAAAGGCGGCGACAAAGACGCGAAAGCAGAACTGGCAGCCCTGGAAAAATGCCTGCCACAGCTGGAAAACGCCGGCATGCTGCGCGCACTTGATCTGTCCGAAGAAGACAAGGCGGCCATCCGCTACCTGAGCTTCCTGACGCTGAAGCCAACCATGTACATCGCCAACGTCAACGAAGACGGTTTCGAGAACAACCCGTACCTGGACAAAGTGCGTGAAATCGCTGCGGGCGAGGGTTCGGTTGTGGTTGCCGTGTGCGCCGCGGTAGAATCCGACATCGCCGAGCTGGAGGACGAAGATCGCGAAGAATTCATGGCCGAACTGGGCCTGGAAGAGCCGGGCCTGAACCGCGTGATCCGCGCCGGTTACGAGCTGCTGAACCTGCAGACCTACTTCACCGCCGGTGTGAAAGAAGTCCGCGCCTGGACCATCCCGGTCGGCGCTACCGCCCCGCAGGCAGCCGGCAAGATCCACACCGACTTCGAAAAAGGCTTTATCCGCGCACAGACTATCGCTTTTGAAGACTTCATCACCTACAAGGGTGAACAAGGAGCCAAAGAAGCCGGCAAGATGCGTTCAGAAGGTAAAGACTACATCGTTAAAGACGGCGACGTGATGAACTTCTTGTTTAACGTCTAAATAAAATCTGTTGTCTCGTGAGGCTTCATTGGGCTTCATGACAACGATAAAACTCTAAAAAATCCACGCTATTGCGTGGATTTTTTATTTCATAGAATCTTAACTCATAAGCGCGTAAGCAAGTCGCAGAAAGAATCAACCCGGCGCAGGCTCGTCAGCTAGATAAGATCCGTAACATCCAGAACATATCAAACACCTTTGAGCTTATCGCCAAAGAGTGGTTGCAGATGAATGGGTAGGAAGCATATACAGCAATATTGATGTTTCTTAAACCATAATGCATTGGCATTTACATCTTGATAAGTAAGTATTTTTTGTTAGTAACAAGAAAAAGCCACACTTCAACCTACATTTTGTTAACTATCTGATTTTACGATTATTGTTACAATCCTCACTGAACGTTATACTTTCACCTCAACCAGTCACCATTATCGAGCATACTCATGAGCCGATACGACGTTTCCGGCAACGAAGGCCAATATGAGAAAGAGTCTGGCGAGCAGGTTTTGGCCAATAAGCTGGGTATTGCAGCTTCCGATGAGATAGATGAGGCTGAACTTGTCCTATTAGAACAACTCTACCAGTCTGTTTTTGAAGAACAGTTTCCGGAAGGGCAACTCAGCGTAGCTCTCCTAAAAAGCTGGCACCGCCGCTGGTTAGGTAACATCTACGAATGGGCTGGACAGGAAAGAACGGTGAATATCTGCAAGGGTGGTTTTATGTTTGCACCCTCAGCACAATTGTCAAAATTGCTGGATGAATTCGACACCAAGTATCTTGCGCATTACACCCCATGTAGCAGCATGAACGAAGAACAACTCATCACCGCTATCGCCATAATTCATGTCGAGCTGATACTTATCCATCCATTCAGAGAGGGAAACGGGCGCTTGTCGCGACTTTTAGCCGATGTGATGGCAGTTCAGGCTGGTTTTAAACCACTGGATTATCAAAGCTGGGAGCAGAACAAAACCCAGTATATCTCGGCTATTCATGCAGGCATGTCAATGGACTACGAGCCGATGAAACACTGGGTCAGTAAGGGATTAAGGAATTAAGCAAGGCGAAGATGTGCGAACTTCTTGCGTGCGGCTTCAAGCGAGGCTTCGATGCTAGCTGAGGGTTGTCCGGTTTCTACGGCCGTTGATGTCGCCACAGAACGAATAATGTCCGAGCGAGAAGGTTTAGCATAAGTTGCATGCTCTTTTTTTCTGTTATTGGTCATTAAACCCTCTCTACATCCAATGCAGTTACGCAAGAAACAATTATACAAACAGTGTACCAAAACTTTGAAACAACATCACGTTCCTCTGGAGTCACCCTGCCCCCATTTTAGCAACTATTCATTTTTTGAATACGAACAAAGGATCCAGGACGACCATTCAAATCCTGCGGAGGTATCATAGTCTGGTATATCTGATAGCCTGCTTGAATAGCATCTGAGTCCCCCACCTGACGTAGATATTTTACAGCAGCGCAATCCGCATCAAGTTCCGACTCATAACTGAGTGTTGGCAATGTCTGGGGAGGTGCACTGTACTGGGCAAGAACATGACCACGAAAGTGATGAGCATACTCGTGCGCGCGAATGAATCGGAAAGCTGGTGAGCCAATACCACCAAAACGCTCTATCCAGACGCTATCGTATAAAATCACTGGCTGCCCCCTATAGAGGGTAGCTAAACCGGAAAAACCTTGTCCGTTGCCCGGCTCAAGTATCTCGGTTATCTGCCCGACCCCCGGTAAGGGGCCGAGGTTGAGGATCTGCTGAGCAGGGATGCTGTATGAGGCAACTAGCAGGCTTGCCCCTATAGTCACTCCTTTTAACACTGAAAAACGTCTCGTGCTCTTATGCATAACTCCTCCGAAGAAGTACTTTTTTATAAACTCACCGTTTATTAGGGGTCACTCCCGTTGAAATTGGGCTTGGTATTATGGGTCCTGTGCATGGAATAGGACTTATACTCACATTGTGGCCAAAAACATGCCAATTTTTATCCTCGTCTGAACGTACGGATACGGATTCCTGACGACAACCATCAGAAAACTTCGTTCTAAATGAAATGACACGATAAATCCCTGCGGGGTAACCCGGTGGATCAATAATCATATCACTGCCTAACGGAGGAGTTCGCTCAATGACCTCACCATGAATATATCTTCCATTCTCATAGGCTGACTTAAAAAGATTTTTATCAGCTGCACTGGTGATTTTCGCATATTGGTCCAAAGATTCCCAAGCCTTGTCAAGGTGACCATCATCAATGTTTTTCAAATACTCTGAGAGGACTGAAGTGGTGTCTTTTTGTGTGGCCACAATATCTATAGCGGTTTTAACGATCTTGGGTTGATTGATTATAACTAAAACCAACACGGCCAACGCACCTCCAGACTTAATATACGGGAGTTCTACATTGAGTACTCCGGGAATAACGGCCGCAAATCCAGCCCCCGCCAGAGCCATAATAATGACAATCACCCAGCGAGCCATTTCACTGAGATCTTTTACAAATATGACTAAACCAAGAATGACAGATAAAAAAACAACACCAAAAACAAAGGCGAGTAAAACATTAATATTTACACCGCCAATAATTCTAGATCTGGCCATTTGACATCTCCCTCAAGGGGATTCATCTGCTATTCGGGCAGGAGTTGACTTCTCATTTAAAACCATAGCTCCGAGCAAACAATAATGCAAATAACAACGCTTATATAATTGACAATCAATTTTTTTTAAAAGTAGTTTTATCATTTAGATGAATATTATTTTTATTACGGTGCCAATAGCCCCGCGCACATCACTGAATGTACCCTGGCTAACTTTGGGCTCTTAAAAATGGCCGTAAATATCAAGCTATTCAATCTTGATCATTATTACCGTACTCAGTAATAAGACCCCACGCTAGGCTTGCAGAAAACGCAAAATTTTCGACCTGAATCATTCTCTCACTCTCAGCGAGCCCTTAACACCCTATCCACCAGCCCCCATTCCACCGCTTGGTCGGCGCTCATAAAGCGATCGCGATCGAGCGCACGCTCAACCTCTTCGTAGCTGCGACCACAGTGTTCGGCGTACAGGCGGATCACGGTGTGCTTGGTGCGTTTCATCTCTTCGGCGTGGATAAGGATATCTGACGCTTGCCCCTGAAAACCGCCCAGTGGCTGGTGCACATGCAGGCTGGCATTGGGCAGCGCCATGCGGTGGCCGGCTTCTCCCGCCATCAGCAGGAATGACCCCATCGAGCGAGCGGTGCCCATACACAATGTATGCACCGGCGCGTTGATGTACTGCATGGTGTCGTAGATGGCGAAGCCGCTGGTGATCACCCCGCCCGGTGAGTTGATATATAAATTTATGGGTTTTTCCGGGTTTTCAGCTTCAAGAAACAGCAGTTGAGCACAGAGCATCTCTGCCACCTGATCGTTGACCTCCCCATTGAGGAAAACGATGCGATCAC
Source organism: Serratia sp. OS31 (assembly GCF_014164835.1). Classification (NCBI taxonomy): domain Bacteria; kingdom Pseudomonadati; phylum Pseudomonadota; class Gammaproteobacteria; order Enterobacterales; family Yersiniaceae; genus Serratia; species Serratia sp. OS31. Next base: position 46,783 of record NZ_JACJFQ010000021.1, on the reverse strand, counting down.
GCAGCAGCCGCGAATAAATGTCGAACGAGCGTTCTCCCTGGCTGGTCTGTTCTACCACCATCGGGACCAGCAGCATCGATTCACGCATCGGTGAACTCCTGTTTTCAGATTGGAATGATGAGTTGAGCGTCAGGCAGCGCGCATCAGGTGCAATCCACCGTCGTTCGCGGCCGTCAACCTGGCGTCGTCGAGTCGGTGAATGACGCGTAATAGGCTTCCGCCGTCGGCGGCGGGCAGAATTTGCAAAGTCACGGTGCTCTCAAGGTACGGCGGCCGATCATCACGCATCCGGTAGCTGATTGCTTCGCCCGGCGTTATCGCTACCGGTTCGATATCGGCCAGTTCAGCATTCGGTAACCATTGTTCGCGCAATGCCGGGATCCCCATAGCCCGCCAGACTTTCTCTGGCGGCGCATCGAGTTGATACTCCAGCACCAGCGGCGGCAGCTGGGCGTCGGTCAGGTTCATTGATCCATGTCCTTTAGCAAAACGTTCAGGCTGTCGATGCGTGCCGGCCAGAAGGCGCGGTACCTGTCCAGCCATTGCGCGATAACCGCCAACCCTTGCGGGTCAATCTGATAATTGACGAAACGGCCCTGCCGCGCCTCGCACACCAGGCCCGCCTGCCGCAACACGGCCAGGTGTTGAGACATCGCCGACTGGCTGATCGACATGCCTTCACGCAGTGCGCTGGCATTCATGCCGCCAGCGGCCAGTTTTTCGAAGATGCTGCGCCGGGTGGGATCCGCCAGCGCTTTGAAGAGGTCATTTTCATTCATGACTATACATTAGTATTCACTTATCTAATGCGCAAGTTTAGCGCGGAAAATAATCACACTCACGCCAAAGAAAGGGCGTGATCATAGCGTCACGCTCAAAGCGCCAAGACCGATAAACAACCCGGCGATGGTGGCGCTCATCAGGTTAGACAAGGTGGCGGCCAGCAGCGCGCGCAGGCCCAGGCTGGCAATATCCGAAGCGCGTTCCGGTGCTACCGCGCTGAACGCCCCCACCACCACGGCGATCGAGCCAAAGTTGGCGAACCCGCACAGCGCGAAAGAGATGACGGCGATGGTTTTAGGATCGAGCACCGCGACGCTGTCTTTGAGATAGGTTGAAAAATTCACGTAAGCGACGAATTCGTTGATCGCCAGCTTCTGGCCAATCAGCCCGCCGACCACCCCTGCGTTATCCCAGCTAACCCCCATGATGTAAGCCAAAGGCGAGAACAAATAACCGAACAGCCTTTCCAGGCTAAGCTGTTGCCAGCCCAACAGGCCGCCGACCCCGCCGATCAGGCCATTGATCAGCGCAATTAACGCCACAAAGGCCATTACCACAGTAGCGACGCCCACGGCAATTTTCAGCCCGAGCATCGCGCCGCTGGCCGCGGCTTCGATAATGCTAGCCGGGCGTTTTTCACTGAACGCCATCTGGCTGAACTCGACCTGCGACGCCTCGGTTGCCGGGCTGAGCATACGTGCGAACAGAATGCCGCCGGGGATCGCCATCAACGACGCCGCCAGCAGATATTCAATCGGTACGCCAAGGCCGGCATAACCCACCAGCATCGATCCGGCGATCGACGCCATTCCGCTGCAAATCACGGTAAAGAGCTCATTTCGGCTCATCTTGTTGATAAAAGGCTTAAGCACCGCGGGCAGTTCGTTTTGGCCTAAAAAGATGGTGGTCACCGCGGCAAAAGCCTCAACCTTGCTGATCCTCAGCATCTTTTGGAATACATAACCCAGCAGGTTAATCATCCACCCCATCACCCCAAGGTAATAGAGAATCGAAATCAGTGCGGTAATAAAAATAATGGCCGGCAGAACATGAAAAGCAAAAACAAAGCCTGCGCCGTCAAACAAGACATTCATTTTCGGGCCGACCAATCCGCCAAAAATAAATGAGCTACCGGCATCGCTGTACGAAATCACCTTATTGACCCCGCCGGCAATGGCATTAACCACCCATTTACCGGCGGGCACATACAACATTACTGCACCAAGCAGCACCTGCAGTATTAATGCGCTGCACACGGTTCTCAGACTGATTCTTTTGCGGTTGTTGGAAAAAATAAAAGCAATAAGGAGAAGAATACAGATACCTGACAGGCTGCGTAGTAAGTCCATAAATCCATCCCTTAATTCCCGTGGTATTTCAGCCGTAGCTGAAAATTCATTGGGTATGTAAATGTACCTGTCCTGAAAGGTGAAAAGGGCAAAGCACTCCCCTCCACCTTTCAGGCTGGCGTTTTTATTTAATGTTGTTTATAGGGTAAAACTTAAGGAATAACGCGTCGTCTCAGGCGGCGGCCTCCTGATAACAGCAGGCAATTTGCGCAGCCAGCCTGGCGTTGTTAAACACCAGTTGAATATTGGCGGTCAGGCTGTCGCCCCCGGTCAATTCAGCCACTCTGGCCAGCAAAAATGGCGTGCTATCCTTGCCCTGAACCCCCTGTTCCACCGATTCCCGCACTGCCCGCTCGATGGCGGCATTAATTTTTTCCTCAGGCACCGCATACTGCACCGGGATTGGGTTGGCAATCACCATGCCGCCATCCAGGCCGGTCTGCCATTTGGTGGCCATGGCGCGGGCAATCTCCTCCGGGGCATCCAGCTGAATGCTGACCCTGAAGGGGCTGGTACGGCAAAAGAAGGCCGGCAGCGTTTGGGTCTGGTAGCCGATCAGCGGTACGCCGTGGGTTTCGAGGTATTCGGTGGTCAGCCCCAAATCCAAAATAGACTTGGCACCGGCGCAGATCACCGCGACATTGGTGCGTGCCAGCTCCTGCAGATCCGCCGAGATATCAAACGTGTGCTCTGCGCCGCGGTGCACGCCGCCGATGCCACCGGTGGCAAAGACGTGAATGCCCGCCATCTCGGCAATAATCATGGTTGACGCCACGGTGGTCGCCCCGTGTTTACCGGCGGCGACGATGAACGGCAGATCGCGACGGCTCACTTTCGCCACCTTATGGCCCTCTTTACCCAGCAGCTCTATTTCCTCACGGCTTAATCCCGCCTTCATGCGGCCGTTAATGATGGCGATGGTCGCGGGCACCGCGCCGTGATCGCGGATCTTTTGTTCCACTTCCAGCGCCGTCTGCGCGTTCTGTGGGTACGGCATACCGTGAGAAATGATGGTGGATTCCAGAGCCACAACCGGGCGTTTGTGGGCCAAAGCCTCGGCCACCTCCGGCGAAATGTCCAGATAGTCATGGGAAATCATTTTATTTTTCATGCTTGTAGCTCCAACAGTTTTTGTACGCTGCCATTCGACAGGTTCGGGTTATTGGTAAATTCGGATGCCAGCGTCAATGCCGAGCAGCCCTGCGCAAAACGAATGCTATCCGCCAGCGTCATATCTTCCAGCCAGCAATGGGCCAGGCCCGCCATCATGGCGTCGCCGGCGCCGGTCACATTGACGATGTCGACGACCAGCGGCTGCGACCAGCCTTTTTGCCCATCAATTTCGCTGTAATAAACACCGGCCGCCCCCATGCTGAGTGCCAGGCGTTGCACCCCTTGCTGATGGAACCACTTGGCTACCGTCGGCGCATCCTGCGGCCCGTGGATCGCCATACCGCTGAGGATTTCGGCTTCAAGGCGATTGGGTTTGAGCGTATGGATGTGCGAGAGCCAACGGCGGATTTTGGGCGCTTTAAATGCCGATACGGTGTCAACAAACACTGGCACGCTACCGGAGTGCCCGAATAGCCAGGCCAGTGCATCCTCGGTCAGGTTGCAGTCAACCACCAACACGCCCGCATGCATGATCAACTCTTTGGACGTGGCCAATAACGCCGGCGTGAGTTTCTCGAGGATACGCATGTCGTTAATCGCCACCAGCATTTCGCCGCTGTTATCGAGTAAGGAGACATAGGTCGAGGTATTTTCACCGTGCAATTTATGGAAGCTGTCGACATGGACCCCCGCCAGCTTTGCCTGTTCGAATAAGGTTTCGCCATAGAAGTCGTCACCGACGACGGAAATAAGGTGGCACTCCCGGCCTAATAAGGCGACATTCTGCGCAATATTTCTGCCCACCCCGCCGGGCGTACATTTTATTTTCCCCGGATTGGAATCCTCATACACTAATTTAGATGAGGCATAACCGCAGACATCCATATTGGTGGAACCTACGGTTACCACATAGCTGTGCTCCGACAATATATAACCCTTACCCTTTATATATCCTTTATTCATTAAATTCATAATATGTCCGGCGACACCAGAGCGGCTAATACCTAAAACATCGGCAATTTCCTGCTGTGGGATCAAAGGATCACGTCTCAGAAGCTGCAATATCTGTTTTTCTCTGCTGGTCATATTGGACACTTGTTTGTTTTTAAACATACGTTTGTTTTATATCGGGCATGAAAAACAGTAAAGTGAGATTAAAGGCTTTAGCGAGGATTTGGGAAGAAGATCGTAAGATGAATGAACCGAATTTCAGCGTTAATTCTGTGATGTCCATCAAATAATAAAGTCGGTTTTATCCTTAAAAAAGAGTCAAAAATAATCATTGGCTGCGACACAGCATTTTATTCTTATAATAATCTTAATAAAACAAGTGGATAGAGTTTTCCGAGACACAACCTAACATTTGTTGGGTTAACCGAACTTTACCCTTTTCTGATGGAGTTTAGGCAACCCGTGTTATCACCGAAAAGAGACGGCTTTCACATTTGTATTGAAAGGAAGCCGCGTTATGGAAACTCAATGCCCCTCAGCGAATGCCGAGGGGCGTGGATGAATCACTAATGCGTTTACAAAGGGGTACAGCCCAGATCGCCATTTGGGGTCTTTTTACCCTCCTGCGACTCCAGCGCAATCCTCGCTAATGGCGTGTCCTCATCATACCGGGCTTGCGCGTCCAGGCTCTTCGAATAGCGGTTGTATTTCCACCAGGCGTAGCCGAGGAACACCACCAGGCCCCCGACGTTATAAAACACAATGGTCATGATACTGGCGCCGGTCGGGAAGGTTGACGCGATAAAGCCCACGGTGAAAATGACAATCAGCGTGCTGACAATCGCAATCCCCTGCAGCCGGGAGCCCATTTTAAAATCACGCTCCACGCGATCGTACTTCAAACGCAGGTTTAGATAGGCCAGCATGATGAACAGCGGCGGTAACATCGAAGCGGCGGCGGTCATATTAATCAGCGTATTCATTAACTCCTGCACGCTGTCGGAACCCAACGTCGGGATCAGCATCAGCGGGATGACGATAAAGAACTGCAGCCAGGCGGCACGGGTTGGCACGCCATGCTGATTCAACCGAATGGTCTTCTCGCCAAAGATGCCTTTAGGGATCTCGGTGAAGAAGATTTTGACCGGTGCGGCGGTCCACATCAGCAAAGAGCCAAACATGGCGGTAAAGGAAACCAGCCCCACGAAACGGTTCATCAGCACCGCCGGCAGGCCAAAGTGCGCCGATAGGCCTTCGAACACCTGCACCGTGCCACCGGTAAAGTGCAAATCGGCACGGCTAACGAACACGTTAAGCAGCAAGGACGCTACCGAATACAGCACGCCAATCACCAGCCCCGAGATGACTATCACCTTAACAAAGGAGCGGCTGCCGCCCTTGACGTCGTTGACGTACACCGCAACCGACTCTGCCCCGCCCGCGGCCTGAAAAATCCAGGCGGTGATGCCGAGGAAGGCCCAGTTAAAGCTTGGGGTCATGGCTTCTACGGTGATCGGGTTAGCCGGTTCTATACCGCCAATCACCGCCGCGCCGGCCAGAATGATGTAGGAAAACGTCAGTAACAGCATCAACGATGAGGTCACCGAGGTCATCGGGCCCAGCAGTTTGGCTCCGCTGTTTGAGATATAGGTCGAAAATGCGAACAGGAAAATGCTGATGATCGCGGTAGTTAATGGCGTAAAGACGTAGTCATACCCTAAAAACGCGTAGGAAGCGTAGGCGATGACCCTCGGCAACAGCGCGGTGAAGAAGAATAAATTCACGAACCAGTAGGTATAGGCGGTCATAAATGCCCAGCGCCCGCCTAAAGCGCTTTTTACCCAAGCGTATACCCCCGCCTCAGAGTTTTTATTCAACGAGACGAACTCGGCAATGATCAGGCAGAAAGGAATAAAATAGATAATGGTCGCCACCAGGAATACCGGGGCGGATGCGATGCCAAGCTGGATATTATTATTTATCACATTATTGAAGCTGAACACTGCCGCGAACGTCATCGCCAGCAGGCCAAACTTGCCGATAGTATTTCTATTCGACACAGCCATAGACACTCTCCGAAATTTGTAGGGTACTTATATTTGGAATAAGAGATTGCCGCTATTTATTCACAAAATAGCTGTCTTCGACGGTCACTTTTAAAATGACTTTTTTTACCTGGTGACTCTCTTTAAATCGGTGCGCCTGATGGTTCTCAAAAATAACCACGTTGCCCTCGCCTACGCGGTGTATTTCCCCCTGCCCGTTGAAAAATTCTCGGTCGGTTTCATCCTGATAGGCCACTACCGAAGTCAGTTCGCTTTTATCGGCAACCTCAATGATCTCCTGGCCGGCCAGGTAATAGTGCAGATCAAAATAGCGGCGATTTCCCTCCAACTCACTACGCTGTTGCCCAGGGCCGGACGTCAGTCGGTAGACCAGCGAGTCGCCGACCGAATGAAAGACATTCGGCTTGATATTATTAATATTATTGATGGCCTCCATGCAGCGTAGCCATTTTTTCCCTGAGCGGTAAATGCGCTGAAACTCCGCTAATGATTCGACAATAATCATGAGTTCGCCTTTTCTGACTGAGCGTTATTATTGACCGGCGCGTAATTAAATTCGGCCAGCTTCTCTGCCTGGGTTTCCTGCCGATTGAAAGGCACCAGCGTAAAGCCGTAGCTGAACGGCGACAGATAAACCCGATACGAATCCAACACCTCCGATCCCCAGGAGTTGGAACCAAGGCCCAGAATTTGATCGTCAAGGTTTAACGTCAGGTAATCGCTTTCTTGCAGCTCGTTAATGTGCTGAGCCTGATGCAGCATGTCGGCGCTATAAGGCCACAGGCTGAAATTGATCGGGCGTCGCGGCTGAATAAAGATCCCTTTGCCTTCGCCATCCTGCAGGCTCAGCCAACGGACCTCCTGGCGGTTGCCGTTATCCTGCGGGAACGGGTAGTGTTCAAACAGCTCGCCCACCCGCTGCTGATAATGGCCGATCAGGTTGGCCTGGCAGCTGTCCTGATAGTTTTCACCCGGCCCACGGCCATAGTATTCCACCTGTTCAAAGCGGCGGCTGAGGCCGAAATCCAGCCCAATCTTCGGAATGACCTGTTGGAAGTCGCCGTAAGGCGCGCCCGACAGATCCAGGCTGACATGCCCCAGCGGCGATATCTGCCAGCGGTAACGGCAGCGCATGCCGAAATCGAACACCGGCGGTGCAATCAGGGTGCAAACCTCAATCACCAGATCATCGCCCTGCCGTTCCCAGTGCAGACTGCGGAAGTGATGCTGCATAATCTGCAGGTGGTGCGGATGCCAAATCCCTTCGTACTCTTGCTTATGGTTATCGATCACCGGTTTGAAGAAGGAAAGGTGTGGTGCACGCCCCACCACCTCGTCCCCCGCCACCAGCCAAGAGAGCAGCTCACCGCTCAGATGCGAGAAAGACAGGCTGAAATTGTCGCCGCTGACCACCAACCGGTGGTTTTCGTCATGGCATTGCAGCGGCGAAGCGCGTTTATCTACCGGCGGCGCAATGAGTGTCGGTGCAGCAGGTTGCAACAGATGCTGATACTGGCCAAGCAAATCGCCGCTTTCGCTGTATCGGGTGGCGCTGTCTTTATACACGGCTACGTCAATAAAGGTTTCTTGCGTGCCCAGCGCCAGCTCAGGAAGATGCAGCTCTTCAGACTCGCCCGGCTGCAGGTGCGGCAGCTTGATGTCGTAACTGGCCAGTTGACGCCCCCCGGCCTTCACGCTGACGACCAGCGTAATATCGGCCAATGAACTGAACCAGTAGCGGTTTTTAACCCGCAGCACCGGCCTCCCCTTGCCTGCGCCGCTGACCTCTACCGGGCACAGCACCTGCTTATATTCACGCAGGCCAGGACCGGGGCGCTGATCCGGGTAGATCAGGCCATCCATGCAGAAGTTATAGTTATTCGGGTAATCGCCGTAATCCCCACCGTACTGATAGCGTTCACGCCCCTGCGCGTCATGACTCAGCAAACCGTGATCGCACCACTCCCAGATGTAATGCCCCTGAAGGCTGGCATGGCGGTTAAACACCGACTGATACTCGAACAGGCCTCCCGGCCCATTGCCCATGGCATGAGCGTATTCACACAAAATGCGAGGTTTGGCATGGGGATACTCGCCAAAGGCATTCATCATCGCCACCCGCGAATACATGGTGCTGATCACATCGACCACTTCCGCATCGCGGTCTTCTTCGTAATGCACCAGGCGAGTGGGATCCAGCGCCTTACAACGTTTGGCCATAGCGCGGATGTTGCAGCCATAGCCGGACTCGTTGCCCAGCGACCAGATAATGATTGAAGGGTGGTTTTTTTGCGCCATCACATGACGCTCAATACGCTCGACGTAGGCGTTTTCCCAGCGAGGATCGTCGGTGATGCGGCTAATATCGCCGACGTTAGCGAAACCGTGGCTTTCCAGATCGGTTTCCGCCATCACAAACAGGCCGTAGATATCGCACAACTCATAAAAGCGCGGATCGTTCGGGTAGTGGGCGGTTCGCACCGAGTTGATGTTGTGTTGTTTCATCAACACGATGTCACGCTCCACCCGCGCCATATCAACCGCGCGCCCTTTGCGATGATCGTGATCGTGGCGGTTCACGCCATGCAGCTTCAAATAACGTCCGTTGACGTAGAACAGCCCCTCACGCACGCCGATCTCACGGAACCCGACTCGCTGCGGCACCACCGACACCAGATTACCGGCGTTGTCGTACAGGCTGAGCAGCAATTGATACAGATACGGGTTTTCCGCATTCCACTGCTGCGGCTGGCTGACCGGGATCTCGAATCGGCAGCGGGCGCTGGCCCCGATACTGAGCTCATTTTCCCAGCGTTCGGCGACGCAGTCTTCACCGTCAAAAAGCTGAGCCTGCAGGCGATAACCGCTTGCCACGGCCGGGTTCAGGTTGCCAAGCTCGACATCCAGCGCCAGCACTGCATTGCAATACTGTTCATCGAAGCGAGTAACCAGCGTGAGATCGTGAATATGGGTGCGTTGTTGACCGATCAGATAAACGTCGCGGAAGATGCCGGCCATCCACCACATGTCCTGATCTTCAATATACGTCGAGTCGGCCCACTGCATGACGCGAACGGACAGCAGGTTTTCGCCCGCTTTCACATAGTCGCTAAGATCAAACTCGGCGGACAAACGGCTGCCTTTGCTGAAACCGACATAGCGACCGTTGAGATACACCTCAAAGTAGGTTTCCACGCCGTCAAACTTGATGATGACCTGCTGATCTGCCCAGTCGTCGCCAAGCGTAAACTGACGTTGATAGGCGCCGGTGGGGTTGTTGGTCGGCACGTAAGGCACGTCGATCGGGAAGGGATAGCCTTCATCGGTATACTGCAGTTGGCCGTGACCTTCCATCTGCCACATGCCCGGTACCGTGATGTCGCCCCAATCCGCCATCGGCTGGCTATAGAACGCGGCCGGCACCCGATCGGGGTGTTCGAAGTAACGAAACTGCCAACGGCCGCTCAGCAGTTGAAATGCCGCACTGGCGTTGCGATCAAAGCTTAATGCCTGCGTGGCATTCCGATAGCTGAAGAAGCTCGCTCGCGGCGGTAAGCGATTCTCTGATTGTTTTTCTATGTTTTCCCAATGATTCACGTCACGTCTCCCGACAACTTTCAATGGGAGAACGATAGTAAATATTTAGTAAAAACTACAGATCATATTTACCTAATGACGACGGGATCACAATAAATATGAAATGTCTTTTTTAATCATGACGTTAATTTTTAGCCGTTCGGCCTCCCTGTGCTGCCGCGATCGGCATAGGGCACAGGGGACCTTTTCAAGCAACGGTGGTATCGCGCAACTGAAGCGAGCTGGGAACAAAGATCGATAATGGAATGGTCCGTTCGTCACGAATACGCTCCGTCAACAGATTGACGGCCTGAGCGCCCATGGTTTCGGAAGGTATGCGAACGGTGGATAATGCAGGGAAAATAAAACGTGCGGTGGGGATATCGTTCACGCTGATCAGCGCAATCTGGCCAGGAACCTGAACCGAATGCTCGTGCAAGGCACGCAATACCCCGATGGCGATAGAGTCGGTCGCGACCAACAGGGCTGGCGGATAACCGCCCTTCTTGTCCAGCATTTGCCTGGCGCACTGGTAGCCCGCCTGACTGCTGAAATCGCCGGTGTAAATATCCTGCGGTCGTACCACGTTTTTCAAGCGGCCGTATTCCACAAAGGCTTGTTCACGCTGATCGGCCAGCGCCGGATCGTCGCGTCCGCCGATAAACCCAATCCGCGAGTAACCGCATTCGATGAAATAGTCGATCACCTTCTGGCTGATCTTGGTCAGGTCGACATTGACGCAGTCGAACTGCGGGTCGTCGATGACACCGTCAACGAACACCACCGGCACTCGCTGCTGGCTTAGCTGTTCGTAAAGCGCAGGCTGCGGCCGGCCGATGACCAGCAGCGCGTCAGCCGCAGGCAAGGTTTTTTCACCGTTGAAGTCGTAGCAGGCCACCAGCGAAACATCCAACTTTTCGCATTGAGTTTCAATGCCATAGCGCATCGCCAAATAGTAGGGATCGTTAATCTCTATGGCTTGTTTATAGGTGAAAAGCGCGGCGAAAGTCAGCCGATGCCCGCTGTGACGTTTTGAAGGCTGGACTTTGTATTCGAGACGTTCCGCCGCTTCCAGGATTTTTTGCCGGGTTTGCGCCTTCACGCTCAGCGTGGGGTCGTCATTCAACACCCGTGAAACGGTAGCGACAGACACGTTTGCAGCTTCTGCGATTTCTTTCAGTGTGGCCATAGAGTCTCAACGAATAGACAAAAACGCTAGCTTACCGGGACAGCTCAACGAGGTATACGCCTCGATACTCTCCCCCCTTTAAACCGCCAGAAACGTCCTTTTACCTCCAGCGCGGCGGTATCTGGTGCCATGCGTAGTTCTGCGGTTCGCAACGCCCGTAGCGAAGATACCCATTTCACCCTTTGTGATCAAGTTAACGATTTACTGATATATCGGTATTTTTTACTAAAAAATTTACTAATATGTGCTCCGTTTACCGCCGGTATGCGACGGTGTTTTTATCTCCTCCCAGGGAAAAGGGGCCGACCCACATGGCGTTAACGGTTCAAGTTGGCGGGCCCCCCGCAGGCTCGCCAATGACCCAAACCCAATGCGTGTCCACATGAAAATTAAACCCAAGAATAAAATATTGCGCACGTTACTGCTGATGTTGCCGCTGCCGTTGTTGGCTCAGGAGTCTGTGGTGCCGGCGGAACATAACGTTCTGCCGCCCCCCGAACTGACCAATACCGGCCCTACCGCCCTGCGCTTTTACGGCGAGTTGGGTATCGGCGGCAGCGTCTATTTAAACGGGGAGCACCAGCATAAATACAGCGATGGCACCTATATCGAAGGCGGACTGGAGATCAAGCACGGCCAGTGGTTCGGCCTGCTCTACGGCGAAGGCTGGACGGTACAGGCCGACCATCAGGGTAATGCCTGGACGCCGGACCACAGTTGGGGCGGGTTTGAGGGCGGCATCAACCGCTTTTATGCCGGTTACCGCACCGATGACGGCACCGAAATGATGCTTAGTCTGCGTAATGATTCTTCGCTGGACGATCTGCAATGGTGGGCAGACTTTACCCCGGAATACGGTTATGTGATCCCCAATACCCGCGATCTCACCTATGCAGCCAAGTTGCAGAACCTGACCGGTAAATTCCGCTACAGCCTGACCGCCGCACCGGAAAGTCGCATCGACGAGAGCAAGGCGCTGTTGCACTTTGGCAAATATGACCGCTATTCGGATAAGTACCGCTACCGGGCGATGGTCAACGGCTATACGCAATACGATCTGCAGGAAGGCCTGACGTTGTTAAACGGTCTGGAAATCACCGACGGCATGGGGCAACTCTATTTGCTGGGGCTGAAAGGGGAAAACCTGGCCGGTCGGGTCTGGCAGCACACCGGCAAGGGGGACGGCAATCACCCGGGCTCGGAGTCGGGCCTGATGCTGAGCGCCATGGTTGAAGCCGCCAAGGGGCTGTATTTCTCGACGGCCTACAGTTACGCCCGCCATCGGCTGGATAATGCGCCGGACACCGCAACCTCTTACGCGCAGGCCGGTATCTGGTACGAATATGCCGGCGGCAAGCTGGCCACTGCGTTGGACAGCAAATTTTATATGACCAACGACAGCACCGACACCAGCAACTCGGTGTTTCTGATGCAGTATTTTTATTGGTAACACATAAAGGCAAACATAATGAAGATGATTAATAAACTGCCGTCTCTGGCCCTGGCTGTCTCCGCGGCCCTGACGATGTCAGGCTGCGTCTCTCACCCGGGTAACGAAAGCCCTTTGCGGGCGGAAGCCTATAAAAACGTGATTAATCGCAGCGGTGCCCCACACTACATGCTCGATTATGATTTCGATGAACACCAACGCTTCAATCCGTTTTTTGATCTTGGCGCCTGGCATGGTCATTTGCTGCCAAACGGCCCGGAAAGCATGGGCGGTTTCCCGGGCCCGGCGCTGCTCACCGAAGAATACATTAACTTTATGGCCAATAACTTCGACCGGCTAAGCCTGTATAAGAACGGTGAGAAAGTCCACTTCAACATGACCGCCTACAGCATCCCCGGCGCGCTGATCCAGCGGCTTACCGCCCCAGGGATCGCGGTTAAACTGACGTTGCGATTCGCTACTGCCCGCACTTCGCTGCTCGAAACCCAAATAATTAGCGATACGCCACTGGAACTGGTGTGGGATGGCGAACTGTTGGAAAAATACTACGCCAAAGAACAAAAACCGCAGTCGCCGCCAACCATCGAGCAGGCATTCCCCGACTATACGCGGCACCTGTTGCCAACCAACGACGGCCTGCGGGTTACCTTCGGCAAGGTGCGCGCCGCTTCACAACTGATGACTTCCGGCGAGTCCGAATACCAAATTCATAAGTCGCTGCCACAGCAAACGACGGTCAATGGCCATAGGTTTATCGCCAAAGCCACGATTTCCGGCTCCACCACCTTCTATACCACCTACTCTCACCTGCTCACCGCCGCAGAAGTACAGCAGGAACAAAGCAAGATTGCTTCGATCCTCGCCGATCCACAGCGCTACATGAACGCATCGACCCAGCGTTGGGAAAATTATCTCGACCGGGGGCTGTCGAATCCGCATGCCACCCAGGCACAGGAACGCGTGGCGGTTAAAGCGATAGAAACCTTAAACGCCAACTGGCGCGGGGCCGCCGGTGCGATGAAATTTGATTCGGTGACGCCTTCGGTCACCGGGCGTTGGTTCTCCGGCAACCAGACCTGGCCCTGGGATACCTGGAAGCAGGCCTACGCAATGGCGCATTTTAATCCCAACGTCGCCAAGGATAATATCCGTGCGGTGTTCGCTTTCCAGATCCAGCCTGACGACCCGCTGCGCCCGTGGGATGCCGGCTTTATTCCCGATTTGATCGCCTATAACCCCAGCCCGGAACGCGGCGGCGATGGCAGCAACTGGAATGAACGCAATACCAAACCCAGCCTAGCGGCCTGGGCGGTAATGGAGGTGTACCACACCACCGGCGATAAACAGTGGCTGGCCGAGATGTATCCTAAGCTGGTCGCCTATCACGACTGGTGGCTGCGCAACCGGGACCATAACGGCAACGGGGTGCCAGAGTATGGCGCCACGCGCGACAAGGCACACAACACGCCGGACGGTCGGATGCTGTTTACCGTTAAACGTGGACAGCATGAGCAAAAGCTTGCCGGGTTGAACAACTATGATCGGGTGGTACGCTCCGGGCGTTTCGACAGTATTGAAATCCCGGCCCAGGTCGCCGCATCCTGGGAGTCGGGCCGCGACGACGCCGCCGCCTTTGGCTTTATCGATCCGGATCAGTTGGCCCGTTACCTGGCGCAGGGCGGTAAACGGCAGGACTGGCAGGTGAAGTTTGCCGAAAACCGTGCCGCGGACGGTACCCTGCTCGGCTATTCGCTGCTGCAGGAATCTGTCGATCAGGCCAGCTACATGTACAGCGACAACCGGTATCTGGCCGAGATGGCCGATATTCTGGGCCGCAATACCGAGGCCGCCACCTTCCGCAGCAAGGCCGATAAACTGGCGGATTACATCAATAACTGCATGTTCGATAGCGCCAGCGGTTTCTTCTACGACATCCGTATCGAAGATAAACCGCTGCCCAATGGCTGCGCCGGTTACCCCATCGTGGAGCGAGGTAAAGGGCCAGAAGGTTGGTCTCCATTATTTAATGGCGCCGCCAGCCAACAACACGCCGACTCGGTAGTTAAAGTGATGAAGGATCCGCGTGAGTTCAACACCTACGTCCCTCTCGGTACGGCAGCGCTGACCAATCCGGCGTTCGGTGCCGATATTTACTGGCGGGGGCGGGTCTGGGTAGATCAGCTGTATTTCGGGCTGAAAGGCATGGAGAGCTACGGCTATCGTGCCGACGCTGTCGCCATGGCCCAGGCTTTCTTCAACCACGCCGACGGGCTGGTGACCGACGGTCCCATCCGCGAGAACTACAACCCGCTGACCGGTATGCAACAGGGCGCGCCGAATTTCTCCTGGAGCGCGGCGCACCTCTACATGTTGTATAACGACTTTTTCACCCAGTAGTCTGTCCGTCACCCTGCCAGAGTGAATACTGGCAGGGTTAATGCTCTGGCTATTGTTTGATTGGTATAACCAGCACGTCGACATTCAACTGGTTGATGGCATGCTGGGTTGAGGAAAACAGCTTGTTCCACAGATCGTGGTGATGGCCAAAAACCACCAGGTCGACGCTTTTATCCACCACCGCATTCTTCAACTCTTCGATAAAATCGCCGTGTCCGATGATCGCCTCGTTGACCGGGTAATTCACGTTTTGGGTCAGCGGCTCCAGCTCTTTCTTGATCTTCTCTTCAAAAGGGACGCCGTCGTAGCTTCTCTCAGAAAAACCAATCGCCGCGTGGTAGGTATCGTAATGGATATCCACGTAGATCAGAGAGAGCCTGGCCTGCAATGCCGCGGCCAATCTCGCGCCTTTTTCCACCAACCGTTTTCCGTCATCACTCAGGTCGGTGGCAATCATAATATGTTGATAGCACATAGCGCCTCCTGTCATTGATTCATAGAGACCCCGATTTGCACGGCAACATTTCTGTTGTCCCGTTATGGATAATTTTAGTTCAGAAACCGGAGGGACGAACGGGCATCTTGCCGTTGGAACAGCCCCGTTACCGGGGCTGGGTACGCTATGATGACGCGGGCCGTCAGCGCGTTATTTCTGGCTTTGCGTGTAAGGGGTATACACGCCGGTCAGGCTTTCGAGGAAGGCAACAATATCATCGACATCCTGCTGCGGCAGTTCGGTACCCACCTGATAGCGCAGCATCAGTTTGACCGCCTCATCCAGCGTGGCGACATCCCCGCGATGGAAATAAGGCGCCGTCAGTGCCACATTGCGCAGGCCGGGCACCTTCTGCCGTAACCTGTCGCGCGCTTCGCTGGTGACGTTCATGCGTCCGATATCCGCGGCGGTAATTTCACCAAAATTGAAGTCGCGTTTCAGCCCCAAGGGCTCGAAGGAACGCCCCCCCAGGATGGTTCCCCCGTGGCAAGTGGCGCATTTGTTGTCCTTGAACAGTTGATAACCGTGTTTCTGCTGCATCGTCATGGCATTGTCATCGCCGCGCAGCCAGCTGTCGAAAGGCGAGTCCGGCGTGATTAAGGTTTTTTCAAATTCGGCGATGGCATCCGTAATAGTCTCGCCGCTGAGGCCCTGCGGATAGGCGGCGACAAAATCACGGGTTAATATCGGATCCTTGTCCAGCTTGCCGATGATCTCCTCCCAGGATTTGGAGGCCATTTCGATAGGGTTGAGCGGCGGTCCACCGGCCTGCACCTGCAACGTTGGCGCGCGGCCGTCCCAGAACTGCTCGCTGTTGAACACGGAGTTGAATACCGTTGGCGCATTTATTGGCCCTACCGCGCCGCCAACGCCAATCGACGTTTTTCTGCCGTCTACACCTCCGGTATTGAGTGAATGGCAGTGGGCACAAGAGAGAGTGCTGTCTCCGGAAAGACGCGGGTCGTGATACAGTCGAAAACCCAACGCCACTTTCTGTGCGTCGACGGGCAATGCCTTGGGGATCGGCTGAATCGGCTCATTGCGGTGTTCCACGGCGGCCTCGTTACTGGCGTAGTAACGCGCGCGCTGCTGCGCTATCCAGCCAAGCAAGGTCTCGCGCTCTTGCTCATTCACCTGCCCCGCCCAATGCAAGGCGACATACCGTGTCGGCGGCATGGTCTTATGCTGCATCACCCATTCAATCTTGTTCAGATCGCTTTGTGATACCGCTTTATCTTCGATCAGGCTGGCACGCACAGGTTCCAGGTTAAAAGACTGATAGCCGAGGCGGATATCGTATTCCATCAGCTGTTTGGCAATGGGAAAAGAGGCATAGAAGGGAAGTTCGGCAGAAGGTGTATGGCAATAATCGCAGCCCTTTTCTCTCAGCAATCCGAGAACCTGATTATTTTTCTCCAGCGCCGAGCGCGGTGCCTGGCTGTACACCGTTCGCTGAGTATCGTGATACCAAACATAGCCCGAAAGCCCCAGATAACATAAGACCATGCCGGTAAGGGACATCGCCGCAATACGGGTGACCTTTTTCATTTTTCTATCCTTATGAGGTATTGCCCATCCAATAGACAGTCGCCCGGCAATAGTAGAGAGGAAGATGCGCCGCATAATTGATAACAATCAATGAATAACCCAGCCTGCGCCTATAGCTGTAATAGCGTTTGCCTATCAGCGTGCCGATATAAAATCGGCGGCTATTTTCTTAAGGCATCCAGGCATTGAAATATCCCAGGATTTCAAACGCCTGTTTATTTTCTCAATCCGGATAGTCCTTTGATTTTATAAATAATTAAATCGGCAAGCGTGACACAAAAAATAAATCACCGCTTCTCTCCACTCATTTCCATATTGAAACGCTTCTTTAGGGTTTATGCCCCCCTGCCTGCCCCCTGCTCTCAAGCGGTCATTTTGGCTAAAAGCGCCGTTGACAGGGTTTTTATCAAATGCGAGGATAATGGTATCGACTCGATACCATATTAATATTCAGATCAACAAAAAAAGGATAAATAACTATGCATATCAATGTATTTGACACTCATGTACATACCAGGGATGGTCGCTATCTGCATTTCGACGTGTTCACTGACAGCAATGATCTGGCGCAGGCCAGACGCTATGCGCAACAGTTTCTCAAGCAGAACAACATTGAAGAGGACAATATCAGCCAAAGCAGCTGCGCCTTCTGTCACAGCGAGTCCTCCAGCCCTGAGGTGGAGCAGGCTATTGGCCAAACGGGCTATTACATTTTTAAAATGCAGGGTTGCCAGGGGATGTCATGACAACTTACCGGCCCATAGACTGCGAACTGCATGATTATTTGGAAATTGCCTGCCTCTACGGCTACCGGCTGAACGTTGAATTGGTTAACGGGCAGTGTTTTCAGGCGACGGCGTTAACCACCCAGACGCTGGAAAATGAGGGAGAGTTTATTTATTTCGATAATCAACGGGTTTGCCGCCTGGATCAGCTTTCGGCAATTACTCCGCAAGGGCGTCATGCCCTCTTTGGTCGCATCGCGCTGACGCAATGAGGGCAGGACAAAATAACCCGATGGCCGGGATCACCGCACGCGCTGGGCTTCAAACCAAACGTTACACACCGACAGGATCAGCGTGTTGGCATCTTTTACCAGCACGTTATCCCCTGGCACGCCGTCGGTACCCTGATCGGTAATGCCTTTGATTGTGGTATCGGCATGCTGGATCATCACCCGCTCAACCGCCGGCGTGCTGATACCCAGCATCGGGAAATCGATATAAGAACTGCTGCCGGAATTGTCCTCGACGAACTCCTGCGCTTCCACCGTGCTGAGGGTCGCCCCTTCGCTTTTCAACTCGGTGCCATTCCAGGTGAAACTCCCTGCTTTATAACCGATCTTGCCACCGATCAGGCCTTTCGCCTGCTGTTCATCCCAGCACCCCACGGTTTGGGTCGGCAGGATCTTGCTGACATGCCAGTTGCCCAATAACGTTTTCGGGATAGGTGCCGCTACGCTCTCCGCCGCCTGCACCTGAGCCGCTGATACGCAAGTCAAAACCACCAATGGCAGCAACGCCTTGCGCCACATGTTAA
This sequence comes from Serratia sp. OS31, assembly GCF_014164835.1. NCBI lineage: Bacteria > Pseudomonadati > Pseudomonadota > Gammaproteobacteria > Enterobacterales > Yersiniaceae > Serratia > Serratia sp. OS31. The sequence continues at coordinate 28,326 of NZ_JACJFQ010000021.1, read as the reverse complement.
ATCGCATTGTCTTTTCCTTTGGCTATTCGCGCCCCGGTTGGGCTTTCCGTCATCATAATAAGCAGGCGGATCCCCCGTCAAAACAAACTGTATACCAGGGCACAAACAGGATACACCGGGCCGATTAGCCCAGTGGCCACCCCCGGCGCCCCTCTTCCCCTTCAACCCACTGCGCTTCTCCCCCTAACGGCAAGCGCCGATCGTCCAGATAACGGTAGTGACGGCGAGCCTGCTCTAACAGGGTAAAATCCAATGTGGCAGACAGCGCCCCCGCCGCACGGCCCAATCCGGCGACTTCGCGCCCGAGCGGATCGACAATCAGGCTTTCGCCGGCGAACTGCATCCCCCCGCCGTCGCCACAGCGATTGGTCATGGCGACAAACATCTGGTTATCCTGCGCGCGGGCCAGCGCGGCATTGCGGTGCACCGGGCCATAAGGGTCCATATTGCCGTTGGTCACCAACAGCAATTGGCAGCCCATAACGGCTAACGCCCGGGCGTTTTCCGCGAACTCAAGATCGTAGCAAATCAACAGCCCGATACGCGTTCCACGCCAAACGCCACACACCAACGTATCGCCGGGAATGACGGCAGCACGCTCATCCGGCCACAAATGGGTTTTGCGATAGTGCAGATAGATCCCCTGCTCCGGCGTGATCAGCACCGTACTGTTGAACACCCCCTTATCGGTGCGTTCAAGAAAGCCAATTCCCAGCGCGACATCGTATTGGCGGCTGGCCTGCACCAGCTGCTGTAACGCCGCGCCGTCGCTTTGCAGGGCATAGTCGGTGTCGCCCTGCGCCGCAGCGAAACCGGTGAGCTGGGTTTCCGGGAACAGAATAAGGTTGCCGCCCTTGGCGTAACGCTCGATAAATGCCAGAACCTGCGCCAGGTTGTCGGCGACGCAGCCTTCCCGGCAGGGCAATTGGGCCAGGGTTATTTCCATTTTATCCTCCACGCGGAACACAGTAATAATAATGGTAGTATGCCCGAAACAGCCATTCTGGCTATTCCATGACAGGGGTAACATCAGTGGGTAACAGCAGCCTTATTTCTCCCGAGACGCTGGCCTGGCATCGGGCATTCGGCCAACTGGTCGATAACCTCGACGGGGCGGATTTCTGGCTGAGCTGTACGCGCCTGTTGAAGGGGCATATCCCGTTCGAAAACTGGGTGGCGCTGCTGTTTTCTCCACAGCATCCACCACAGATCCTGGCTGCCAGCGACGAAAGCGACGGCAGTGACGAAGCGCTGTTTCACGATTACCAGAAAGGGCTCTATCTGCTCGACCCTTTCTATCTGGATGCCTGGGCGCGCCGGCGCACCGGGCTGTTACGTCTGGACGACGTCGCGCCCGCCAATTTTGCGGCGACGGAATACTATCAACACTATTTCAACCATAACGTCGGTGGTGATGAGGTGCATTTCAACCTGCTGGTGGAGCCGCAGCGCATGCTTTGCCTGTCGTTGGGCGCCTCTCGGCGCTACAGCGATCGTCACCTCGGCTTGCTGGCTCTGGTCGAAAGTTGGCTACTGCCATTGATGCGCCAGCGGATGCGTTTCGAAAACGCCAGCGATGATAGCGACAGCAACTTCTCACTGTCGTCGTTGCCCGGCGGCGCACCATTGACGGAACGGGAAAACCAGGTCAGCCAACTGATGCTGGCGGGCTGTTCTACCAAGGAGATCGCCCGCCGCCTGCAGATTTCTATCGAGACGGTACGGGCGCATAAAAAGCATCTGTACTCGAAACTGGGCATCAACACGCAGTCCGAACTGTTTGCGCTGTTTTGGCGCAGCCGCGGAGCCTGACCTCCCTCATAGCAAATCGCTATTAATCATAGAGAATCAGTATTTTATTTTAGTCAGCCGATTATCTAGAGTCAGTGCCACTCTTCAGCCTGCAATAACCAGCAGGCTATTTTGACAAGGACTCTGGGAAATGACATTTACACTGAAAAAACTCGCCGCGGCGCTGGCGGTGACAAGCAGCCTGCTGCTGACTGCCTGTGGACCGACCGAACAAGACAACCATCACATCAAAGTCGGCATCAGCTCCGGCATCGATCAGGCGATGTGGGCGGTCGTGCAGAAAGTCGCCAAACAAAAATACAATCTGGATGTGGAAGTGGTGACCTTCAATGATTACGTGTTGCCCAACGAAGCGCTGAATAATGGCGATCTCGACATCAATTCCTTCCAGCACAAGCCTTACCTGGAAAAACAGATCCAGGAGCGCGGTTATAAACTGGTGGCGGTAGGCAATACCTTCGTTTATCCGATCGCCGGCTATTCGAAAAAAATCTCATCGCTCAGTCAACTGGCCGACGGCGCGCAGGTTGCCGTCCCCAATGATCCGACCAACCTAGGCCGCTCACTGTTGCTGTTGCAAAAACAGGGGTTGATTGTGCTGAAGGAAGGCGTCGGGCTGCTGCCTACCTCATTGGATATCGTCAGTAATCCGAAGAACTTGAAAATCGTCGAGATCGAAGCGCCACAGCTGCCGCGAGCACTGGATGACAAACAGATCGCACTGGCGATCATCAACACCAACTACTCCAGCCAAATTGGCCTGTCGCCGGCCAAGGACGGGCTGTTTGTCGAAGACAAAAACTCCCCTTACGTCAATATCTTCGCCAGCCGGGTGGATAACCAGAACAGCGAAAACGTGAAGAATCTGGTCAAGGCCTACCAGACCGATGAGGTTGCCGCCAGCGCCGCCGAAATCTACAAGGGTGACGCCGTTAAAGGCTGGTAATTTGCATTTCCCCCGTGGCGCCCGTCACGGGGTTCTTCCCTTCTCCCCCCTAACTCATTGCTTATTTCCCGATCGTTTTTCACTCGGTTAGATCACAAATTGAACAACGGCCGCTAGGTAAAAAAAGCTGCAATGTTGTATACAAGTTTGCGTAAATGTTTTCTATTTGTTTCAAAAAATTTCGGGTGAAAATAATGAAAAATAGAAAAATCAAGCTGTTGCTGGCCGCGGGGGCTCTGGCTGCCGTCGCGGCGCTGGCGGTCGCCGGCAAGGTGGAGAATGCCGACAAGACCTTCCTTTCCGTGGCCACCGCCTCCACCGGCGGCACCTATTACCCGATGGGCGTCGGGCTGGCCAACGTCTGGAGCAACCGCCTGAAGCAGAACGGCATCCAGGTCAGCGGGCAATCCTCCGCGGGATCGATAGAGAATATCGATCTGCTGCAGAAAAACGAGGCGCAGTTGGCGATCCTGCAAAGCCTGATCGCCGTCGAAGCCTATGAGGGTGTGCGCAATTTCGAAGGCCGCGCCTACGGCCCCCTGCGCTCCATCTCGATGCTGTGGCCAAACGTAGAACACTTTGTGATGCTGGAAAACAAAGTCAAGGACGGCACCCTGAATGACATCGCCGGCAGCCGTTTTTCGGTGGGACCACAGGCCAGCGGCACCGAGCAGTCCACGCTGATCATTTTGCAAGGGGTTAACCTGAGCAAGAAATCGCTGACGCCGGAGTATCTGGGCTATGGCGACACCGTTTCGGCCATGCGCGACGGGCGGCTCGACGGCGGTGCCCTGCCTGCCGGGGTACCGGCGGCAGCGGTCACCGACATGTATGCCAGCGGCGTACCGTCACGCATTCTCGACGTCACCGATGAACAACTGGCCAATATCAACGCCATCGCCAATTCCTGGTTCCGTTTTGATATCAAGGCCGATACCTACCCACGGCAGAGCAAAGCGGTCTCTACCATCGCCCAACCCAATATTCTGGTGGCCCTGAATGGCCTTGATGAAAAGCTGGTATATGACCTGACCAAAACCCTGTTTGAAAACCTGCCGGAGGTGCATCAGGTCCACAGCGCCGCCAAATACATTTCGCTGGAGAATGCGCTGAAAGGCGTCTCTGTGCCGCTGCATATGGGCGCTTATAAATATTATCTGGAGGCAGGGGTCAGCGTGCCCGACTACCTGATCCCACCGGAAGCGGCAGCGCTTGCCGCCAATCGATAAGGAGGTCGTATGAGTACTAACAACCTGTCACCGCAAAATGCCGTCGATCTGGATAAGGAAGCCGGCGCCGGCAGCCGCCCGCTGAGCGGTATCTACTTGCAGTTGGCCACGGTGCTGGCGATAGCGATTTCCGCCTATGCCATTTATGCCAATGCGCTGTCGAATACCCAGGAGTTCTACCGCAATACCACTTTTCTCAGCGGCATTCTGATCCTCGGGTTCATTTTATTTCCGTTCTCTCGCCGCCACGCCACCAGCAAATTCAACCGCTGGGACTACCTGTTTATCATCCTGACGCTGGTCAGCTACGGGTATTTCTACGCCAGCTATCTGGATTTGCACGTGGTGCGCAAGAGCATTCCCAATACCACCGACTACCTGATGGCGGTGATCGGCATCGGCGTACTGTTTGAAGCCGCACGCCGCACCACGGGGTATTTCATCCCTGGGTTGGCGACCTTCGCTATCATTTATGCGCTGTTCGGGCAGTACTTTATGGGCATTTTCGGCCACGGCGGCTTCTCGTTCGAACGCCTGCTGTACCGGCTGTTTATGACCAGCGAAGGGATCTTCGGCATCACCCTGTCCACCGCCTCCACCGCCATCGTGGTATTTATCCTGTTTGGCGCGTTCCTCAGCGTCAGCGGGGCCACGGCGTTGTTCAACGATTTGGCGCTGGCGATGGCCGGCCGGCGTCGCGGCGGCCCGGCGCAGGTCGCGGTGATCTCCTCGGCGCTGACCGGCTCCCTGAGCGGCAGCGCGGTGGCCAACGTCGCTACTACCGGCACCTTCACCATTCCGCTGATGAAAAGCATCGGCCTGTCGCCCCGCTTTGCCGGTGCGGTTGAAGCCACCGCCTCCACCGGCGGAATGATCATGCCGCCGATCATGGGGGCCGCCGCCTTTATCATGGCCGGCTTCCTCGGCATTTCGTATACCACCATCGTGATCGCCGCCATTATTCCCGCATTGCTCTATTACGCGGCGCTGATTATTGCCATCGATCTGGAGGCTAAAAAGCAGGGTCTGAAAGGCATCAGCAAAGAAAATATTCCCAAAGTGAAAGCGGTGCTGAAGGCGCGCGGCCTGCTGTTGCTGCCGTTGTTCATCGTTATCGGCACCCTGTTGTTGGGCAAAACGCCGATCTATGCCGGGTTCCTCGGTATTATTTCGATCATCGTCGCCAGTTGGATCACCCCCGATACCACCGTGCGCATGACGCCGAAAAAAATCGCCGAGGCGCTGAACGAAGCGGCACGCGGTTCTATTCAGGTGACGGTAGCCTGCGCCGCCATCGGGGTGATCATCTGCGTGGTCACCATGACCGGCATCGGTTCCACGCTGGCGTTTAATATCGTCGCGATGACCAACAATACCCTGTGGATGATCCTGCTGGTGGTGATGCTGGTGTGTATCGTACTGAGTATGGGGCTGCCCTCTACCGCGCTGTATATCGTGGTGGCGGTTACCGTTTCGCCGATCCTGATCAAGGCCGGCGTGATGCCGCTGGCGGCGCACTTCTTTGTGTTCTGGTTTGGCGCCTTGTCCAACATCACGCCGCCGGTGGCGCTGGCCAGTTACACCGCCGCCAGCATCGCCCGCGCCGACCCGATGCAGACCTCGTGGGACGCCGTACGCCTTGCGCTTCCGGGCTTTATTATCCCGTTTATTCTGGTCTACAACCCGATGCTGCTGATGCAGAGCGACGACCTTAATACGCTGTCGGTGATCCATATGGTGATCAGCGCATTGGTAGGGATTTATGCGCTGTCGATCGCCAGCGCCAACTTCTGGATGATGAAAACTCACTGGCTGGAGCGGATCTTGTTTAGCGTAGCGGCTATCCTGCTGATTAAACCGGGGCTGCTGACCGACTTGGGCGGCGCGGCGTTAATTGTTACTGCAGCGTCCATGCACCTGTTACGTTTCAGGCGGAGCCATCCGCAGAGGGCGATGAATGATCAATAAAGTGACGCGCCAGAAGGCCTCACATCAGGTGCTGGCGCAGTTGAAAGAAGGCATCAGTAACGGCACCTTCCCCGTCGGGGAAAAACTGCCGTCAGAGAACCTGCTGGCGGAGGCCTTTGGCGTCAGCCGGGTGCCCGTGCGTGAGGCGCTCGGCATCCTCGAGGTCAGCGGCATTATTTCTTCACGTCAGGGGGGCGGCCACCGGGTGGAACAACATTCCCTGCTGAGCAAATACCAGCCGCTGGTGTTGGAAATAGCCGATCCTGATGAAGTGGAAGCGCTGCTGGAAATGCGCGAGGTGATTGAACAACAGGCGGCGTGCATGGCCGCCGAACGCCATACCGAACAGGAACTACGGGCGATAGAATTGACCCTTAACGACTTCAAACGCTGCACCCTCGACGAAGGTTTGATTGGCCACCGAGAGGATTACCTGTTCCACCGCGCCATTATGCAAGCCTCGCACAACCCGTTTTTCGTGCAGATCCTGGATAACATGCACGAATTATATCTCGGCGTGCTGGTGTATTCACTCAGCAAGAACCTTGGCCGTCAGGCCGAACGCCAACGGGTGATCGACGAGCACCAACGAGTATTTATGGCGATCAAGGCTCGCGATCCGGCGGCGGCCACGGCCGCTATGCGGAACCATCTCAGCAACGTACGCGGTAAATTGCGCCGCCTGGACCATGAGGAGTTAGGGTAATCATGCATGACGTGATCATTATCGGCGCAGGTCTGGTGGGATTGGGGATCGCCAATGCGCTACAGGAAGCGAACCCGGTGCTGCGCATCCTGATCCTGGAAAAAGAAAATGGCCCGGCGGCCCACCAAAGCGGCCATAACAGCAACGTAGTGCATTCCGGCATTTACTACACTCCCGGCAGCCTGAAGGCGCGGCTGGCCAAGCTGGGCAATCAAAGCATGTTCGCCTTCTGCCGCGAGCATGATCTCTATCAGGAGCAGTGTGGCAAAGTGATTGTGGCAACCCAATTGAAGGAACTGGCTTTACTGGAGAATATCTACCGGCGCGGGCGACAGAACGGGCTCGCGGTCAGCCGATTATCGCAGGCGCAGTTAAAGGAACGCGAACCGCACGTCAACGGAATTGAGGCGCTGCTGGTGCCGGATGCCGGCATCGTCAATTACAGCCAGGTGGCGGCAAAGCTGGCTGAGGTCATCCAGCAACGCGGCGGCGAGATCCGCTATGGACAACAGGTAGAAAGCATTACTGAACGCAGTGACGGCGTCAGCATCGGCACTCAGCACGCGGCGTATCAGGGCAAGTGGCTGGTTAACTGCGCCGGTCTGTTCAGTGACCGCATCGCCGCCCTGGCCGGCTATCAGACCGGCATGAAGATCGTGCCGTTCCGGGGTGAGTATTTTGTGCTGAACGAAGAAAAAAACCATCTGGTGAATCATCTGATCTACCCGGTACCTAACCCGGACTTCCCTTTCCTCGGCGTGCATTTTACCCGCATGTACAACGGCAAACGCGACGTTGGCCCCAATGCGGTGCTGGCATTCAAACGCGAAGGTTACCGCAAGTGCGATTTCAGCCTGCGGGATCTGGGCGAAGTGCTCGGCTATCGAGGATTCTGGAAAATCGCCGGCAATTATCTTGGCGAAGGGCTGGCAGAAGTTCGGCGCTCCCTGTCACGCCGGCGCTTCACCGAGAACGCACGTCAGCTTATCCCCGAACTGCAGCCGGAAGATATCCGACCCGGCCCGGCCGGGGTTCGCGCCCAGGCGCTGACCGCCGACGGCAAACTGGTGGATGATTTTCATTTTGTGAAGGGCCGCCGCTCGCTGCACGTCTGCAATGCACCCTCCCCGGCAGCGACCGCCTCACTGGAGATTGGCCGCGAGATCGTACGCCAACATCTTGCTGCGCTTTGATGTTAAAGCCCGCGGATGCGGGCGTTTCCAGCTTACTTTGCCGCGTATTTTTGCATATTGGCCGGCGTGACCAGTTCAAACGGGATCCAATAATAGGGTTCCAGCTTTTCGCCCTTGATCATCCGCTGCGCCACGTCGACCGAGGCCTTGCCCTGGCCGACGGCGTCCTGGAATACCGTGACCTGCATCTTGCCGGAAGATAACGCTTTCAGGCCGTCCGGGGTGGCGTCGATTCCGCCGATCAACACTTTGTTGTCCTTTTTACCCGCCTGTTGCAATGCCATGATCGCGCCAATCGCCATCTCGTCGTTGTTGGCCGCGACGATATCAATGGGCTCACCGTTGGTTACCCAGTTCAGCATCAGATCCATACCCTCGCTGCGCGAGTAGTTGGCGCTTTGCTTCTGCACCACTTTCATTTTCGGGTACTTGGCCACCACCTGCTCCACGTCTTTGGTGCGTTGCAGCGCACCGGCGTCGGTCAGGTTACCGATCATGATGGCCACGTTGCCCTGGTAATTCGCCAGGCGCGCCAGCTCTTCCATCTGCAAGGTACCGGACTGTTTCTCGTCGGAGCCGACGAACACCACGCCGGAAGGCAGCGTACTGTCGCCCGGCGTACGATTCACATACACCAGCGGAATACCCGCCTTGGTCACCAACCTGGTGATCGCAGGCGTGCCCGCCGAGTTGACCGGATCGACGATAATCGCGTCCACCCCAGCGCTGATAAAGCTCTGCACCTGATCGGTCTGGCGGCCAACGTCACCGCGGGCATCTTCGAACTGCACGGTAATACCGCGCGCCTTGGCCTCTTTGTCGATCGAATGGCGGATAATGGTCAGGAAATTCTGGTCAAAATAGGCCATCGATACGCCGATAGTCTCCGCCAGTACCGAGGTGGAACAGCTAAGCGCCGCCACCAGCACGATTCTTTTTAGGTATTTCATGGTGATTCCCCTGAGGTAAAAAAAACCGCCGGGCAAGCCGCACCGGCGGAGATTTACGGCAATCAGTGTTTTTTGCGGTTACGGTGCATGTCGATAGACACGGCGGCAACGATAATCACGCCTTTGATAATGTCCTGAATATAGGAGTCCACGCCGATAAAGGTGAATCCGCTTTTAATCAGCCCGAGGATCACCGCACCAATCAGCGTGCCGGTAATGCGCCCGACGCCGCCCATCAGGCTGCTGCCGCCGATGACCGCGGCGGCAATCGCATCCAGCTCGTAGGACATGCCCATGCTCGACTGGCCGCTGCTGACGCGCGCCGCCAGGACCACGCCCGCCAACCCGGCCAGACCGCCGGCGATGGTATAGACCGTCACCAGGTATTTATTGACGTTGATGCCGGAAACTCTCGCGGAGGTCATGTTGCCGCCGATGGCGTAGATGTACTTGCCGTAGCGGGTATGTTTCAACGCGATGTGGAAGATCACCGCAATCACCAGGAAGATGATCACCGGCATCGCGCCCTGACCGATTGAGGTGAAGCCGTCGGACAAGAAGCTGACCGGGTTGCCCTGGGTGTAATACTGAGCCAGGCCACGTGCCGACACCATCATGCCCAGAGTGGCGATAAACGGTGGAATGCCAGTACGGGTGATCAGGAAGCCGTTGATAAACCCGCAAACAATACCTACCCCGATCCCTGCGCCGATCGGGATCGCCGCCGGCAGGTCTAGTAGCGCCGGGTACATCGGCGAAATGCTGTCTGACGTTTGCGCCAGGCTGGCCGCCACCACCGCCGTCAACGCAATCAGCGAGCCGGAAGAGAGATCGATACCGGTGGTGATAATGACCTGGGTCACGCCCACCGCGATGATGCCGATAATCGCTACCTGCAACACGATCAGCAGCAGCCGGTTAGGGTTCATCAGGAATGACTGGTCGCGGATGTACCAGCCAAGGATTTCAAAGACCAGTGCGATGCCGATCATCACGATAAAGATGCCGGTATCTTTCGGCATTTTGCCGCTCAGGCCAGAGAACAGGGGCGCTTTACCCGCAAGCGGCTTCTCAATTTTTACATTACTCATGGTGGTTCACCTTTGCGTTATTCAGAGGCCAGCGCCAGGATTTTTTCCTGATCCGCTTCTTCTTTATCCAAAATGCCGGTAATACGGCCGCCGTGCATCACCATCACCCGGTCGCTCATGCCGAGAATTTCCGGTAATTCCGACGACACCAAAATAATGGCGACGCCGCGGTTCGCCAGCTCGCTGATCAGGCGATAGATCTCCGCCTTGGCCCCGACGTCGATGCCGCGCGTTGGCTCATCGAGGATCAATATTTTGGGCTGGGCCAGCAGCCAGCGGGCAATAAGCACCTTCTGCTGATTACCACCGCTGAGGTTATTGATGATTTGGTCCATGGTCGGGGTTTTGATATTGAGCTTTTTGATCTGCTCCATGCAGTCTTTGGCCATTTGCACATGGCTGACAAACCCGTTCTTGCCGATGTACTCCGACAGGTTGACGATGCTCATGTTCTCGACCACCGACAGCACCAGGAACAGCCCGGATTTTTTGCGGTCTTCGGTGAGGAACGCCAGGCCGAGTTCGATGGCCTTTGAAGGGGAATCGACCTTTGCTGCCTTGCCCTCGATAAAAATACTGCCGCCGTCCGCCGGGTGCATGCCGAACAGGCTTTCCATCACCTCGCTGCGCCCGGCGCCCACCAGCCCGGCGACACCGAGGATTTCGCCGCGCTTCACGCTGAACGAGACATCGTGGAACCAGTCCGAACGCCGCAGCCCTTCGACCCGCAGCACTTCCTCGCCGATATTGTTGTTGAATTTAGGGAACATCTGGGTCAGTTCGCGGCCCACCATCATGGTGATCAGCGACTGTTTGGTCAGGTTTTCGGTTTTATCGCTGGCAATAAAGGTGCCGTCGCGGAAGATGCTCACCTCATCGGTGATGGCAAAAATCTCGTCCATCTTGTGGCTGATGTAGATAATGCCTTTGCCCTGCTCACGCAGCTCGCGAATGATGGCGAACAGATGCACCACCTCACCCTCGGTCAGGGCCGAGGTGGGTTCGTCCATGATCAGGACGTCCGCGTTGTAGGAAACCGCCTTGGCGATCTCCACCATCTGTTGGCTGGCGATGCTCAGTTCGCCCACCATCGTTTCCGGTTTGAGTTTGATGTTCAGCCGCGCCAGCAGCTCGCGGGTTTTCTTGTTCAGTTGATCATGGTTTACGAAGCCCAGCTTCGCCGGCTCACGCCCCAGCCAGATATTTTCCGCTACCGTCATATAAGGCACCAGGTTGAGTTCCTGGTGAATCATGGAAATGCCCGAATGCAGCGCCTGCAGCGTGTCGCTGAAGGTCACCGGTTGGCCTTTTATTTTAATGGTGCCTTCATCAGGGTGATAAATACCGATTAAACATTTCATCAGCGTGGATTTTCCCGCGCCGTTTTCGCCCATTAAAGCGTGCACGCTGCCTGGTTTGATTTTAATTGAGACCTTGTCCAGCGCCTTTACGCCGGGAAACTGCTTACTGATCCCTTCAGCCTCAAGAACATAAGGATACATACTGATAACCTCCGCCGTTCGTCAATGCATCCCTGCCGTATTTACCGCCGTGTACCGGGTAAATACGGCAAAGGATATAACCGCGCTGCTTTAACGCTTATTTTCTGTTCTTGTCGGCAAATTCCTGATAATTGGCCTTGGTGATCAGCTGATAAGGGATCAGGACGTTGCTTTCCACCTTCTCGCCTTTAACCAGCTGAATGGCGGTTTGCACCGCACCTTCGCCCTGGCCTTTAGCGTCCTGGAATACGCTCAGCGCCAGATCGCCCTTCTTGATGAATTCCAGCGCGTCCGGGGTACCGTCAACGCCGGCCACCAGCACGCCCGTTTTCTTCGCCTGTTTCAGCGCCAGGATCGCGCCAATGGCCATTTCGTCGTTGTTGGAGGCGATGGCATCAATCTGCTGACCGGTCAGCGCCCAGTCGGTGGTAATGTCTACGGCCTCCTTGCGGCCCCACTTGGCGGTTTGCTTGTCGAGGATTTTGATGCCGGGATACTTGGCCGCCACCTCTTCCACGCCGCGGGTACGGTCGCGGGTCGCTTCATTGGACAGTTCGCCCATCAGGATCATCACGTTACCCTTGCCGTTCATCAGCTTGGCCAACTCTTCCATCTGCAGCTTGCCGGCCAGTTTGGAATCTGAGCCTACGTAGGCCATGCCCGCAGGCAGCGTCACTTCCGGACGGCGGTTAACGAACACCAGCGGGATCTTGGCGCTTTCCGCCAGTTTGATCATCGGTTTCACGCCCTGGGTATCGACCGGGTTGAGGATAATGGCGTCGACGCCCTGACTGACGAAGTTCTCAATCTGTTGGATCTGCTGGGCGATATCCCCTTTCGCATCCTCAAATTGACCGCTGACGTTGCCGTCCTGTTTCATTTTGCTCTGCATTGACTGGCGTAGGATGGTGAGGAAATTGTCATCGAAATAAGCCATTGAAACGCCGATTTTGATGTCTTTTGCCAATACGCTGGCCGGCAGCATGCACATCAATACCGAGGTGACGATCAGTTTCTTCAGCTTCATGTTCTGTACCCTTTAATCGTTAGAGTGAAGAGGCCTGTTGATTTGACAGCTAATGAAAAATATTTTTTACATTCAAACAACAATCCGGTCGGTGTTATCCCTTTGATACGGCAGATTTACCGCTTTTTTTCCGTCTTCTGGCAGTGTGTGAAATTTTGATCGATGTCTCAAAATAGATTAAAAACAATCAATTGAAATAAACCTTTTGGCAAAGACGTGACGCCCTTGCGTCACTATTAAATGTTTATTTCATAATTGAGATTATTGAAACTTTTTAACCCAAACAAGCGAAACATGCGTTTTGGAATAACCAAGTAACAAAAACATGACACGGATCTAACAAATGACGCAAAAGCCACCAGCCCGCTCGTGGCTTTAGTGCGTTCAGCGGCGGGAAGCGATCTGCTGCGATGAAAAAAGGAGAGGCGTTCTCTCAGTAAATATGCGAGCGAGCGCGCAGTTTGCGGATCCGTGGTTTCCTCCCCCGGTTTACTCGACAATACTGAATGGACATGTGTTTTCAGGAGGATCTGACATGCAGCTCAGCAGTAAGGTACGGATGAACCGGCTGTTCAATAACGGCAAGTGCCTCGACGTGGCGATTGACCACGGGATCGCCAATGAACCGGATTTTTTAATCGGCCTGGAAGATATTGAGCGGGTTATGAATAGCCTGATCGTCGCCCGCCCCGACGCCATTCAGGTGAATTACGGCCAGGCGGATTTGCTGCAATGCTCGCCACAGCGCGATAAACCGGCGCTGGTGATGCGTACCGACGTCGGCAACGCTTATAACGCCGCGCGTCACCGTGAAATGTGGGCGGTGTTGCATAACCCGGAAGCGCCGATCCTCGCCGCGCTGCAGATGGATGCCGCAGCCGTAGTGGTGAATCTGTACCTGATCCCCGATGAGCCTGGCATTTTCCGCCAGTGCGTGGAAAACATCGGCCGTCTGCGCCATGCCTGCGATCGCTATGGCATGCCGTTGATGGTCGAGCCGTTGGTTATGGCGCCTGCCGGTCAGGGGTCGGCTTATGGCTCGTTGGGCGACGTCGAAAAAATGGTGCCGCTGGTGCGATTGGCGCGTGAGTTGGGCGCCGACATCATTAAAGCCGACCCTACCGAACGGGTGGAAGATTTCCACCGCATCGTTGAGGCGGCGCGCTGCCCGACATTGGTGCGGGGCGGCGGTAAAGGTGAACTGGGCGCAGTACTGAAGAAATCCGCGGCGCTGATGGCACAGGGCGCATCCGGCATGGTGTATGGCCGCAATGTGTATCAACACGACAATCCTTCAAAAGTGGTCCGCGCGCTGATGGCGATCATCCATCAGGGAGCCAGCGGCCAGCAGGGACTGGAAATCTACCATCAGCCCTGATCCCGGCTTTTGTAATTAAAATAATCCCTCACCCGGCGGCAGCATGTTATAACCTGCTGCCGGTCGCTGCCCCGCGCCCCATTCCCCGCTAAAATCCTGATACGCCCATTCGGAGAACCGCCATGCCCAAACAACGGATACCGCTGAAACTCAGCACCACCCTCACGCTGATGGTGTCTGCCATTATTGCTTCGGTGCTGCTGGTGGTGTACGCGCTGTTTTTTGTGCAGATGAATCACGAGGGGCAAGATCAGCAGCGCCAGAAGGCGATGGCAATTGCCGAAACGGTGGCGCTTTCCGGTAACGTCGTTGACGGCCTGCAGCGGGAAGATCACAGTGGCGCGATCCAGCGCTTCGCCGAGCAGGTACGCCATCAAAACGAACTGCTGTTCGTCACCGTGGTGGACATGAAAGGCATCCGCTATTCGCACCCTAAACCCTGGCTGATCGGCCAACATTTTATCGGCGACGATTTAGAACCGGCCCTGCACGGGAAAACCAACAGCGCCATCAACCGTGGCGCGCTGGCGCCTTCACTGCGCGTCTTTGCACCGGTCTACGACAGCGAGCGCCGACAGATAGGGGTAGTGGCGTTGGGTATCGCACTCGATACCGTTCACCGGGTGGTGGCAGAAAGCCGCTGGATCATCTATTTGACCCTCGCGTTCGCCGCGCTGGTCGGCACGCTCGGCACCTTCTTCCTGGTGAAAGCGTTAAAACGCATCATGCTCGGTTTTGAACCCTACGAAATCTCCAACCTGTTCGAACAGCGCAACGCCATGCTGCAATCGATTAAAGAAGGCGTCATCGCGGTCGATAACCAGTCACGTATCACCATCGTCAACGATGAGGCGAAACGCCTGCTGCGCCAAAGTGGCCCTTTCGAAAATCTGCTGCTGGAGTCCGCCAGCAAATACTGGCCGGCCCAACTGCATTTGGCGGAGGTCTTGGCCAGCGGTAAACCGCTGCGTGACCAGCAGATCAGCTTCAACGGCAGCGAACTTCTGACCAATACCGTGCCGGTGATCGTCAAGGGCCAGGTGATTGGTGCCATCGCCACCTTCCGCGATAAAACCGAAATCAGCCAGTTGGTGCAGCGCCTGAGCGGCATGGCCCACTACGCCGACGCATTGCGCGTGCAGTCGCACGAGTTTATGAACAAACTGCACGTGATCCTCGGCATGCTGCATATGAAGGCTTATCAGCAGTTGGAAAACTACATCATCAACACCGCCAGTAACTACCAGGAAGAGATCGGCGCGCTGCTACGCAAAATACAGTCGCCAGAGGTCGCCGGTTTCTTTATCGGCAAAATCAGCCGTGCCCACGAAGCCGGTATTGAGCTGACCATTGATGAAGCCAGCCTGCTGCCGGAAACCGACGACGCGGAAACCACCCACGTGCTGATCAGCGTACTGGGCAACCTGATTGAAAACGCCATTGACGCCATCGACGGCGTTGAAGGACACGAGATCAACCTGAGCTTTCATCACAATGAGAATCACTTACACTGTATAATCAGCGATGACGGCCCCGGCATCGATCCGGCTCTGGGCGCCCGTATCTTTGAGCAGGGTGTTTCCACCAAAGGGCCGGGGCGCGGTATCGGCCTGGCGCTGATCCGCAGCAGCCTGGAAAAACTGGGCGGCAGCATTGATTTTGAATCTGAACCGGGTGTACTGACCCAGTTCTTTGTCCATATTCCCTATCAGGCCAAGGGCTGACCCATGATTAACGTATTGATTATTGATGACGACCCGATGGTAGCGGAGTTGAACAAATACTACCTGAGCCAGGTAAGCGGCTTTCACTGTCAGGCCACCGTTGCCACGCTGGCGCAGGCACGCGAGTTGTTGGCCGATAGCGAGATCGGTATCGATCTGGTGCTGCTGGATATCTATATGCAGCAGGAGAATGGCCTGGATCTGCTGCCCGGTCTACGCGAACTGGGTGAAAAAACCGACGTCATTATCATTTCCTCCGCCAGCGACGTGGACACGGTGCAACGCGCCTTGCACTACGGCGTGGTGGATTATCTGATTAAACCCTTCCAGTTCGGTCGCTTCAAAGAGGCGTTGAGCAACTACCAGCAGCAGTCGCAGATCCTGGCGCAGCGCGAATTCTCGCAGGCCGATGTCGACAGCCTGCTGCGCCGCCAACCCAACAGCAGCGAAGGCAAGAAACTGCCGAAAGGGTTAACCAGCATCACGCTGAGTACGGTGTGCGAATGGATTGAACAACAGCAGGACGGGGAGTTTTCGACCGACAACCTGGCGAACGCTATCGGCATTTCACGCGTTTCCTGCCGTAAATACCTTATCTATCTGGCGGAGAGCGGCATTCTGGGTACCCGTATTCTCTACGGCACCACCGGTAGGCCGGTCTATCTTTACCAGTTAAAGCCGGACGCGATTGCCATGCTGAAAGAGTATTGCCGCTAGGCGATGCCCCCCGGTGAGGGCCGGGGAGCAAAGGGCCATTACTCCGTTTTACGGATCAGGCCAAAATCACGCAACGCCACGTACGGATCCCAATATTCACGGGCGCTAACTATCTGCCCATGGCTGATAGTTACGATAGCGATAAACTGCTGGTTATACTCGCCGCCGCTTTTTTTGATTTTTCCGTTACTGGTGTATTCAAACACAAATACGCCAGGCTCTGCCGTCACGATTTTATTCCACCCTTTCCAATCGGCGTATTTCAGATCGCCGAGGTACTCACTCATGTTGGTAAAGTAGCGAGTAATATTTTCCCGCCCTTTGGACGCCTTGGAAAAGAAGCTGAAATCCGCCACCGGTGCATAAGGCAGTTCAAATACCCCCTGTGGCGTAAAGTATTTAGCGACATTAGCCGGGGTTTCCGACCAGCCGTTCAGGCTGCGCCAGTAAAACTCAGCGACATCGTTAACGCCGTACCCCGGCTGTAGATAATACAGCCCCTGTTTTTCGATGATATGGTCATTGGCCTGCGCAGACGCACCCATCAGCCCCAGCAGGGCCGCTGAAAAGAGTCGTTTCATATTATTTACCTTATGAGAAATTACATACGAATAACGGCTTTAATGGTTTCACCGGATTGTGAATCCGCCATCGCCTGGTTGATGTCATTCATGGCATAAAAACGAATGAGGCGATCTATTGGAAAGCGCCCCTGTTGGAAGAGCTGTGCCAGCATCGGGATAAATACCGTCGGCGAAGCATCGCCCATAATGGAGCCCTGCACCGCCCGGCCACGGATCAAATGCATAATATCGAGTGGCAAGGACTCTCCCTGCGATACCACGCCGGTCAGCACACATTTGCCATTTTCCGCCAGCACCTGTACTGCATCGGCCATTACGCTCGCGTGCCCGGCGGCTTCAACACTGTAGTCCGCGCCGTGCCCATCGGTCAGTTGATTAAGCACCTCAGCGACATCAACTGTTTTCGGATTTAAGGCCGCGGTGGCTCCCAGCTCTTTGGCTAACGCCAGACGGTTTTCTTTGATATCCACGGCGATAATCTGGCCGCATCCGACTACCCGGGCGGCCATGACCGCTGCCAGGCCTACGGCCCCCAGACCAAAAACCACCAGTGTTGAGCCCGCATGTGCTCGCAGGGTGTTGATGACGGCACCCGCCCCGGTCATAAATCCACAAGCCAACGGCCCAAGGTATTCCAGCGGGACTGTCTTATCGACAGGCACAACGCTGCTGGCATCAACGACCGCATATTGCGCAAAGGAGGACTGGCCGAAAAAATGGCTGTGCACATCACCATTCCCATCATGCAGACTGACCGAACCGTCGGCGCGCTGAGCCTGCCAGTTAAGCGGAACATGTTGGCGGCAATAGGTCGGCATGCCGATACTGCACTTGTCGCAGGCGCCGCAAGAGGCCAATGACAACACCACATGATCACCGGGTACCACTTTCTTGACCCCGGCACCAACTCGCACCACAACCCCAGCCCCTTCGTGACCCAACACCACTGGCGCAGGCACAGGTATGACACCTTTGTGTGCCGCAATGTCGGTATGACACAGGCCGGTAGCCACCAATTTTACCAATACTTCATCAGCACGGGGTTCTCCAAGCTGGAGTTGCCTGAGGGTAAAACCCTGCGCTGCGTTCTCACTGACTGCTGCTGTAATTTCCATATTTTCTCCCACGGTGCCTGACGCTATTGCGTCGATGTGGGGCAGTATAAGATGCACTATTGGGCGCAAAAAGATGCCATACTCTGACTGACTGTTCTCAAATTAAGGACAATGATGATGCAGAAAGGCATATTGAAGGACCTGAACGACCTTTATTATTTTGCACAGGTTGCCCAGTACGGTGGGTTCTCCGCCGCAAGCCGGGCGCTGGATATTCCTAAGTCCAAACTGAGCGCCCGCGTGCTGGCGCTGGAGGACCGCCTTGGCGTATTGTTATTCCAACGCACGACCCGGCGGGTCAAGCTGACAGAAACCGGTGCGCTGTTGTTGAAACATGCGCAGGTAGCAATCAACGAAGCGGAGATCGCCCAAGAGCTGATTGACCAAACTCGGGCAGAGCCTTCGGGACTGGTGCGGATCAGTTGCCCGAAATTGGCCGCCGATGTCCTTCTTTCGCCCTGCTTACCCGCTTTTATGGCCGCGAATCCAGGCATTCAGGTGCAGCTGTTGGCGACCGATAACCGGTTTGATCCGGTAACCGATAAAATCGACGTGGCGCTGCGTCTACGTCAACGTAAAGACATGACCGAAGGCATGATCGCGCGTGAACTGGGGCAAAGCGTGCGTATCCTGGTCGCCACACCGCAGTATCTGACGCAACACCCGCCATTGACCGATCCACAACAGTTAAGTGAACATGGGCTGTTAAGCCTGGTCGACGTGAGCGAAGAGCAAACCTGGAATCTGGATGGCCCCGGTGAAGAAAAACGTGTTGTCCGCGTTCGCCCGCGCCTGATGTGCAGCGAGTGGGGTGTTGTCCGTAGTGCTCTTTACCAGGGGCTGGGTATCGCGATGCTGCCGGATATCACCTGCCACCAGGCACTGATGCAAGGTGAACTGGTACGTGTGTTGCCACAATGGGCCTGTGCGCCACTGATCATGCATGCCGTGTTCCCTACACGACGCGGAATGCTGCCTTCGGTTCGTGCACTGGTGGATTTCCTGGCATTGAACGTACCGCCTCTGTTGCAGAAGGGCGCGGTTAAATAGCACTTCAACACCAGAGTTTCTCCCCACGTCAGGCCTCAACGATGAGGTTTAAAGTTCGGGGAATACATCCCCCGTCCCGGAGGAGCGCAAAGTTTGCCAGGCTGTTGTTTGTTTTTGCCACAGCGGTATTCGCCATACTGAGTTTTAAGCTGCTGCCGGTTCGCCTGCTCGGCGGCGGCACGCTGCCGTTCCAACTCAAGCGCCTTCTCATTGGCCGACGCCACGCCCTCGGCACTCCATACTTTATGTTTCAACCCGCTGCGCTTTTGCTGGTACTCCTCAGAGATTTTGTTATCCAGCGGCTGTGCGGCATGGTATTGCCAGTCAACCGACGCCTGTAATGAGACGCAAGACCACTGCGCCACGCAGGCAAGAAAAATCCGTTTCACTGATAGACTCCCGATATTAAATTCACCTGTTGACCCCAAAAAACTATCTTCTGGCTATGGCACTCTTTCCGACTAAAAACAGCGGCACAGGTGTTGCCCGACATTCACGCGGCAACATGGCGGACTCCAACGCTTTGCGTTCAAGGCGTATCGCGGCAAGCCGCGCCTGTTCCGAACGTAGTTGCTCTACGTACCACAGATGTTGCAACAGCCCGTTAAACCGTAACCGGTAATCCACGGCGCTTTCCCCCGCCTCGAAATCGGCGTGCTGAGCGTGCTTGTCGACAAACGAATAGCAACAAGAGGACGCCAACAGGGCGAGTGCCGCTGTCATCAAAGAGGTCAATTTCAAAAACAAAAACTCCATTAGTGCATGAGGCTAGCAACCGTTGATAAGCAGCGGTTGTTCTTCGCGCGGCAATGCCGAGGGATGCGGTTCACTCGCGGCGGCAGCCTTGCCCCTCTGCCCTTTGCAGGCTTTGCGCTGGGCCAGCGTATTGTCTTCACTTTGCGTCGATATCAGAGGTCGCGGCTTCTCATTGCCCATCTCGTCCCACAAGCCATGAGCCACCTCTTTCAGTTTTTTGCGAAACAGCACCGAAGAGACGCCTTCATACTCCCGCTCATAACGCGCGGCGGAGGCCTGATGACACCAGGGCAACAATAAAAATATGAAAATGACGGGGATGCCTTTTTCCACAATAAACTCCTGTAATAAGGCCCATAATGGCGCTCATTTCCATTAAATAAAGAAAGATATTCAGTGCCATCAAAACAAACAATACGAGGAAATAAACATATTACCCGACAGACAACAAACCCTAATTAAATGAGTGCCATTGGGCTTATAATTCGCAATCAAAATATATTTGGTGAATTAACGATCCCACAATTTTGACCAGTCGATGGTTCCGCCGATACTCGGCCCTCTCTCGTTCAGTACCGCAGAGGCTGACTCTCCGGCGCTGATGCGCTGCCTTTGCTCGCGGGTAGCGGGCTTTGGCTTCTCCCAGCCGGACCCTGAAGATGACAAACCGGGTTGAATATGGCTGCAACCACTCAGCATAATTAATAGTGCCGGGATCCATTGGCGTAATTTCATATATCCTCCTTTAAAATAAACGTTATCGTTAACCGCAGCAAATAAAAAAATTACTTTTTTTAGTTTAATAACCCGTATTCAACCACGGGCAAAGCAAGGGCAGCCTCATTTAATTTAAATAAGGCCGCTAATAATTTAACGTAAAATAAACCTATCCTGAGTGTCGGTAATAAATATCAATTCGTCTATTGACGATATGGCGTGCGGAGCACGCCATCGGGTTAGCCTTCGTTATCCGGTTGCCAGGCCAGAAGATCGCCAGGCTGGCAGTCGAGGATCCGGCAGATTTTGTCTAACGTTTCCAGTCTGACGCCCTTCACTTTGCCGTTCTTCAGCAGGGACAGATTTTGTTCGGTGATCCCCACCTGTTCTGCCAGCTCCTTCGAACGCATCTTCCTTTTGGCCAACATGACATCAAGACTTACTATTATCGCCACTCTATTCTCACACGAAAGAAAGCTGTTCTTCATTCAGCCGCAACGCTTCCAGGAATACCCGGCTAAACACCAGGATTGCGCAGCCAACGATCAGCGAGCGTATCGACTCGCTGTTGACGCCATAATAAATTATTAGCAGCATTTTTTCATTGGCCGTCAGTATCATCACCTGCAACATCCCAGCCAGTGAGGGGAAGAGCACGTCGACAATCAGCAGGATGCCGATGACCTGCAACAACAGCATATTGTTGCGGTGCCACACGTTGCCGCGATAGAACTGGTAAAACAGCCCGGCGCCGCACAGCAGTGCGCTGTAATAAGGCACACAGGAGAACATATCCAACAACAGAGTGGCCACCATAGCCCAACGCTGCTGCGGAACGGCATAGGCGTTCAGTTCCGGGTAATAGTCGCGGTAGGACGCCACGATGCTGTTGAACGCCTCGCCCTGCACCCAGCCCTGGACAATCATAAACATCTCCACGCCGGTGCTGACAATCAGCATCGTCATGATCAACAAACACAAGCAGCGTACGTAAAGCGGAAGGTGGATCCGTGGCACAGCGCCCATAACGAGTTCATCCATAAAAACAGCAATAAGTTATCGTAAAACGATAACTTATTGCTGTCAACGATCAACTGGACTGATGAGCTGTTGGGTGACAGGCGTAAAAAAGGCCGGAAGCCCGGCCCTTTTCAATGCTCGACGGATTTAGACCAGCTCAATCACATCAAACTTAACTTCACCGCTGAGGTCGGCTTCGTAATCAACACCTTGCAAACCAAAACCGAACAGACGCAGGAACTCGGCCTTGTAGCCCAGGTAATCGGTCAGTTCGTTGATGTTGCTGTCGTCGATTTGTGCCCAGATTTCACGGCAGGTGTTCTGCACGTCGTCGCGCAGTTCCCAGTCGTCCAGACGCAGACGGTGCTTCTCATCGGTATCCGGCGCGGTGCCGCTGTACAGTTTGGTGGCGAACAGACGCTGGATCTGCTCGATGCAGCCTTCGTGGATCCCCTGCGCTTTCATGATTTTGAAAACGATGGAGATATACAGTGGCATGACCGGGATAGCGGAGGAAGCCTGAGTCACCACCGACTTCAGCACGGCAACGTAAGCCGCGCCGCCTTTGGCCTTCAGTTTCTGATCGATGGACTGAGCCGCACGATCCAGGTCTTCTTTGGCTTTGCCCAGCGTACCGTGCCAGTAGATTGGCCAGGTCAGATCGGTACCGATGTAGGAATAAGCCACTGCCTGCACGTTGTCCGCCAGCACGCCGGCTTCTTCCAGTGCGTCCATCCACAGTTGCCAGTCCTGGCCACCCATCACTTTGACGGTGTCGGCAATTTCCTGCTCGTTGGCCGGCTCAACCACGGCTTCAACCAGCACGTCTTTGTTGGTGTCGAGCGCCACGGATTTGTACGGTTCGCCGATAGGTTTCAGCGCAGAGCGCACCACTTCACCGGTTTCCGGCATTTTACGCACCGGCGAAGCCAGCGAGTAAACCACCATGTCGATCTGGCCCAGATCCTGTTTAATCAGGTCAATGACCGTTTGGCGGCATTCGTTGGAGAACGCATCGCCGTTAACGCTTTTCGCGTACAGGCCTTCTTCTTTAGCTGCCTTGTCAAAACCGGCAGAGTTATACCAACCGGCAGAACCGGTTTTGCCTTCGCTGCCCGGCTTTTCAAAAAATACGCCGATAGTGGCCGCACCGCTGCCAAAGGCGGCATTGATACGTGACGCCAGGCCGTAACCGGTGGAAGCACCGATCACCAGCACTTTTTTCGGCCCGTTTTTCAGTTCGCCACGTGATTTAACGTAGGCGATTTGCTCACGGACATTGGCTTCACAACCTGCCGGGTGAGCGGTAGTGCAGATAAAACCACGAATTTTAGGTTTGATAATCATAGTAATTTTTTCTTGGTAGCTAAAAACCGAAGGACAATATACCTGATTTTATCAATATACTTAAGCTGGGTGCATGGCAGAATTGCAACAAGCCCAGTGAGCAGACCAGTCTCACGCCTTAAATTTCAGCCTTAAAGGAAGTGCGCACGTGAGTTTTATCGCCAAATTACACGCCGACGAAGTGGATATTGATCTCAACCTGGTGACTTCCATGCTCGCCAGCCAGTTTCCGCAGTGGGCGGCTTTGGCGATAACGCCGGTCGCTATTGCCGGCACCGATAACGTGATGCTGCGGCTGGGCGACGAGCTCTATATTCGTCTGCCGCGCACGCCGTCGGCTGCGGCGGCGCTTGAACGGGAAAACCGTTACCCGCCGTTGCTATCCCGTTATCTGCCGGTCCCAGTTCCCGTTCCGCTTGCGCAGGGTCAGCCCCAATCAGGCAACCCTTTTAACTGGTGCGTCGGCCGTTGGATCAAGGGAACAATGCCGGTTTGCGGCGAAGGCAGCCACGCGTTGGCGCAACAGCTGGGGGAATTTGTCCACGCGCTGCATGCCATCCCTATTACCGATCCTGAGCTGCAAAAGAGCCTGACCTCCTATCGCGGCGGCCCGCTTGGTGCCAGAGACGCCCTCACCCGCAGCGCGATAGCGCAATGTGCTGACTATCTCGATACGGATATTCTGCTGCACGTGTGGGAAACCGTTAGCCAGATACAGGAGAACAGCGCTGGCCCATGCTGGATCCACACCGATATCCAACCGGGCAACCTGCTGATCAACGAAGGTAAGTTGGCGGCGGTGATCGACTGGGGTGGAATGGCGATTGGCGATCCGGCGGTGGATTTGATTGTCGCCTGGAATTTATTGAGTCAGGACAACCGCAAGTATTTTAAACTCGCCGTGGATACCGATAAAGCCACCTGGCTGCGTGGCCGCGCCTGGGCATTGTCGATTGGCGTGATTGCGTATGCGTATTACGTTGAAAAAGATCCTGCGTTGGCGCGGACTTCGCGCTATCAGATTGAGCAGGTGGCGACGGACGTTGGGTTATCGCTTTGAGGTTATCAGGTCAGGACATTCGGCCCCGACCTGCATACGACTATCAGACCTTGTTCTTTTCCAACTGCTCGACTAGCGTATAGCGCAGCGAAGAAGCGTCGGCCGGGACGTTTTCCAGTTCGGTCACTTTAACCTTCAGGCGGTAGCGGTAGCCGGGTTCGAAGGTAAAGCCTTCGATCTGGCTGTAAAACATTTCCCACTGGCCCTGCACAGAGTGACGAACCTGCATGCATTTCATTGGGGCAACGCCCATACAATCTACCAGCGCGCTGTTAACCAGCAACACTTCCGTATGATCTCCGTCTTTATTCACGGGTTGGCTCACTTTCGCTCCCTCCTGGCTGCAGCCGGCGAGGCCGACTAAGGCGATAAATAACAACGCTTTGATTTTCAAAGTAATGCACCATTGAGACTTTAGGTGGGCCGATAGTAACAAAGCCACTGCCACCGCGGCCAGCGGCATGTTCTTAATTTTCAGGCGCGTTAAGGTTGAACGAGCCGAAACTCCAGCTTATTACTACAGGCCTGAGCATTCGCGGCCCGAATCGCCTGATGCCCCCACGGAACACAAATACCCCTGCTCTTTCTGGCGCGAACGTTACGGCTTTTTCGTTCACGCGGCCCACCCAGCCCATTCCTGCTGGCCAGATTTGCCAAGCCCACCTTCTGGGGCTAAGTTTATGAAACTAATAATCCTGAAGGGGTTTTCTATGCGTCCGCTTTCTTGCCTTTTGCTCGCAAGTTCCTTGGCGTTATTGTCGGGCTGCGCCAATCAGCCGCAGGTGACCAGTGACTACGACCACAGTGCTAATTTCAGCCAATACCATACTTATGGCTTTGCCCCAGAGGCTGCAGGCCAATACCAAACGCTGACGGGTAAGTATATTCATAGCGCCATAGCGCAACAGATGGAGCAACGTGGCTATACACTCAGTGCATCCCCAGACCTGTTGGTTTACAGCAGCGCAATGAAGCAAAACAAAGTGCAGGTGAATGATGCCCCGGTTCCTGTTGGTCGCAGAGGTTATGCAGGCTGGGGCGGCTATAACCAAACCGTTTGGAGCTATACCGAAGGTACCCTGACGGTGGACCTGGTGGACAGCAAGAAGAAGCAGCTGGTCTGGCGCGGAACCGCCAGCGACACGCTTAATTCAGACGCGCAACCCGCCAGCCAGGCGCAGATCCAACAGGCGGTAACCGCGCTGTTTGCCGCTTATCCCTTCCGGGCAGGAGCTGCAAGCCGCTGATGGTTTTGAGTCATCAGCAGGAAAACCCAATCCCCCTCGCAAGCCCTATTTAGACCAATAGGGCTTGATGTATCTGTTGCACTCTTAAGCTCACAGATCACCGCTTTATCCCCCAACACCTCTCGTCCCCCTCGTAGCTATCATGCAAAAAGACGATCTTTCCTCTGTAGCGCGTTTTGTTATTGGGATTTGAGCTTGGGGAAAGCCGGGGTTGCAGCTTATTTTTCTAATTGCAGAAAATTAACTGATAAATCAAACACAAAAAAAGACCGAATACGATTCCTATATTCGGTCTAGGGAAATGGCTCTTGGGAGAGAGCCGTGCGCTAAAAGTTGGCATTTTGTGCAAGGCTTGTTCAGCCGTGCACTTTAAGAGTAGCTTACCGCGCTATTTTTGCCAGCCAGCTGCACGGCCGGTGATAGTTTCATTACGGAATTAATTTCGTGCAATTCTTCATCACCGGTTAACCTCACACTAAGCCATTGGGGGATAAGTGATTAGTTCGCGCAGAGCTTCTCGGCGCGTTCGCGGTACGGCTCAACACTCATCTTATGGCCCGGATTGGCGGCGTCATCGAGCAGGATCACGTCCAGCGGTTGAGCGCGTTGCTGCCCTGCTTTCACCTGCGCTTCTGCGGCCGCGTTAAGCGGGTACTGCATCAGCGTGCTGTTGTTGAGCACGAACAACGCACCGCCGCTGCGGCACTGCAGCGTCACTTCTTCTTTGGTGAACGCCCACTGCTTGCCGTATTCCAGCTTGGTGATGTTCACCAGTTGATCTGCTGCCAAAGCACCGGTCGCGGTTGCCAGCAGCGTCATGCCAAGTAATACCGATTTCATGTTATGGCCTTAGGGTTGCTATTTGATTCAATTTTCCCGCAGTTTGGGGGCATCCGGCAAGCCGGAATGTTATACTGGCGCATAGGTTGCAAATAAACTGACCAGCAGCAGCACCGCCGCCCCTAGCCCCAACTCCGCCCAGCAGGCAAGCACCAGCCCGCGTTGCGCCAGCCGTGGCATGCTGCTCATCGCCGGGACGACGGCGTAGCGGTTGGCTAACGCCACCATGACCATCAGCGCCACCAGCGCGGTTTTGAACAGCAGCAGGCGCTGGTACGGAGAATCTACGTCCAACGGCCAACTGCCGAGAATGATCAAACTGTTGATCACGCCGGTCAGCAGCACCAGCGCTACCGCCAGGTGTCCCCAGCGCGAGAAGCGTATCAATGTGGTCACCGCGTCGCAGCGCCACTGCGGTTGGGCCAGATAGCGCAAACAGACCAGCAGCGGCAACAGGCTGCCAAACCAGTACCCGGCCGCCAGCAGGTGCAGCGCGTGATTGAAACGATGCAGTGCGCCAAGCCCCCCGCCATGCATCGCCGCATGGCCGATAAACGCCATGCTGACCAACAGCAGTGTGGAAAGCAGCGCCAGCAGTTGCGTACGGCGTGGCTCGGCCAGCCGCAGGCTCAGCAACGCCAGCATTGAAATGCCCAGGTGCCAGCGCCAAACCTCGCCAAAGGTGGTGCCCAGTACTGCCCACCACACGTCCAGCCGCCAGGTATCTGCCCAGCCGTCCCCCATCTGCCCGGCCTGAATAGCCAGCAACGCAATAGCGGAAAGCCCGGCAAACCAGGTGCAAGAGACCAACAAAGGACGCACATCACGGGTGAGATACGGGGAAAGGCGCTGCGGCGACAATAAGGCGGTGAATAAGCTGGAGCCAAACATCAGCATCACCGCCGCAAAGTGCACAAAGCGACACAGGACAAACAGGGTCGCCAGAGTCATGGGTCAGTTTACGGTGAAGCTGTATTGGCCCTTGGTTTTATGACCGTCGACCGACACCACATGCCAGCTGACGTTATATTTGCCTGCCGCCAGATCGCCTTCGATAGGCAGATTGACCTGGGTATTGTTGTTCGCATCGAGCTGCAGCTTGCCGGTTTTCACTTCGGCGTTGTCTGGGGCGGTGATTTTAATGCCGCTGAAGTTGGGCTCAATACCCTCGGAGAAATTGAGCGTCAGCACCTTGGGTGCCGGACTCACGCTGGCATCTGCCGCCGGCGTTTCAACTTTTAAATGGGCATGCGCCAGCGCCTGCTGTGACGACAGCCCGACAAACAGCACAAAAATGGTGGAAAGCAGGCGATAAGAAGTCCGAATTTTACCGATCACAGTGATATCCCTTAAAGCAATAATCGAGGGTGATAAGGGGCCAGGCTAACCGCCAGGGCGATGTATCAGCAGCCCAACCCACCGCAGATGATTGCGCCACGGGTAAACAGAATTATGGGAGTAACCCCCTGTTTTGACTCTCAACCTTCCCTGTAGCGTATCGCGTCAAATGATAACGAGTGTCATTATGCAAGTCGAGCAGAACGCTGGCATTTTGCGATCCAGTAGCACATATCGCTGTAAAACCGCGATAAATGCAGGGCATAAAAAAACCGCGCACCGGCCAACGCCGATACGCGGTTTTCTACAAAAGGATTAGGCCTGGCCGTTACCGTTTTCGCCGGCCGCACCCATTTTCTTCAGATCTTTATCAATGAAGAACAGGGCATTGCCGCTGTTGCCCACCAGCGCCAGTTTATCCAG
Source organism: Serratia sp. OS31 (assembly GCF_014164835.1). Lineage (NCBI taxonomy): Bacteria > Pseudomonadati > Pseudomonadota > Gammaproteobacteria > Enterobacterales > Yersiniaceae > Serratia > Serratia sp. OS31. The sequence goes on along the minus strand of NZ_JACJFQ010000021.1, from coordinate 586 downwards.
CACGGATTTGAACAGCTTCTCTTCTTCGTGCTGCTCGGCAACATACCACTGCAGGAAGTTGAAGGTTGAATAGTCATGAGCGGTCATTGCCGCGTGCGCCAGTTCGTTGATCTGGCGGGTGATCAGTTGCTCATGCTCGTACGTCTGTTGGAACACCTCTGCCAGGGAACCAAACTCAACCGGCGGCGCGGCGATGGTGCCCAACAGCGGCAGTGCACCGGTATCGCTCAGGTATTCAAACAGGCGCTGCATGTGCTGCATCTCTTCCTGAGAATGTTCTTTAAGGAATGCCGCGGCACCTTCAAAGCCTTTATCGCTGCACCAGGCGCTCATTTGCAGATACAGGTTGGCAGAGTAGAACTCCAGGTTCAGTTGCTCATTCAGCTTTTTGGTCATTTCAGGCGTCAGCATAATCATTCCTTTATTTTGCAGGTATCAACTTAATTTTTCCGCATTATGCCCTGACGAAAACAAAATAAACACACCTGATTTACATCATCGATGATTTAATTTTAAATTAAAATAAAATCAAACGGTTATGCAAAACACCAATTATTCATTTAAATAATTATGATAACTATTTCCA
>NZ_JACJFQ010000020.1:0-110934 GCF_014164835.1 Serratia sp. OS31 | reverse complement strand
TGCCAAGAGCCTGAGAAAGGTGCATAAAAAAGGGTTCCAGTCATGTCCTGGAACCCTTTTTACAGCAACCACCGGATCGTTCAACCGATCCTTAAACGATCGGCATTAGCCACCAGGGCCGCCTTTCTCACCCGGCAAACTGCTTAGATCACCTTAAGCGCCAACCAGTACAGCGAACCGGAAAGCAGAATCGAGATTGGCAGGGTTAACAACCACGCCAACAGGATGTTCTTCACGGTTTTGCTTTGCACGCCGCCGCCATCCACAATCATCGTCCCGGCTACCGCCGAAGAGAGTACGTGGGTGGTGGAAACCGGCATGCCGGTATAGCTGGCAACGCCAATCGACAAGGCTGCGGTCATCTGAGCCGACACGCCCTGAGAGTAGGTCATGCCCTTCTTACCGATTTTCTCGCCGATGGTGGTGGCGACGCGACGCCAGCCGACCATGGTACCGAGCGACAACGCCAGAGCAACCGCGACGATAATCCAGATCGGTGCATACTCAACGGTTTGCAGCAGATCCTGACGCAGGTTTTTCAGGAAACGTTGGTCCTGGGACGAGGTTTCCGGCAGCTTGGCGATCTTGTCTGCGGTATCCGTTACGCACATCAGCAGGCGGCGCAGATGACTACGCTGTTCTACCGTCAGTTGATCGTAACTTTGCAGATTGTTCAGCAAGCCCTGAGTCAGCTCAATCGCCGGCATGGCGCGAGCGCTGTCACAGTGGAACTCGATAGGTTTATCCGGCGAGACGTCCTCATCCGGGCTTGGCACCAGTGGGGTCAGAGTGACCACGTGCGCCAAGGCGTCGCTGTGCTGCTGGTAATATTGCTGCAGGTGGGTCACGGCATCACGCGTACGGGTGATGTCATAGCCGGTTGCATTCATATTGACCACGAAGCCGGCCGGCGCAACGCCGATCAGCACCAGCATGATCAAGCCGATGCCTTTCTGACCATCGTTGGCGCCGTGCGAGAAGCTAACGCCGATGGCTGACAGGATCAGTGCGATACGGGTCCAGAACGGCGGCTTGCGTTTGCCGTCGACCTTTTCACGTTCCGCAGGGGTCATGTGCATACGCTGGCGTTTCTTGGTACCACTCCAATAGCGGCGCAAAGCAAACACCATCAACCCGGCGACCATCATGCCGACCAGCGGCGAGATGAGCAATGACAGGAAAATACCGATCATTTTCGGGACGTTAAGCGCATCCACTACCGAAGTGTGGGTCATCAGTGCGTTGGTTAAACCCACACCGATAATTGCGCCAATCAGCGTATGAGAGCTGGAGGCCGGCAGACCGAAATACCAGGTGCCGAGGTTCCAGATGATAGCCGCCAGCAGCATGGAGAACACCATGGCTAATCCGTGCGCTGAACTGACGTTCAACAACAGATCGGTTGGCAGCAGATGAACAATGGCGTAAGCAACACTCAAACCGCCGAGCATAACGCCAAGAAAGTTGAACAAGCCAGCCATCACAACCGCAAGTTGCGAACGCATGGCACGGGTATAAATTACAGTAGCAACCGCATTGGCCGTGTCATGAAAACCGTTAATGGCTTCATAAAACAACACGAACAACAATGCGAGAATTAACATCAGGCCGGTATGGAAATCCAGGCCAGCGAACAAATGCAGCATAAGCGTTACGCCAGTTTGTGGACATGAACGCCGCGCATTATCAGTGACAACCGGGGCCGGGGAAAAGGAAAATATGACGTTTTTTTGATTTCGATATGACGAAACGATGGCGCTGGTATGACAAATACATGAAATATCAGCGCGTTATGCTGAATGGCTCGCTGTAATATTTTCTTACTATGGCGTTGAGGGCGGCATGGCTTTACAATCTGCCGCCGTAAAGTTGTCGGTTACCGGCAGCGAAACGGCGTAAAATAGCGGCCTTTTGTCGCGATTGTGGTTTTTATTCAGAGAGGCGCAGGTGGAACAGTTTGATGTCGTGGTAATAGGTGCGGGCGCAGCGGGCATGTTTTGCGCGGCGCAGGCAGGGCAACTCGGCTGCCGGGTGCTGCTGCTCGACAACGGCAAAAAACCGGGGCGCAAAATCCTGATGTCCGGCGGCGGACGCTGTAACTTTACCAACATGTACACGGAGCCTGCCGCTTACCTGTCGAATAACCCGCATTTTTGCAAGTCGGCGCTGGCGCGTTACACCCAGTGGGACTTTATCGATCTGATCAACCGTCATGGCATCGCCTACCACGAGAAAACCCTGGGACAACTGTTTTGCGACGACTCGGCGCAGCAGGTGGTCGAACTCTTGGTGAAAGAGTGCGAGCAGGGTCAGGTGACGACACGCCTGCGCAGCGAAGTGCTGGGCGTAGAGAAAACCGCAGAAGGCTTCGAACTGGCGCTGAACGGTGAGAAAGTGAGCGCTCGCTCACTTGTGGTGGCCAGCGGTGGGCTGTCGATGCCGGGCCTGGGCGCGACGCCGTTCGGCTATAAGCTGGCGGAGCAGTTTGGCCTGAAAGTGCTGCCGACGCGTGCTGCGCTGGTCCCTTTTACGCTGCATAAGCCGCTGCTGGAGCATTTGCAGACCCTGTCTGGCGTGTCTGTGCCGGCAGTGATCACCGCAGAAAACGGCGTCAGCTTCCGCGAAAGCATATTGTTTACCCATCGTGGTCTGTCCGGACCGGCGGTATTACAACTTTCCAGCTACTGGCAGCCTGGAGAGTTTGTGAGCGTTAACTTACTTCCTACGCTTGATCTGGCGGGCTTCCTCAATGAGCAACGTCAGACACACCCTAATCAAAGCCTGAAAAATACCCTGGCGTTGCATCTGCCGAAGCGCTTGGTGGAATGTTTGCAGACGCTGGGCCAACTGCCGGAAGCCACGCTCAAGCAGTTGAATCCGACGCAACAGGCCGCGTTGGTCGAAACGTTGCAGAACTGGCGTGTACAACCCAACGGCACCGAAGGCTACCGCACGGCGGAAGTGACGCTCGGCGGCGTCGACACCAAAGAGCTTTCCTCCAAGACCATGGAGGCCGCCAAGGTGCCGGGACTGTACTTTATCGGCGAAGTGGTGGACGTGACAGGGTGGCTGGGGGGATATAACTTCCAGTGGGCCTGGAGCTCTGCCTGGGCCTGCGCTCAGGCGCTGGCGGCGCAGAAGCAATAATCTCGCCGCCGGAATGATTTTAAAACCGCTATTTGCTGCGCGGGATCGGAACCTGCGCGGTAAATAAAGTTATGGAGTAAAGATGAATTAAATATCGTACGCCATGAGAAAAATAGAGTGATGAGATGATTTTTAAAACGCCCTTTAAAATGATTTCAAATAGAGAGTGTTTTCAGATGATTTCCGTATTAATGATTTTTAATTAATTAAAATAACAATGTAATTCAATCAGTCTTTTATTTCCCGTAATAAATAAAAACCTAACCTATAATTATTTCTCATGTTTTCGAGTGAGAAATTGTCGCGAACGGCATTTTCTTTACCCGGCAATGACCTATTACCCCAGCCATTCAGGTTACAGCGTTAACAAAACAAGCCAATGGCTTTCTGCGCTATAACAATATCAATGACCTGGCACACAGCGGTTCCGCAGCCATGGCCTGGTTCCTGAACCGTGGCAACACGCAATTATCCGGCTGCACAGGATCACGAGTTCATCGCGACGGTTTCAGCCCTGCGTTGAGGCGCTGATGGCGTTGCACGTTATCAGGGAATAGGGCCGGAGCAGGCAGCACCAGCCAATAAAACTCCGCCCTGCGGGTTATCCTGGCTCACTCCGCTGCAGGGCCTTTCAGCTCCACGTGATTGCCGTCCGGATCGGTGAAATAGAGAGACGGCCCGTCGCCCTCTGCGCCGAATCGGGACTCGGGGGGATCAACGCTGATCCCCTGCGATCGCAAATAGGCCAGCAGTTCGCCCTCGTTGAAAGGTTCGATGCGCAAACAGAAATGATCGACATTCTGCTGGCGAGCATCGGGATGCTGGCCCCCTTTTTTCCCCAGCACGCCGTCGACGTCGACCAGATCAAGCATGGAAACGCCGACGCGCAGATGCACCAGCCCCAGATCGGGACGCCGTCTGGCGATTTCACACCCCAGTATCTGGGTATAAAATTGAAGGCTTTTTTCCAGGTCGGTGACGCGCAGTACCAGGTGATCGATTTTCTTCAGGCTGAATGGGCGCACGCTGATGTCCTCAGATCGATGGATAATTAATCAGTATAATATACCCGTCACCTTTCAAGTTGCCGCGTCGTTACCTGCTCTTGGTTACGTGGCCCAGCCTGAATTTGTCAGTGCCCGTCACTGCCAGCCAGAGTTGCCACTATGGCTTCCAGCGCGGCATGCGGCGCTGCTGCGAGTGCAGTTTCCGCCTGGGCGTTTTCCGCCAGCAGCCGCTGCAGCCCGACCAGCCAGTCGTAGATATAGAAGGCAGCATTTTTCGCCGGCGTGGGCGCCAGTTTGGTCAGGCGTTGCTGATTGCCCCAGTCGACCGCGGGCTGCGGCGGTGGAGTGAAGATCGGCTGGCCGGGATTGATGCGGCTGGCGGGGCGTAAAGCCGCCTCGCGCTGCTGGAAGCCCAGCCAGGCAACGAAATCGCTCAATACCGTCAGCGCCTGGCTGACCTGGCGATCCTCCCCTTGTTCCGGCAGGGTGCCTGCGGCTAATGCGCGCTCCAGCGTTGCGTCAATCTCCAGGCGGCAGGCGGCGCTAATCAATGCATCGACCAGCAGTTCCAACTGCGGTTTATCAACACCCAACAGGGTCAGCAGTTGGGCATTGTCCGGCAGGCAACGCAGATGGTTAACCCAGTCGGCGAATACCTTTTGGGCAAAGGACGAACGCCCATGTTCCACCGAACTGGCCGCGGCGCTATCCCCCTCACCAAACAGGTCGATCTCCACGTCGAAGGGCGGTGCGGCGACAGTCGGCGCCGGTGAAGCATGCTGTTGCTGCACGAGCAGTTGGCGCAGCCTGTCGCGCTGCGGCAACAGCCATTCCAGCAATTCGCCATGCGCCCCAGCCTGCGCCTGCAAGGCTCGCAGCAGTTGTTGGCTACGCTGTTGCAAAGGCTGCGGATCCGCTGCGGCAAGCCAGTTGCCGAGCAGGCTTTCACTCAGCTCACGCCGCAATTCTTGTTGCAGTTCCTGAATGCGCGCCTGTTTCAATGCCGGGCGCGCCTGCACCATCAAATAGTCCGTCATGCGGCGGCAGTCGCGTTCATCCATGGCCAGCAGCGTGGCCCAACTGTCGCCGGGCTCACCGACATAGCGCTGAACGGCGTCATCGGGGCGGGCTTTCCCTTCGCGCGACGCGTCGAACGGCGTGATTACCCAGATTAAACCGGGCTTACGACGGCTGCGTACCGCAGCATTTTCTCCCTGTGTGCGTTTAACCCAGTAGGCCAGCGCATGGCCGGTTCGACTGGCCTCCTGTGGTGTGCCGGCGGCATCGCTGACCAGCAACAGACTGGCCTGCAGATTATCGGCGTAGTGGGTCAGCAGATTGGCGCGTTTGGCCTGTTGCATACGCCATGTCAGATCGCCATCTGAACGACGGAGGCTGGCTGGAATATCGAGAAGCTCAACGTCGGCGGGCAGCCCGGCGGGCAGAGGTATCGTCACTTCGGCAGCCAACCACGCCAGATCGGCCTGTGGGATCGCCACGACGGCACCCTTTTCTGTCAGCACGGAGAGTCTCACCTCGGCTGGCGTGTTGACCGCGTGGGCATGCTGAATGCCCACTTCCTTATCCAGCGCCTGCTGCGAAGCCTGCACGCGTTCACTACATCCCAACGCTTGCAGGCTATGCGCCAACTGACGATAGAGCATGGTCAGCGCCGGGTCTTCACCCCACAGCGGTGCGAACAGGCGAGCCCGGTCGTCAATGCTCAGATAGGGGGCCAGTGAGACGGCCTGCGGCCAGAAATGCCGGTCCAGCGCCTGTTGCCATTTGCCCCCGTGGTGACGAAGAGTGTCCCACAGCACCACGATGGCATTGCTGTCCATGCCGTCAATCGCCATCGGCTGGCGATGGCGTTCCAATGTATTCAGGTGTGCGGCAATAGCTCGTGCGTCTCCATCCGGGCGAAAGCCGTTGATCAACGCTGTACTGGCCGTCATGGCGAGCAATTGCGCGTTATCCAGCAAGGTGATGACCACCGGATAAGCTGGAGGGGTTACGACGGTGGGCACGCAGTAGCGTACTGCCAGCGCGCAATCCTCTGATAGCAGCTCGGCGCCGGGGGCCAATGCCGTCAGAAGGTGAGCCTTGGCGCCCGCGTTATGGCCATAAAGGCCGATGGCGACGCGGTGAGGCGTGGCGGCTTCCAGCTTGTGGGCTTTGTTGTAGCTGCGGCGCAGGCGAACCGTCAGGTTATCGGCTTCCCGGTCCAGGCGTGTGGACTGTTGCCGTGCGTCGGCGACCCAGTCAATGGCCTGGAGGATCCCGTCGCTGAGGCGGTTTATCGGATCAGTGGTGATAGGTTTCATCGTTGATAAATGCTCCCGCTGTCGATCCAGTAATGGGTTGCGCCAGAGGCGCTGGCAGCCAGGGTATTGAGTTTAAGCTGTAGCTGATGCGCGTGAACCGGGCTGCCGTCGGCCAGCATGGCCTGGGCAATTTTAACGCCCTCGGCACCTTGCTTTTCGCTGCCGGTAATGGCCAACCGCAGGCTGATGACCGCATCGCCTGCCAGCTTGCGTGCCAACAGGGGGTCGGTGATGGTCAGCGTATATAACGGCGATGCCGGCCAGCGCGGGTTGTCCAGCTGACGGAACCCCAGGCGCAAAGGACCGCGCAGCTGGAAGCACCCGGCGGGATCCAGCGCAAAATCGGCGCGATCCAGATCGATGTCGCGATAGTAGACGTTATCGTCCGCCAGCATGTTATTGCCGTCCAGCATGCCCAGATGGCGAACGGTGGAGTAAGGCTGGAAATCTCCGACGTTGAAATAAAAACTCTCGAGGCGCAGGTCGATGGCCAGCAGGCACAGCATCGCTCCCACGGCAGCGGTGGATTTGGGGTTATCGATACGCCCGCGTTTGTTAAACGGATACCAACTGCGGGTGTGATAGCCCTCGAGCGGCAAGATGCGGCTGGCGGGCAGCGGCTGCAGATGGCGCAGCAGGGCCTGAACGCCGGGGAAACGTGCCGGGCGGCCGGTTAGCAGCAGCACATCGCAGGCGTACAGCGCCACCACTTCACACAGCAGCCGCAGGCAGCGGCCAATGCCAATCCGGTCAGACAGGAAGGCGCTGTGTAAGTCACCCAGGCGGACGACCAGCGGCGTGTGCAAAATATCGAAAGAAGAAGTGCCGGTTTCGCGCTGGATCTCGCCGTTGATAAACGCCAGCACTTGCGGGGTTGGGGTTTGAGGCAACAGATCGCCCAGGCTGGCGGCCATTTCTGCCTGGGCGTCCAGCGGGTCGTAATCCTCATAGGCTGCCAGCAACGCACGCCCGATAGGCATGAAAATCTGCAGCGCGGCCTGTTGGCGCAGGGTGGAAAATCCGTCCATGCGGCCTTCATTGCCGAAAAGCTTATCCATCACGGCCGCCGGAGCCGCGACCCCGGCGTCTTCGATCGCCTGCTGCACGGCGGGCAAGATAAACAGCTGGATCACGTCCAGCAAAATATCGTCACCGGCAACTTTAAAGCCTTCGCGGAACAGCAGGCGAGGGTTGATCTTGATGTTACTGCCTACGCCATCGTCCAGCCTGTACTGGGTGATCGCCAGATCGGTGGTGCCGCCGCCGATGTCGATGGAGGCGATACGCAGCGTTTTTCCTGCCGGCTCATCGGCTGCCAAAGGGCGATCCGGTCGGGCCATGCTGGCAAAAAAGGCGTCGGTACGGCCGGCGAAGTTCACCTGGGTTTCGTTGTACAGATAAACCATTTGGCCGCAGGTCGCTTCGTCCCATTCCATGTGCACCTGCGGAACGGGGAAGCGGGTTTGCTGGCCGTCGAACGGCGCGTCCAGCGGGTGCCAGCCCATGGCTTTCCACACCAGGCCAATCGCTTCCTGCATGCGGCGGCGGAAAATTTCCCGTTCCGGTTTCGGCATCGCCGAAGGCAATGTCAGGATGATAGTACGCAGGCGGCGCGGGGCGGTGGCATTCGGCATTTTTGCCCGTTGGGCGACGCTGTTGATCTGCATCAGCGCCTGCGCCAGCAACTCGGTCAGCATCAGCGTCATGACCGCGCTGCGGCTGTAATGGGCGGCGAATACCGGTAGCCGTTCCGCCAGGGGCAGCGCAGAAAGCGGAACGCCTTCGTCATTTAACAGAGTGGTCAAGGGCGCGGCGGTGGCCATCGGCTCCAGCTTGCCGTTAAAACGCCAGCCCGGCGCATAGCGTTCTTCGTCCCACAGGTAGCGACGAGGGCTGGAAATGCCGGTGGTGCCCTCACTGCCTTGCCTTTGCTGTGCCAGCTGTGCCGCCTCGCGGCCCACGCGGGTGATGGAAGGCCAGACAAAGGCGTCGTCGCGCCCGCTCTGGAACGAGAGGCCGGGTTTGCCGAACGAGACCTGAGAAAACTCGACCCGGCTTTCGAACAGTTCGTTGTACACGCAGTGCGGCGCGCTGAGCGAGCGTAGCTGCAGTTCATAGGTCTGCTTCAGGCCGTTGCTTTCTTCCGGATGGTCTTCGACCAACACGCCGCAGGTGTGGGAGTTGCCGACGTCCAGAATCACGTCCACGTTGACCGCGGGCTGCTGCAGCGTGGCAGCAATAATTTTTATCTGCGGCACCGTCAGTTGGTCGCCGAGCATATTCAACACGTTGAGGTAGTGCGCCTGATATTCGAAAGTTTTCAACCCGGTGTAGACCTGAGCTTCGGCACGTTGTTCCAGCGTGGCTGCGGCTTCGGTAAAGACCTCTCGCAGCCAACCGTCCACCCAGGTCAGATCGAGAAACTCGCCCAGATCGTGATTGCGGTGGGCCAGCGCAAAGCTTAGTCCGGTGTCGAGATCGCTTTCGCTTGGGACTAACGCCTCCTGGCCTGGTGCCGCGATACGGGTATCGAACGCCAGCACCACCCGCAGCGAGTTACCGTCCTGATCGGGGGTGTCCAACTGAAGGATCTGCATGCGCGCCCAGTTGTCCGGTCCGGCCAGAAACGCGCCAGAAGGGGTGTAGCGAAAGAACGGCAGGGGCAGCCAGGTCTTATCCAACAGGCGCAAAGATTGCTGCAGGGGATAACTGAATTCAGGGCGCACCACTTCATCGGCCTGCCCCGGCTGCGCGGGCAACAGGTATTTGCCGCTGTCGGCATGCCATTGCAGGCGCAATAGCGGGCCGCTTGCCGTCTGGCGGACAAACTTGCCCGGGAAGTCGGCATCCAAAACCGGCGTCAGGGCAAAGTCCAGAAATTGGATGCCGCTGTCCTGAATCAGCGTAATGGCGTTTTTATAGTCCGTAAGGGGGGCCAGCATCATTTACTCTCGCGCTTTAACGTCATGGGATAAACCGTGTCCGCAGCGTAACGGCCGGTGCATTCCGCCGGGCCGGTCTCATTTTGCCTGCAGACGATTTCCGGCAGTGGGTAGCGGCTGCCGTCGCTGCAACGCGCTTTGGTGCGGCTGTTGATCACCAGATTGCCTGACTGCATCAGCCCGGCCTCTACCGGTGCCCGGCAGGTGATGGCGTCGCCGTAGGTGATGCTGGCGGTGCCTTTGCCGTTATTGAGACGGTATTGCAGGCTGGGCCGTTTGCCGGTCAGCGGATCTTTCAACGCCACCGTCGCGCGCCATCTGCCGTTGAGAAAACGGGTGGAGCCGGCCTTGACCGCTTCGGCTGGCAGTACCAGCGAATTTTTGTCCGCCGGCGGCAACACCACCGGGACGGGCGCCGGCGGCAACACCACCGGGACGGGCGGCGGCGGCATTAGCGTGGCGTGCGCCAATGGCAGATGCAGTTTGGGGATCGGTTTGGCGACGCGGGCCGGCAGTGGGGGGCGCGATGGCACCGTCGGAGAGGTGACCGGTTGCCGGTTTGCCTGGTACAGCCAGCCTGCCAGCAGGGCCATAAGGAGCATCACCGGTGCCATCCACACATAGCGGCGCCACGGCCTGCGCACCGGCGCGGGGATAATCTCTGGCGTCAGGGCTTCGGGTTCAGCAGCAGGTTGAGGCTCGGGGGCGGCGACTGCGCGCGGAGTGGCGGCAATGGGCATCGGTTTTTCTGCCGGCTCCTCGGCTGGGCGCAGACAGGCCAGCGGATCGTCCTGACACTGGGCCTGTGGCCTGATAAAGCCCCAAAAGGTCAGCACCGGTTTATCGCCGACCAGATAGACATGGTTGGGATCGGGTATTTGCATCGCCTTGCTTAACAAGGCGCCGAAAAGGCGTTGGCTGGGATGGTCGGTCGTCTGCGTCTCGGCGATCAGGGCATTGAAGGTTGCCAGGCTGCGCTCCAATTGGCGCACGGCCTGAGCGCGTTGAGCCTCGTTCGCCGCCAGCCAGGAGGTGACTTTTCCAGGGAAAGGTGAGTACCAATCAATGTGAGTGCCCGCCTCGTTAGGCTGCGGGATCGCCAGACAATCGGCGGCCGGCTGCTGTTGACGAATGCGCAGGGTTTCCCGCAGCTGCAACGCGCAGGCGTAAACCGGCTGTCCATTCTCGCCCAATGCGAGCACATCATCCAAACGGCCACTGCGTAAAAAGGGTTTTCCCACTGCCAAGCACCTTGTCCTGTTACCGATAAACGCATAAACGGTCATGGTAACCTGCGAACTAAAGCGGCAAACGGCCAAGGACAGGCGTAAAAAGGCACCTCTTGCTTTAATGGGCGTGTTTTTGGAAATGCTTGAGGCGATGTTCCGTCGAGCTAAGCAGTAAGCTAGGCCTTGTGCGTCGACAGCTGGATGCTGGTTTCGGTGCTGGAAATGCCGGCAATGCGCCGAATACGGCCGAGGATTTTGTCGAAGTTCTCCAGGCTGTCGGTGCGGATCTCCACCAAAATATCCCACTTGCCGTTGGTGGTGTGCAGGGTAAACACCGCGGGCTCGCCGCGCAGCTGTTGCAACACGCTTTGCGCCTTGGTGCCTTCGACCGCCACGGACATCCAGGCGCGGATGCGGTTGTGCTCCACACCCGGTTTTACGCGGATGGTGTAACCGGTAATGATCCCTTGCGCTTCCAGCGCCTCAATTCTTTTTTGCACCGTAGCGCGCGAAACCCGGACCTTGTTGGCTATTTCGGTCACCGAGCTACGGGCGTTTTCGCGCAGCAGCGCGAGGATTTGGCGATCGGTATCGTTCATGGTGGCAAAGTGTCGGTTGGCGGTGGCGATTTGTAAAAATATAGAGCAATTTAGCCAGTTATCACACTGTTTGGCGTCAAATTGATTTTCCATAATAGGGTCGCGTTGCTACCCCCATCCCTGTGAGAAACATCATGCAAACCACCCAAACAGTTTTTATGGTCCGGCCCTCCGGTTTTGCCGCCAATCAAGAAACCCGGCACAGCAATTTCTTCCAAAAAACCACGGAAAATAATGAAAATCAGGCGATGGGGGCATTAATTGCCTTTAATGACTACGTCGATGCACTGACGCAAGCCGGTATCGACGTCACGGTGATTGACGATGCCGGCGGGCAAGAAACTCCGGATGCGCTATTTCCCAATAACTGGATTGCACTGCTGGCTGACGGCAGCCTGTTCACCTTCCCGATGGAAGCGAAGAACCGACGACGGGAGCGCCGTCAGGACATTATCACGCAGCTTGCCGATGCGTTTGTGGTTGAACGGCAAATCGACCTTTCCGCCCACGAACTGGCGGGGCACTTTCTGGAGGGCACCGGCTCGCTGATCCTGGATCATCCGCATAAGCTGGCCTATGCCTGTCTGTCGTCACGCAGCTCGCCGGAGGTAGGCCGCGAATTTGAAAGTCACTCTGGCTATCAGATTGTCTGGTTCGAGGCTGCGGACCGCCATAATCGGCCCATCTATCACACCAACGTGATGCTGAGCGTCGGGGTGAAATATGCCATCGTTTGCCTTGAAAGCATTCGCAACGAAGCCCAAAAAGGCACGCTGATCGCCACGCTGCAACGCAGCGGGAAAACCATTGTTGACGTCAGTTTTGCCCAGATGGAAGCCTTTGCCTGCAACGTACTGGAGCTGCAGGCCAAAGACGGCCACCCGGTTTACGCTATGTCTACCCGGGCCTGGTCCCATTTCACTGCGCAGCAACAGGCTCTGATCGGCGACTATGCCCGCCTGGCGCTCGGGCCGATTGATATCATTGAAGATCTGGGCGGCGGCGGGGCGCGGTGCATGCTGGCGGAGATTTTCCTGCCACGGAAACTCGCCTCGGCCTGAACCCCGTCGGCCGCTCAGTTCAATCCCAATTGATTCAGCAGCATTTTGTTCAATTCGATGCTTTTGTGGACGTTCAGTTTGCGCATCGCCGAGCGCTTATGGGCGCTGATGGTCTTCTGGCTGCGTTGCAGCATGCCGGCGATGGTGCAGGCGGACATACCGGAGCTCATCAGCTTCAGCACCTTTTTTTCACAGCTGCTCAGGGCGGCAATACGGCACTGACGGCATTTCCAGATGCCGCTGGCGTGCAGGGCGACCCAGGGCTGCTGGCAGAAACGCTCCAACGCCAGCTGCAGTTTGGCGCGGATGACGGCGTCATCATCGCGCCGATGAATGCTAAACAGCGCCGGGTGCTTGTGTTCATAGTGGGCATCGCGGTCGTTGAGGATCAGCACGGTCATTTGCCGGTGGCGGGGTATCTGATAAGGGCTTTGATAGCAGTGAGCGCAGCCGCAACTGTCTTCCAGCGTGCGAAAGACGATTTCTATCGGCTCCATATTCTGCAAGCCGGCCGAGGCGCTGCGGCTGCTTGCATTCAGGTTATGAAGGTAATCTTCCACCAGCAGGCGCAGCCCGAGCTGATAAAATTTATCGCTACCCAACAGGGTGAACCGGATATTAAGCATAGTTACTCCTCAAAGCGCGCATCGTGCGGAAACAGTCGCTTGGCCTGGCGTTGCAGATCGGCGGCTCGCTGGGGCTGTTGCAGTAACCGGCTGACCGCCATCAAATTGATGTAAATATTGGCGTCCGGCCGTACGAGGATTTCGTTTTCCGCCCACTGCCGGTAGTTCAGCAACGTAGCGACATCGCGGGTTTGCGGGTATTGCAGCAGCTGTCGCAACTGGACGTCATAGTCGTAACGGACCTGCCAGGGCGTTGGCGTGACGACCTGGCTCATGGAGCCGAATTGCCGCAGGCCACTTTTTTCCACCGCGGTAATGATCAGCGCGCTGTGCAGGCCGTTAAGCTGATACGGCACCATCAATGCAGCGATGCCCGCGGTGGTCAGCCGCAGCGGGAGTTGCAAACGGGAGGGCAGCGGCAAACGGCGAGGAACGTCGCCAACGCGCAGGATAGCCAGCAGCAGCACCGCATGGGCGGCAGAGAGGTAAAGCGGGTATTCCACCATCATGTGCAGCAGGATCGGCAACGCCGCCAGCCAGGGCGCGGGGCGTAACGCCGGGGCGCGGGTGCGCCGCAGCAAACGCCACAGCCCCCAGACGATCAGGGCGATACCGATCAGGCTCAACAGGCCGCCTTCGATGCCCCACAGCAAGATTTCGTTGTGTGGGTGGCTGATGGCAACGCTTTCCATGCCGCTGCTGTGAGTGGTGTAGAAATGATGCAGAAAATCGTGCTGAAAATGGCCGTAACCCCAGCCCAACCAAGGGCGTTCGGCGATCATGCGCAGGGCCTCCTGCCAGTAAGCCAGCCGATAAAAAATCGGCTCCGCCACGGTGATTGCCCGCGTGGCGCCATTTAGCATCACCAGCAACAGTCCGGCGGTTACCCCGGCCATCAACAACAGCAGGGCGATGCCGGCGCGACGGCGGTTAAGGCGGTACAACATCCACAGTTGGAGCGGTGACAGCAGCGCCGCCGCCAGCAGCCCGACGCGCGAGGCGATAACGATCAACAACAGCGGTGCCAGCAGCAGCATGGCGGCGGCCAGCCATTGCAGACTGCGCGACAAAGGGCGACGGGTGCTCAGCAGATACAGTGCCAGCGCCAGGCCGGTGGCCATAAAGCTGGCCATCAGGTTCCACTGTTGGAAGATGCCGTAAGGGCGGTTTTTCAGGGTGTTGTAGCCGATCCAGTTGCCCGGCTGCAGCAGGCTGTATTGCACCAGCCCCAGCAAGGCTTCGATGACCGTCGCAGCCAGCAGCAGCATCAACAGCCTGCGCCGCCGCAGGCGGTCGAGTGGAATTTGCAGCAGCGCAAAGTAGGCCAGAACGCCCAGCGCCAGCCCCATCAGGCGCGGCAGGGCCTCGCTCAACCAGGGCTGCTGTGCCCACAACAGCGGCAAGAGCAAAATCAGGCTGCCTGACGCCAGCAGGTTAAAAAAGCCGGAAGTGACCAGCGGCGGGCGGCTGAACAGCATCGCACCCATGATCAACAGGGCGATAAAGATCCCGCCGACCAGATTCCACGGCAGATAGAATCCGCTGCCGCCGCGATTGGGCCAGTAAATGTGCATGGCGATCAGGCAATAAAATGCCGCCAGCCCGAATAACCAGGCCACTTTGGGTTTGGACATCATGACGTGTTCCTGCGGCGCCGACTTACTGATAAGCCAGTACGAAATTGGCTACCGAGCTGAATTCACCCTCGGTAATGGTTTTATTCTGTATCGCGCTGGGATGGCCCTGCACATAGGCGGTGAAATTCAGGATATTGGCGCCGTCCTGCAATGTCACCGCGCTGGTGGCCTGGTTCAAATCAATGTCCGCGCCCTTGCTGTCAAACAGGGCGATCGCGGCACCGTTGGCGCCGTTATTGATCGCCAGCTTGCCCGGCAGTTCGCTGTCCTCGTTCCCGCTGAAGGTGACATTGACGGTTTTGAACACCGCCGTTTTGCAGTCGGTCAGCTTGATGTTGAACGGCACCGGGTTGCTATGGCCGTAGCGGTACAGGGTTTTGACGATCACCGTGTCCATTTCCACCACCTGATCGGCCGACTGCGGTTCGATATTGCAGGGGCGACTCACCACGGTGCCGTGGAACTGCAGCGGTGAGCCGACCAGCTCGGTGTCCGCCAGCGTCGGCAGTGTCGAAAAGAGTAGCGGCGTGCAACTGAGCATCGCTAAAGCGCGTAAACGCATCGTCTGTTTCTCCCTGAATTACTCGAAGGCCGCCACAATGGTGGCAGATGCGTTGAATTCCCCTTCCGCGATTTCTTTACCGCCGTTGGCCAACGGCGCGGCAACCAGGTTCCAGCTACCGCCGTTACCGATATTCGATACCGGGTAAAACTCATTCGGGATCACCAACTGGCCGTTATGTTTGATCTCGATACCGAGGTCGGTTTTATCGGTTTTAAATGCGTTATTGGTGAAGGGTGCCGGGGTGCCGGAGACCGCCAGTTTGATATTCAGCGTGCCGTCCTCGAAGCTGCCGCCTTCACATTGGAAGCGCACCGGAATGCTTTGCGGGTAGCTGGCACCGTTCAGGTTGCTGCCGCCGATTTCGCCGAACTCGACGTTGATCAGTTGGCCTTCGTTCACCACGCATTTATCCGGCACGTAGAGAATGGCGGACTGAATAAACACCTGCGCCATCGGGTTGGGGCCGAAACCGGCGTCGGTTGACCCTAAGCGGCCATACATCTCGATGATCTGCCGGTCGTTGATCTGTACGCCGTTGATGATTTTTTTGCGTACCCGGAAGGTGACCTTGCCTTTGGATCCACTTTCGTAGTTATTGATTTGCGCATATGGCGGATTGCAAGAGTGGTTGGTGTATTCATTTGAGACGTTATAAAACGGCACAGTGACATAGGCTTTTTTATTGCCGGCGATCCAAACCTCGGCTTTTAGGTCCAGATAGTCATTCAGTTTCAAATAGCCATTGCCGTAGTCGGATGCGGGCAATGCCGAGTCCGATTTATAAAAGTGCGGGCTACGGGGGATCGGCGTATCGCAATAGGCCTTGCCGGTATATTGGCCACCTAATGAATAGGGAAACTCTTTGGTAAAACCGACCTTGTTGGTGATATTGCTTTCATTCAGGTCGATATAAAACGGTTTTGCTCCGCCGTCCGGCGTCACGTAGCCGTTGGCCCAGACGGCCGGAGCCGTCAGCGCCAGTGCCAGCGGCAGGCAGGAGTTAAGGTAGGTTTTTTTCATCGCGTTTGTGAACCTCACAGGTAAATCACCTGAATGTGCGCCACGCCGGAAAAACCGGCCGCCATCACCGCTCGCTGCGTGGATTCCACGCTGGCGCTGAACCACAGCGTATTGCTGCCGGGCTGCAGAATGTAAGGCCGGCTCTGCTGGTTGAGCGACAGCGCATGGCCCTGCTGATCTTTCAAACGCAGGCCGATGCCCTGTACGCCGCCGTGCAGTTTCAGCAGGTCGGGGTTGTTGATGTCGCTTTCGCCGAGAAACACCAGCGTGGCGGCCTGCTCACCCTGCAAGTAGAGCTGCCCGGCATCGCCGTTGCGCTGCCCGGCCGGGTTATCCGCCAAGGCTTTGGCCCCCAGCAGGCAGTTGCGGAACGAGAGGCGAAAACGCACCGGCGTACTCTGATCGCCGGCATTTTGGAAGTCGCGCGCGTTAACATCGCCCAAATCAATCGACTGATCCTGGCTGTCCGGCGTCAGGCTGCACGGGGAGCTGAGCAGGCCGCCATGAAAGCTGACGGTGCCGGTGGTGCCTTGGATCACGCCCAATGGCGTAGCCGCCGTCGCGCTGCCGCTAACCAGCAGCGCGGCGATCAGCAGGGGCCGCAGGCGGCCGCCGGTGAATTCAGCCATGCGGAATCTCCTTATTTTTTGGTCTCGGGCACGGCGTTGCACACGCTGCCGTTACAGGCGAAGCGCAGCTCCGGGTGACCGCCGTAGTCATTGATATAGGTAACGACAAAGCTGTTGAGGCCGTTGTCGCGCACCTTAACGGTTTCGCTCGATTTCGGTTTCAGCATCACCGGCTGGAAGTCGCCCAGCGCGCCGCCGCCCTGTTTCTGCGTTTGGCGGGTCATGCCGGTCAGGGTGATGTAAAACGGCGTAGGGTTTTCAACGGTGAAACCGCCGGTGCTTTTACGAAACACCAGCTTTTCCTGCCACACTTCGCCTTTCGGCGCGACGATGGCCTTTGGCCGGTAAAACAGTTTGATTTGGGTTTGCAGCGCCAACTGCATCACATTGGTTTTGCTGCTTTTCGGCGGAATTTCACGCAGATTGAAATAGAACACCGATTCGCGATCCTGAGGCAAACGGTCGGCCTCCGGGGTCTTGGTGATGCGCACGACGCTGCGCTCGCTGGCCTCGACCCGTTGCAACGGCGGCAACACCACCAGCGGCGAGGTGATTTTCTGGTGCTGCTCGTTTTCCAGCCAGGACTGCGCCAGGAAAGGCAGTTCCTTGTTTTCGTTGACGATATTCAGACTGATGGATTTCGCGTCGCTGAGGTAAACGGCGCGGGTACGATCCAGCGATATCGCTGCGTTGGCGACCGGCACTGCAGCGGTCAAA
Organism: Serratia sp. OS31; assembly: GCF_014164835.1. Classification (NCBI taxonomy): domain Bacteria; kingdom Pseudomonadati; phylum Pseudomonadota; class Gammaproteobacteria; order Enterobacterales; family Yersiniaceae; genus Serratia; species Serratia sp. OS31. Next base: position 93,431 of record NZ_JACJFQ010000020.1, on the reverse strand, counting down.
GCCAGGCCCAGTGCGGCCATTTTTGCTAACGGAAAGTTGTTCATAATCATCAATTCTCTGCGTTACGGATTACAGTTTGGCGCACGGCAGCAGTAGCTGGTCCAGCGGCTTGGCGGCGCCCGGTATAACAATGCGGCACTGGCGTTGGCCTTCCCAGGCGACGTCCAACTGCTCTTGCGGCTGTACGCCGGTCAGGTAGACCGAGCCGCCGTCGTTCACGACCGCAACCTCGCGGCCTTTTTCGCTCAGCACCGTGGCGCCGAACGGCGGTTCGCTGCCGTCGGCAAGTTTGATGGTGGCCAACAGCTTGCTGCCTTTCACCACCTCAAAGTGGCGGTAACCGATGGCGCCCTCGGTCAGCGTGCCCTGCACCACCGCTCGGGTGGCCTCCACGTCGTCCGCCAGGGTATTGACGTCGATGCGGGTGTCGGTGTTGTAGTAGCTGGTGATGTCGGAGATCACCGCCAGGCCGAAGCGGTTGCTGTAGGCGCGGCCGTTGTTGATCGGCACCCCGGCGATGCCGTCGGTGTCCAACATCATCCGGCTGCCGCCGTTGCTGGAGTTCTGGTGGGCGGCTATGCCGTGTCGGGTGGCGGTAATGCCGCTGCGGAAGGTCCCGCCGATCGACGAATAGCTGTCCTGCTGGTAAGAAGCGCTGGCGTTGAGCGATCCGAACGAGGCGTTATGGCTGTAGTAGCCACGGGCCAGCGATTTGCCGGACTGGTTAAAGCCGCCGCTGACCTGCCAGGTGTTGTTCGGGTCGGTATAGTCGTTGTAAGACGCCATCTGCGTCACATCGCTGTTGCTGGTTTGCAGTGAGTAACCCAGTCGACGGCGATCGCCAATCGGTATGCTGAAGTTCAGCATCACGCTGTCATCGGTGCGGCCGTGATAGGTGGTACGGTAGGCCGACAGCGAGGCGGTAACGTTGCTGACATTGCCGACGTTGAACAGCTTGCTGGCGGATAACCCGTAGCGATCCTGCGCCCTGGCATCCCAATAGGTTTGGTGCGAATAGGTCAGGTAAGCGGTGATCGCCTTGGCGCTGTCTTCCGCCATAAAGGTTTTGCTGGCGGTAATGGTGTACAGCTCTTTTTGGCGGCCGTTGTAGCGTTCGTCGTAGTCGTTGTAACGCTCTTGCAAATACTGCGACATGTTCATGAACTTGCGCTGTGAGAAGCGGTAGCCGGCGAAGGTGATCTGGCTGTTGAGTTCATCGAAACGCTTGGCGTAGTTGACCTTGAACGACATGCCGCTGGCGGTGGGTTCATTGGGCAAACGGGCGATGGATTGCGTCACGTCCACCGACATGGCGCCGAACACGTTAAGATCGCGACCCAGGCCGAGCGCCCAGGCGTTGTAATCGCCGCCGAGCAGGGCTCCGCCGTACAGCGACCAGGCGCTGGTCAGCCCCCAGGAGAAGTCGCTGGCGGAAAACAGTGGCCCTTGCGTGCGGTGATCGTATGCCGAAGGTTTGCCCACCGCGACGTTGTAGCGGACATAGCCGGGACGCGTCAGATAAGGAATGGTGGCGGTGTCGACCTGGAAGGTGGAGACGCTGCCGTCTTGTTCTTCCACCTTCACGTCTAACCGGCCGCGTACCGAACTGTTGAGATCCTGAATGGCGAACGGCCCGGCGGGCACGGTGGTTTCGTACAGCGTACGGCCTTCTTGCGAGACGGTGATCTTGGCGTTGCTTTTGGCGATGCCGCGTACTTCCGGCGCGTAACCCTGCAGGTTTGGCGGCAGCATGCGCTCGTCGCTGGCCAGATTCAGACCGGTAAAGCGGTAAGAATCAAAGACCCCCGAGTCGAGAAAGATTTCACCGAGCGTCAGCTTGGCAGCCTGCATTGGCAGCGCGCGGTAGGCGTAGATCTGGTTCCAGTCGAAGTTGTTGTCGCGCTCGCCGGCCTGCTGATTGTAATTGGCCTGATAATCGGCGCGCAGGCGCCAGGCACCCAGGTTGGCTCCCACCGTCCCGTAGCTGCTGAGGTTTTCGGCGGTATTGTTATTGTGGCTCTGCTTGCCGACCTGGCCGCTGATGCTGTAGTCCAGCAACAGTCCGGGAATGCCGTCGTCCCACTGCTCCGGCGGTGTCCAGTCCGGGTCGGAATATTTCATCCAGGCCTGCGGGATGGTGATGGCCAATACGCCGCCGCCGATGCGGTCGGAGATGGTCGCCCCTTTGATGCCGCTGATATCGGCGCAGCTGTTGTCGTGCCACAGCGTGATTTTTTTGAGGACGTCTTCTTTCAGCGCCATTTTCTCGACCAGATCCGGCGGCAGGCAGACGCGAGAGCGATCCTTTTTATCCGGCGACGGATAATATTGAATGCTGCGCTGCGGCAAGGTTTTCTGGTTGATTTTGATATCCAGCAGATAGGCGCCGGGCATGACGTAATCGGCGTCGGAAAAACGCGATAAATCCACTTTGCTGCGATCGCCAATATCCAATACGTCGGTATTGAATTCCGTGGCGGAAAAAGCCGAATGCACCCAGAGGAAAGATAGAATGACGGTAAGGGGTATTTTTTTCCGTGTCAGTAATGACGTCATAGAATAATCACTCATGGCAAATCCGCGCCCAATAGCAGGTCATCCTGTACGACCTGAATACGTAATACGTGATGTCATTCAGTGCCTGACGGCGGCACCCGCCTAACGAGGCGTTACTTACAGATAAGACAGGGTGAATTTCGCCAGTGAGCTGAATCCGCCGGCTCTGGCCCTGTCGGGATGAATGCGTAACTGAGCGCCAAAGCGCAGCGTGTTGTCGCCGGCGACAATCTGGTAATCCGCGGTGGTACTGCCCAGCGGTATCTGAACGCCGTTGGCGGTCAGTAATTCAATGGCCACGCCCTGCGCTTCGCCATAAACCCCCAAGAGATCGGGATCCCGGCTGTCGGCGATACCGTTGAAAGTGACGGTGGCCGCGCGGTAGATAAAGTCGGGTTTCACGATGCTGGCCAATTCGCAGTTCACCAGCTTGATCTCAAAGTTGCGGCGGCTGCCGATCAGCACCGGCTGCGTATCCAATGCCGCATCGGTCATCGAGATCAGCCCGAAATCAACGGTCTGGTCCAGGCTTTCGCTGGCTATCCCGCAGGGGGTTTCGACAATCTCGCCACCCAGGTTAAGTGTGCCGTGGCCCTGATTTTTCGCCGTCGCCTCTGCGCTGCAAAGGCTGAGCGCGATAAGCAGTACGCGCCAAATCCGGTTTGTCATGCTGGCGTCTCCCTGTAGCCGTTGGTCCCGTTACCCAATGTCCGTGCAGGTAAAACGGGGACACCTAAAGGGCGTCCCCGAGGGGGGATTACAGGTAAGCCAGTGTGAAGTTTGCAACGCTGGTGAATTCGCCTGGGACCACGGCGCCAGAAGCGCTGCTGCCTTGCAGATAAGCGGCGAATTTCAGGGAGTTGTTACCTTCGGTCAGACCCTGACCATCGGTCGCGGTACCCAGTTCAACGTCTTTGGAGTGCAGGTTGTCATAGATGCGGATGCCAGCGCCGGTTGCGGTGCCGCTCAGTGCCAGCAGTTTGCTGTTGTCTGGATCCGGTGTACCGGTGAAGGTTACCTGGACGTTCTTCATGGTCGCAATGGAGCAATCTTTCAGTTCGATGCTGAATGGCTCAGAGCTGGATTTGCCTTCTTTAGCCAGCAGACGGCTGCTGATTTGGCCCATAGGGACAGTTTGGTCAACAGATTCCGGTGCTACGCTGCATGGCGCATCAATAATTTCACCGGTAAAAGTGACTTTACCGCTGCCCTGGTTAGATGCGGCGTGAGCAACAGATGCAGAAGCGAAAGCAATCACGGTTGCCAGCATTAATTTATTCAGTTTCATTTCTCAAGTTCCTGTAGAGAGTATTTAAATAAAAAGAACAGCACATCTAAATCCCCCACAACAGCGGCAACGTCATGTCGCCGACGCCGTAGTTGGAGCCAGATCCTTTTGCTCTGGGCAATACGCCACCCTCCGTTATTCATGAGTGAATAACGAAATATTTTGGAAGTCGTACAAGCGAAATCCATAAAAGAAAAATAGGTATATCACCATAGCGTCTTGCTGGGATTATTCTTGCAAATAATAGGTGTAGTTGGAAATAGCTTTTATTAAGTTAAGTCAAATACAGAATATAAAACCAAAAGGAAAAAGAAATATATATAATTGAAAATCAATAGATCGTATACAAATATTATCCAGAATAAATGACTATATAAATAGCAATATGCGAGATATTAGATCGCCAGAATTAGTGTTCGCACTACAATTAGCAATATTGTTTTGATAATATCGCCCTCAGACAGCAGATGATGAATTCTGCGCGTTAATCGCGGGTAAAAAGTTAACTCTTTGTTTTTATGGATGAACAGGCCGGTAATACAGGCCTGGGATGTGACATTCATTCAATGTGGCTACGATAATTCCTTTTTGAATTTTAACAAAAACATAACAATACAGATGTGTGTCGGATTATTACCAATACCCGACTGTTATTGTGCGTTTCTGTTATTTAACTCGTTAGGATTAATCAGAAGCAGTCAGATAAAACAGGGCTTCGCGACATAATAATGACCTAAGTGATAATTAAGGGATGATAAACGGAATGATTACCATAATTAATGATTCAACTCGCCGTTCCGCCGTCGCTACGGCGGTGATGATAATGTCCTGTTTACTGCTGTCCGGTTGCGTAGGAAAAAATGGCACCGGTACGGTTGCCATGAAAAAAGTTTCACAGAGTAATCCTAAGGAAAACACTGATGAGCAACGGATCGCGCTTTGTCAGCAGCGGGTCAACTCACTTAAGAATATTAATCCGCAAAGCTATCAGAAACGGATTGCTTATTTTAACGGGCTGTTGTCCAACGCCTCGGGATATGCCGGCATTCGCAGTAATGTCGATGAAAGCACCCGTAAAGCCATAGATGCGCTTTATAAATATAAAACCGAGAAATTCTGCGCCGACGTTGAACATGAGCTGATGTCCGATCTGTCTAGCCGGGTGGAGAGCCTGTAACCATGAAAAAGTGCGCGGAAGGAGCCGCGGCTTTGCTGCTGTTGTTGGCATGTGGCGCTGCATCGGCGGCAGAGACTGCACCTGGCAAGGATGACGGCATTCCCGCATTGCTGAAATTTGCCCAGCAACAGCAGGCGGCGCCGGTGGTGGAAACTGCACCTGTAGCGCCTCAGCCTGTGACTGCCAAGCCCAAACCCGCCGCTGTTGCGCGCGGAGACAACGCCCGTCTGACCGCGCTGAATCAGGCCCTGCAACGGCAGGCCGAGACCATCCGCCAATTGGAACAGCAGCTGGCAGCTCAGGCTCAACCGGCGGCGCCAGCCATCAAGGCAACACCCAAGCCAGATCCTATTGATATCCGGCCGCTGGTGGCAGCGTTGAAAGGTGTTCGTCAGGCCATCACCACACCGCCAGACTTGATCGCCATGGCGACGGCTCTGGCCCGGCAACAACGGATCGCCTCGCAGCAAGAGCAGCAGTTGCAGCAACTCAACCGTCAGCTAGCCGCGCAGCGACAACCGCCGGAGCTGGTCAGCGATGCGGATAAGCAGGCCTACGCCGCCGGGGTCTCACTGGGGCGTGACATTATGCATTTACAGGAAGAGAACCGCCGCTTGGGAATTGAAGCCGATCGCCCGCGTCTTTTGGCGGGCATTGCCGATACGCTGGCGGGGCGGCAACGCCTGGATGACGCCGCCATCGACCACGCGCTAAAGGCCGCAGACGCTGCCTTGCAGCAGGCTCAACGGCAGCGGCAGCAGGCGATACGAGTGGGGGGTAAAACCTACCTCGCCGATTTCGCCAAACAACCCGGGGTGCAAAAAGATGCGCTCGGTTTCTATTACCGCGTGGACTATGCCGGCAACGGGCAGATAGACGCCAATGACAACGTCGATATCGTGGTACGCGAAAGCCTCCCCGATGGGCAAGTGATCAAGGATATGGACTTGGCCGGCACCACAATCTCTTTGCCGTTGGCGCAATACCCGCCGCTGTTTAGGGCTGCCATCGGCAAGCTGAATAAGCACGGGTCCATGACGCTGGTGGTCCCCCCCGCCTTGGCGTATGGCGATAAGGGAAGTCCGCCCGAGATCCCGCCAGGGGCCACCATGATTTACACCTTGCGCGTGGCCGACGTGCTGCCGCAGGACAGGAGCAGGCAAAAGTAACCCAAGGAGTACGTGATGGCCAAGGCGCCGATAACATATGAAATCAGGAAGTCACATATGCTAAACGTGTTACGAAAACTCTGTATGGAACGCGCGTCGGGAGCAGGGGAGCATCATCCTCCGGCACCGGAACACTGGCCTAAAACCAGGGAGCTGGCAGACAAGTGCGGTGAAAATATTTACACCACGCGCACGCTGTTATTAGCATTGGAAAAAGAGGGTAAAGTTCGTTGTACCCATCGCAGCATCAATAACTCGTTACGCTGGTATATTTGTGCATCACCCAAAAAAGTGTAATTCCTTTCCTGTTTCGTCATTTTGACTACCGCTTCACAGCGGATCAATACAGGGCTGACGGTGCGAAAAGCGCCTCAGCCCGACTCCTTAATGACCAGCCATTGCTAGTGTAATTTTTGAAGCTTTATACTGGCTGCCTGGGGACAAATATTTTCATGAGGGATGCGAGTTTATAATGAAGGAAAGCAAAGACATACTGATATTAAATGATATTCATTATCAAATAGGTGATCAGGTTATTTTGGATTCTGTGTCTTTCGGACTGAATCAGGGGGAATTTAAACTGATTACCGGGCCGTCGGGCTGCGGTAAAAGCACCCTGCTAAAAATCATTTCTTCCCTGATCGACCCGACTCGTGGAGAAATTATCTTTGACGGTAAGGCCATAACCGATATACCGCCGGAAGAATATCGCCAGCAGGTGTCTTACTGTTTTCAAACCCCTTCGCTGTTTGGTGACGCGGTGTATGACAATATCGCGCTGCCTTACCAGATCAGAAAGCAAAAACCGGACAGGAAAAAAATGCAGGCCGATCTGGCACGTTTTGGGCTGCCGGAAAATATGTTGGATAAAAGCGTAAACGAATTATCGGGCGGGGAGAAACAGCGAATTTCATTGATCCGTAACCTGCAATTTATGCCCAAAGTGTTGTTATTGGATGAGATCACCAGTGCGCTGGATGAAGATAACAAACGCAACGTTAACGACATTATTCATCAACTGGTGGCGCAGCATGGCGTAGCGGTGCTGTGGGTCACGCATGATAAAGACGAAATCAAGCATGCGGATGATGTGATTACCCTGAGTGCGCAGGGCGCACGGGCACAGGAGACGACCCATGAACCAGCATAATATCAGCAATGAATCTTTGGCTTTGTCGATGGTATTGGTGATTGTCGCCATTTTAATCAGCCACAAAGAAAAGCTGGCGCTGGAAAAAGACATTATCTGGAGCATTTGCCGGGCGGTGGTGCAGCTGATCATTGTCGGCTACGTGCTGAAATATATTTTTGATGTGAATAACGCCATTCTGACGGTGCTGATGGTGTTGTTTATCTGCTTTAATGCCGCCTACAACGCGCAAAAACGCAGCAAATATATCGATCATGCCTTTGTGACGTCGTTTATTGCCATAACCACCGGTGCGGTATTAACGCTGGCGGTATTGGTGCTGACCGGCTCGATAGAATTTACCCCAATGCAGGTGATCCCGATTGCCGGCATGGTGGCCGGCAATGCGATGGTGGCAGTTGGTTTGTGCTACAACAACCTGGGACAGCGTTTCAAAAGCGATCAGCAGAAGATTCAGGAGATGCTGAGCCTGGGCGCCTCGCCGAAGTTTGCTTCGGCGGCGCTGATCCGCGACAGTATCCGTGCTTCGTTGATCCCTACGGTGGACTCTGCCAAAACCGTGGGGTTGGTCAGCCTGCCGGGCATGATGTCGGGTCTGATCTTCGCCGGTATCGATCCGGTCAAGGCGATTAAGTACCAGATTATGGTGACTTTCATGCTGTTGTCGACCGCCAGCCTGTCGACCATCATCGCCTGCTACCTGGCCTACCGGAAGTTCTACAACGAGCGCCACCAACTGGTGGTCAGCACGTTGAAATAATACAGAAAAAAAAGTAGGGCGCTGCACGCAGCGCCCGGTTAAATCAGGGGCAAGCATTACCCTTGCAGCAGAGCGATACTCTGGCGGATTTCACGTTCTATATCCGCTGGCGTCCAGCTGTCCAGCTGCGACGAGAACGGTTCGAAGGCGTAGAGACCGCGATAACCGAGACGCTCCAGATTCTGCACCTGCTGGTTGCTCTCCAGCCTATCTTTGTCACTCAGCATAATGCGCTCTTCATCGCTTAATGCACTTTTAGCCCGCGGATCTTCTACCCCGGAAAGGTGCACCAGCCCAATGCCGTCAATCTCAACTTGCGCATCAAACTCAGGCTGCGCCACGTCGCTTAAATAGTGATGGAAGGTATCCAGCACGATTTTGTAAGGCGCGCCAGAATCCCGGATCAGGGACTGCGTCAGCAGCGATGAACGCAGTGAACTGATACCGAACCCCAGCGGCTCCACATAGCCCTGCACACCGTATTGCCTGAACAGCGGAGCCAGCAGCTTAAGGGCCGCCAGCGTGTCGGTTTTTTTCTGCTCTTCGCTGCGGTTATCGTTCGCGCTGCAATGCGGGCACAGCACCAGTGCCTTGCTGCGGATTGCCTGAGCTTGTGACAACAGCGCCTCGGCGTTTTTCAGCAACGCGGCTTGATCGTCCAGCAGGTTAAACATGCCGAGCGCGTTAATGGTGATGATTTCGATACCGTATTTTTCTGCCAACGTATTTAATTGATCGTTGCCCAGGTTATCGGTCACCTTGCCGCTCGGCATATCGTTGCGCAGCTCTACTTTGTTGAGCCCGCACTTTTTCACCAGGCTGAAAAACTGTTCCAAATCGAGATTTGGCGCGATCTTGCGGTTGATGCAAAAACGGTCTGGCGCAATGGTCATGATGCATTACTCCTGAATGAGTTGATAAAGCCTGATATTTGCCGACTTACAGCGGCGTGCGCTGTATTTCGGGTTGGGGTTGGCGATAGCGTTTTGCCATGACCACATCCTCCATTTTTTCCAGCGATACTCCTCGTGTTTCAGGAATATAGCGGCCGATAAACCAGTAACTGAACAGGCAGCAGACGGCGAACACCCACATCGGGAAGGCACCGTGGAAGCTGGAGAACAGGTAAGGGTTATCGTTGATCATCGGGAAGGTCTGGGACACGACAAAGTTGGCCAGCCACATGCAGCCGACGGCGATGCTCATGCCCTGGGCGCGCATGCGATTGGGGAAGATTTCTGACACCAGAACCCAGGCGCCCACGCCCCAGGAGAGCGCATAGAACACCATAAAGAACAGCATGCCAAACAGCGCAAAGTAGCCGGTGGCCTCGGTATAGAGCGCATAGGAGGTGATCAGCAGGCCGGCGATGACGCCCAGCGTACCCCAACGCATCAGCGGGATGCGGCCCATGCGATCCATCAACATGGCACCGATGACGGAGCCGACCAGCTGCATCACGCCGATCCAGATGGTTTGGAACAGAGCTTCCTGCGCGTTTACGGTGACGGTTTTCAGCACCACCGGCGCGTAATACATCATCACGTTAACCCCGGTGACCTGCTGCAGCATGGCGATCATGCAGCCAACGAACAGAATGAAGCGGACCCGTTTATCGGCATAGCTGAGTTTTTTCTGGCTGGCTTGCTGATCCTGCCGTATCGAGTCTTTGATTTCCTGCAGCACTTTTTTCGCATGTTCGGCATTGGACACTTTGGTCAGCATCGCCAGCGCCTGATCGTCCCGGCCGACCATCACGCTCCAGCGCGGTGACTCTGGAATGATAAAGACCAAAATGCAAAACAGGATGCAGGGCAGCACACCGGAGGCGAACATCCAGCGCCAGCCCATCTCTACCAGCCAGGCTTCACTGGCGATGCTGGCGATTTTGAAGTTAACGTAGAAGATCACGATTTGGCCGAACACGATGGCGAACTGCTGCATGCTGAGCGCACGGCCGCGCATGTCTTTGGGGGAGACTTCCGACATGTACATCGGCGAAACGGTCGCGGCGATACCCACCGCCAAACCGCCGATAATGCGGTAAATCACAAACCAGGTGAAGGTCGGCGCCAGTGAAGAACCCACCGCCGAAATGGTGAACAGCACTGCCGCCAGCATCAGGGCCTTCTTACGGCCATATCGGCCGGCCAGCGGCCCGGCGGCAAAGGCACCGACCACGCAGCCGATCACCACGTTGGAAACGGCCCAGCCGGTTTCGGCGGGGCTGAGATTAAAATAGGTTTTCAGGGATTCGATCGCGCCGGAGATCACGGCGGTGTCGTAGCCGAACAGAATGCCGCCAAGTGCCGCAATGCCGCATATTCGCAGTATGTACCCGGTATTATGCTTACGCTGAGATGACATGTGTTGCTCCGATTTTTTTCCTGGCTTCCACCCGCGCTGTTGGTTGTAGGGAAGAGGAGGCGGAAGGGGTTGGACCCTGCCTGTCATTAAGGCGGTGATAGTCGAGTTAATGCTTCGGTAAACAAGAACATTTATTTCATAATTAGTGAATAATGAAATATTGATTTTTAGATCCAGTTCAAAAAAAACCGCAAATGCCCCACAAGCGTTACCGCGCGATCCTTTAGCGTCTGGCCGGGTCGCATTTCCCCACGGGCTGCCTATTTCTGTATAAAAGTCAGGGCTAATTCCCTGTCGTTGGCGTGTGAACACCGGGACCGCTTTTTTTCCCGCATGTAATGGCCTTGCACAGTGACGTGGCAAAACTGCGACCTTCCGCACTAAAAACAAATTTTCTAAAATAATTTATTTGAAACTTTTTTTTCAATGAAATAGAGTTTGCTTCATCCGGTCAGGATTTAGCCTGCTTGCGGGCAGTCTCCGGCAAGCGGTGTGATGAAAACGCTACGGCCGCAGGCGGTCAGGCGACAGCGGACTTAAAAGAGGGTGAGACATGAAAACCGTGGGTAACTTTATTGGCGGGCAGGTGTGCCTGAGCAGCAGCAATCAAACCGTCGACGTGCATAATCCGGCTTCCGGGCAGGTTGAACGCCGCGTGACGCAGAGCACTGCCGCCGAGGTGAAGCAGGCCATTGACGTGGCCCACCAGGCATTTGCCGACTGGTCGCGCACCACACCGCTGCGCCGTGCGCGCATCATGTTCAATTTTAAGGCGCTGCTGGAACAGCATCGCGACGAGCTGGCTGCGCTGATTGTCAGCGAGCACGGCAAGGTTTATTCCGATGCGCTGGGCGAACTGACCCGCGGTATCGAAGTGGTGGAATTTGCCTGCGGCATTCCGCATTTGATCAAGGGCGAGTATTCGGCGGACGTCGGCAGCGGCGTTGACAGCTTCTCGCTGATGCAGCCGTTAGGCGTGGTGGCCGGTATCACCCCCTTCAACTTCCCGGCGATGGTGCCGATGTGGATGTTCCCTATCGCGCTGGCCTGCGGCAATACCTTTGTGCTCAAGCCCCCGGCGCTGGTGCCTTCGGCCTCGGTTCGCATGGCCGAACTGCTGAAAGAAGCCGGGCTGCCGGACGGCGTATTCAACGTGGTGCACTGCGCGAACGAAGAAGCCGCGCAGCTGTGCACCGATCCCCACATTCAGGCGGTGAGCTTTGTAGGCTCCTCTGCGGTGGCGGAACATATCTATACTACCGCCAGCGCCCACGGTAAGCGGGTGCAGGCCTTCGGCGCGGCGAAAAACCAGGCCATCATCATGCCGGACGCCGATCTGGACGCGACGGTCAATGCCCTGATGGGCGGCGCATTCGGCTCGGCCGGCGAGCGCTGCATGGCGTTGCCGGTGGCGGTGGTGGTCGGCGACGACACGGCCGACAAACTGATTGCCAGACTGAAGCCGCTGATCGCTCAGCTGCGCGTTGGCCCAGGGCTTAAACAGGGTGGCGAAGAAAACGAAATGGGGCCGCTGGTATCTTCGGCGCACCAGAAGAAAGTATTGGGTTATATCGATCTGGGCGTGGAGGAAGGCGCCACCCTGGTGGCCGATGGCCGTAACTATCAGGTGGCGGGTTACCCGGACGGTTATTACGTTGGCGGTACCCTGTTTGACCACGTTACGCCGGACATGCGTATCTATCGCGAAGAGATCTTTGGGCCGGTGCTGGGCATTGTCCGCGTGCCGGACTACCAGACCGCCATCGATACGGTGAATGGCCATGAATTTGGTAACGGCAGCGCTATCTTTACCAGCAACGGCCACTATGCGCGCCAGTTCGTGCAGGAAGTGCAGGCCGGCATGGTGGGGGTCAACGTCCCGGTGCCTGTCCCGATGGCGTTCCACAGCTTCGGCGGCTGGAAGCGCTCGGTGTTCGGTGCATTAAACGTTCACGGCACCGACGGCGTGCGTTTCTACACGCGGATGAAAACCGCCACCGCCCGCTGGCCAACCGGGCAGCAAACGGTGTCTGAATACAGTATGCCGACGCTGGGTTAGGGTATATACCTTTCATACTGAAAGCTGCATCTGTGTTGGCTGCGTGCATTCGGCCCAGCCATCCTGTAGGGGGCGAATAAATTCGCCCCGATTAACGCGGGCGCAGCCTGCAGCGCCCCTACGATGATGCAGCGCCAATTATTTGGGGTCTATTCATACTTAATTGGGAGAATCACCATGTCCTCATTGCTCGCCAAATGTCAGCAGCCAAATGCCGAGGGGCGCATCCAGCACGTCACCCCGGAGAATGCCGACTGGCGCTTTGTCGGGTTTGACGTCTATCGTCTCGAAGCCGGTCAGTCGCTGCAGTTGGAAAGCGGCGACAAAGAGCTGTGTCTGGTGCTGGTCGCCGGTATCGCTTCTGTCGCTACCCTGCGAGCGGAATACCCGAGCATCGGTAAACGGATGAGCCCGTTTGAGCGCACCCCGCCTTACGCGGTATATGTGCCACATCACGATCGAATTGAAGTGCGCGCGGAAAGTGCGTTGGAGTTGGCGGTTTGCAGCGCGCCCAGCCACGGGCACCTGCCATCGCGGCTGATCACCCCGGCGGACGTGGGCGTAGAGCGGCGCGGCAAAGGGCGCAACCAGCGTCTGGTGCACAACATCTTGCCGGACAGCGCGCCGGCCGACAGCCTGTTGGTGGTGGAAGTGTACACGGATGAGGGCAATACCAGCTCGTACCCTAGCCACAAGCACGATCAGGAAGACTCGCCGGATGAAACCTATCTGGAAGAGACTTACTATCACCGGATCCAGCCGGAACAAGGCTTTTGCATGCAACGGGTCTATACCGATGACAGGTCGCTGGACGAGTGCATGGCGGTCTATAACCGCGACGTGGTCAAGGTGCCACGTGGTTACCACCCGGTGGCAACGCTGGCCGGTTACGACAACTACTATCTCAACGTGATGGCCGGGCCGGTGCGCCTGTGGAAATTCACCTGGGAAAAAGACCACGCCTGGATTAATAGCGACGGTTACCCGGCGGCGAAATAATTCGCATCAGGCCCGGCTAGCCGGGCCTTGTTGATCCTGCCCGTATTACTCTTCTTTGGCGTTATTCAGCGCCAGCGAGACCGCCAGGGTTTGCGCCAGACACATAGAGGCGACCTGGGAGCGGAAACCGTCCACCTGCGCTTCGCGTACCACAAAACACACGTCGCTGAAGGCGGCCAGCGGGCTGACCTGGCTGTCGGTAATGGCGATCTGTTGTGCGCCACGTTTGGCGCCCAACTCCACCAGTTCCAACGCTTCCTGCGCATACGGCGAATAGCTGATGGCGATCACGACGTCATTGGGCTTCACCATGCTTAGCTGCTCGGTAAACATGCCGCCCAAACCGTCGATCAGAAAGGCTCGGCGCTCCAGGTGACGCAGGGCATAGGTGAGGTAAGAGGCGACGCTGAATGAACGACGCAGGCCGATCACGTAGATATTCTCGGCGTTGTTCAGCAGCTCAACCGCGCGATCCAACTGCTCGGGACTGGTTTGCATCGCCAGCTGTTGCAGGGCCTGAGCATTGACCATGGTGAAAACGTTAAGAATTTCCGCCGGCTTTTCCGGCGCAACGTTATCGTCGGTAGAGGTCTGGCGAAACAGGCGAGCGCGTTCGGTATAGTTGACCGTTTCTTCCATCAGGTGCTGACGAAAAACCTGTTTCATTTCGTTGAAACCGCTGAAGCCAAACGCGTTGGCGAAGCGGATCAGGGTAGACGGTGGGACGCTGGCCTGTGCGGCGATGGAGGCGACGGTATCGAAAGCGATGCTGTTACTGTTATCCAAAATGTAACGCGCCACCTGCTTCAAACGCTTGCTCAGCGTTTCATAGCGGTGGCGGATCTCGTCCTGTAACAGCGAAAGTTGAGTTGGGTTGTTCATCCATTCGGCTCGCAGTGTGGGCTAAGGCGTATTGGCCTGACGCCTGAATTATTGACAGCTCATTCTAACAGATGGAGCGGAAGTTTCATTTCACCAAAAAGCGATTTATTCGATTGCAAGTTGCGTTACTTCACAGAAAACAGGCAAAAAAATCCCCTTAAAGCGGCGAAAATCCGTTTAAGGGGAGGTTTTTCCGATTAAGACGAGTGAGAGGTTGGGCGGTATTGGCGCCAGAAGCCAATCAGCGTCAGGTATTTTTGTTTCACCTGTTCGATTAACCCGGCGTCATCCAGCTCGCCCTGCAACCAGCGGCGTGAAGGCTGGCCGAAGATGGTGCGGCCGACGGCGAAACCTTTCACCCAGCGGGCGTCCGCCGCCGCGGCAAAACCGGCCTTCAGCGTTTCTTCCGGTGAGTCCAGCCCCAGTATCAATACGCCGCGGCAGAATGGATCGTTCGCCTCTATCAAAGCCCCCACTCGCTGCCAATTTTCTGCGCTCAGCGGCGGCAGCTTCCACCAGTCCGGTTTGATGCCCAGCTTGTAAAAGTGCTGCAACATCTCCAGATAGTAGCTTTCGGCCTTGTCGGCGTTGCTTTCCGGCAGGATCACCTCCAGCAACAGTTCGTGGCCGGACTTGCAGCAGCCGCGATACACGTCGCTAATCAGTTCATCCTGCTCGCAGCGCAGTTCGGCGGCGTCATGCGGGTGGTAAAATACCAGGCACTTCACCACGTGCTCCTGCGGCCAGTCGATCAGCTGCGAGCCAATATTGCCGTGCTCCAGTCGTAGCGGGCGTGAGCTGGGCAGCTCGATCGGCCGGCCAATCCACCAGCCCTGCCCGGTGATGCTGTTCAGCGCCGCCTGCCCATAGGTGGTATCGGCCAGAATGCCGCTGTTGCCCTGCAACCCGGCAACCTCGGCGGCTTGTTGCGCCGCGGTCAGCAGCAGGGTTTTCAGTTTGGGAATGCGTTCCTCGCTGACATTGGCTTCCCGTGCCATGTCCGCCAACTGTTTGCGGTGGTCGAAAGCGAACACGCACAGCTCCGGCCACTGCTGTTTGCGGGTAGTGACCCGGTGCAGATGGTTAAGCCGCGCATCGCGATCCGGGCGTTTTACTTCCTGCTCGCGCTGCAGGTAGTCATCCA
Organism: Serratia sp. OS31; assembly: GCF_014164835.1. NCBI lineage: Bacteria > Pseudomonadati > Pseudomonadota > Gammaproteobacteria > Enterobacterales > Yersiniaceae > Serratia > Serratia sp. OS31. The sequence goes on along the minus strand of NZ_JACJFQ010000020.1, from coordinate 77,880 downwards.
GTTCCTGTTTGGTCGGCATCGCCGGCGCACAACCGTGACGCGAAACCACCAGTGCGCCACAGGCATTGGCATAGCGACAGGCCTGATCCCAACCTTCATCGTTCAGGTAACCGCGCAGCAGGCCGGACATAAAGGCATCGCCGGCGCCCAGTACATTCAGTACCTCGACCCTTACGCCGGAGTGCAGTTTGACCTGCTGCCAGCTTGCCGGGATCTCCGTTTCAAATACCGAACAGCCCTGGGCGCCGCGTTTGCAAACCAGCGTAGCCTGGGTCGCCTTGCGCACGTTTTTCAACGCGGTCAGGGTATCGGTGCTGCCGCCGGCAATATGAAACTCTTCTTCGGTGCCGACGATCAGATCAAAGTGATGCAGCACCTCTTGCAGTTCGCGGGTCACTTTTTCTGACTCGACGAAACGGGTTTCCCCGTCGCCCAGCGACGTCAGGCCCCACAACACCGGTCGGTAGTCGATGTCCAGCGCGGTGCGCAGACCGTGGCGGCGTGCGTATTCCAGCGCCTTCAAAACCGCCGCACGGGTATTCGGATGCGACAGGTGGGTACCGGTAATGGCCAATGCCCGTGACGATGCAATGTAGGCCTCGTCGATATCGTCCGGCGTCAACGCCATATCGGCGCAGTTTTCGCGGTAGAAAATCAGCGGAAAGGTTTCCTGATCTTTTATGCCGAGGATAACCAGGCCGGTCAGGCGCTGGGGGTCGGTAATCAGGCTTTGGGTGTCGGCACCGACGCGTTGCAGTTCTTCGCGCAGGAAACGGCCCATATGTTCGTCGCCGACGCGGGCCAGCATGCCGGACTTCAGACCCTGAATGGCCGTGCCGTAAGCCACATTGCCGGAAGAGCCGCCGAGATATTTTGAGAATGTGCTGGCATCTTCCAGGCGCGCGCCGATTTGCTGTGCATAGAAATCGACGGCGATACGCCCGAGACAAATGACATCAAGCTGTTTTTCTTGTGTAGCCATACCCGTTTCCTTCTGTATTAAGCGAAACCCCGACTGCGAAGCATTTTTGGAGTATGAGGAATAAAAATTTCAATTTCAAGATTGAATGAAATTTACACCCCAAAAATGTGATGCATTTAAAACCCCGTTGTTACGGCGGTTAAGGGCATCGAAAACCCCGCCCGCACTGAGATAAAAATGCCGAAGGTCGGTAAGCGTCGCCCTGATGTCACAGGCTGATGGTGCCAAGGATTGCGGCGAGTTCAGGCGGTGTGGGGCGGTCGCCGCAACGGGAGAAAGGGTGGCTAAGTCAGTGAATTCTAAAGGCATGGATGAAACGGGGTTTTCATCATAATGCGATCTTTATCGCAAAATGAAATGTTTCTTCTGTAATGTGATTTTATGAAAAATATATTTGTTTATAATCCCAACACGTTTCACGTTGTCGGCTTAAGCAGGGCAAAGCGCTTGCTGACGGCGAGTATCACACAGCTTCTCAGGTTCGGCATGCAGCTGGTGCCGGCGCGGGCGAGACTAATCTAAAAGGGTGAGTAAATGGGCAAGATCCGGTTAACCATGGCACAGGCACTCGTCAGGTTCCTCGACAACCAGTACCTGTTGGTCGACGGCGTGGAAACCAAATTCGTCAAAGGCATCTTTGCGATTTTCGGCCACGGCAACGTTCTCGGTCTGGGGCAGGCGCTGGAACAGGACAGCGGCGAGCTGGTGGTGCATCAGGGGCGTAACGAGCAGGGTATGGCCCACGCAGCGACCGGCTTCGCCAAACAGAAGCTGCGCCAGCAGATCTATGCCTGCACCTCTTCCGTCGGGCCCGGCGCCGCCAATATGATCACCGCCGCCGCGACCGCCACCGCCAACCGCATTCCTTTATTGTTGCTGCCGGGCGATGTTTACGCCTCACGCCAGCCGGACCCGGTGCTGCAGCAGATTGAACAGTCTTACGATCTCAGCATCAGCACCAATGACGCCTTCCGTGCGGTGAGCAAGTACTGGGACCGCATAGTGCGACCGGAGCAACTGATGAGCGCCTGCATCAACGCGATGCGCGTGCTGACCGATCCTGCGGAAACCGGCGCGGTGACGCTGTGCCTGCCGCAGGACGTGCAGGGCGAAGCCTATGACTACCCGGACTATTTTTTCCAAAAGCGTGTGCATCGGCTCGATCGCCGCCCGGCGACCGCTGGCATGCTGGAGGATGCGTTGGCGCTGCTGACCGCTAAACGTCGCCCGCTGCTGGTGTGCGGTGGCGGGGTGAAATACTCGCAGGCCGGCCAGGCGCTGCGTGACTTCGCCGAGCGTTTCCACATCCCGTTTGCCGAAACTCAGGCGGGCAAAGGCACGGTGCCTAGCAGCCATGAATTCAACCTGGGGGGCATCGGTGAAACCGGCTGTCTGGCGGCGAATACGCTGGCACGTCAGGCCGATCTGGTGATTGGCGTAGGCACCCGTTATACCGACTTTACCACCTCGTCAAAATGGCTGTTCCAGGATCCGGACGTCGATTTCCTCAATATCAACGTCAGCGCTTTCGACGCCGGCAAGCTCGACGGCGTGCAGGTACTGGCCGATGCCCGCGAAGCGCTGTCCGCACTGAGCGAACGGCTGGCACAGGCGGATTACCGCGCCGGCTGGGGCAATGCCATTGTCGACGCGCGCAGCGCACAGCAGCAGGAAACCGCCCGGGTTTATGCGGTGGAATACACCGGAGAAGGATTTGTTCCTGAAATTGACGATCACCTCGATCGCGATCGCGTGTTTGCCGAATTTATCGAAAAGACCGATTCCTTGTTAACCCAAAGCCGGGTGCTGGGGGTGCTGAACCAGCATCTGCCGCAGGACAGCGTGATCGTCGCCGCCGCCGGCAGCCTGCCGGGCGATTTGCAACGGGTGTGGCACAACTACGGGGAACAGGGTTATCACGTGGAATACGGCTACTCCTGTATGGGCTACGAGGTCAATGCCGCGCTGGGGGTCAAGCTGGCTGAGCCGAACCGCGAGGTGTATGCGATGGTCGGCGACGGCGCCTTTATGATGCTGCATTCCGAACTGGTCACCTCGATTCAGGAAGGCTGCAAAATCAACGTGGTGCTGCTCGACAACATGACCAACGGTTGCATCAACAACCTGCAGATGGAACACGGCATGGACAGCTACACCACCGAATTCCGCTTCCGCAATCCGCAGGGCGGTAAACTCGACGGCAATTTGGTGCCGGTCAACTTTGCCATGCTGGCCGCGGCCTATGGTTGCAAGACCTACAGCGTGACCACCGAGCAGCAGCTGATCGAAGCGCTGGCCGATGCCCGTCGGCAAACCGTGTCGACCCTGCTGGACATCAAGGTGCTGCCAAAAACCATGGTGCACAAATATCTCAGTTGGTGGCGCGTGGGCGGTGCCCAGGTTGCCGACAGCGAAAAAATTGTCGCCGTGGCCCGCAAGCTGCAGGAAAACATCGATAAGGCGCGCGACTACTGATCGTCACCAGGCTTGATTACCCAGACCTTGCGTCTGCCGCAACTATTTGAAGAGGATAACGAAAATGACATTGAACATTGGGGTTATTGGCACCGGCGCAATCGGTCGGGATCACATTCGCCGCTGCAGCAAAGTGTTGCAGGGCAGCCGCATCGTGGCGGTCAACGACATCAATCGCGACAGCGCCGCCAAGGTGGTGAGCGATCTGCAACTGGACGCCAAGGTGTATGACAACGGCCACGATCTGGTCAAGGCGGCGGACGTGCAGGCGGTGCTGGTCACTTCCTGGGGGCCGAGTCACGAAGAGTTTGTGTTGGCTGCGATTGCCGCCGGTAAGCCGGTATTCTGCGAAAAGCCGCTGGCGGTCACCGCTCAGGGCTGTAAAAACATCGTCGAGGCCGAAGCGAAGCACGGTAAGCGTCTGGTGCAGGTCGGCTTTATGCGCCCTTACGATCAGGGTTACCGCGCATTAAAACAGGTGCTGACCAGCGGGCAAATCGGCGAACCGCTGATGCTGCACTGCGCACACCGTAACCCGACCGTCGGCGAAGCTTACACCACGGATATGGCGATCACCGACACCCTGATCCACGAGATTGACGTGCTGCGCTGGCTGCTGGATGACGACTATGTCTCGGTGCAGGTAGTGTTCCCGCGTAAAAGCCCCAAGGCGTTCCCGCATCTGAAAGATCCGCAAATTGTGCTGTTCGAAACCGCCAAAGGCACGCGTATCGACGTCGAAATTTTCGTTAACTGCCAATACGGCTATGACATCCAGTGTGAAGTGGTGGGTGAAACCGGCATTGCCAAGCTGCCAGAGCCGTCTTCGGTGCAGATGCGCAGCGGTGCCAGACTGTCTACCGAAATTCTGACCGACTGGAAAGACCGCTTTATCGATGCTTATGACGTCGAGCTGCAAGGCTTTATCAATGACGTATTGGCCGGCAAGTTGACCGGGCCTTCTGCCTGGGATGGTTATGCCGCTTCTGTCACTGCCGACGCCTGCGTGGCTGCGCAACTCAGCGGTGAAATTGTGCCGGTGACCTTGCCGCCGCGCCCGGCTTTTTACGGCAACTGATGGGTTGAGCGCCGCACTTACGTTTAAAGAGGAATAACCATGAAGATCGCTTTTGATGTGGATGTCATCAGGGACCTTGGCATCACCAAAATGGTTGAGCAGGTGGCGGACTGGGGCTATCAGTATATTGAGCAGTCGCCGCACCCGCAGATCAATCCGTTTTACAAGCACCCGAAAGCCGGGCGTGAAGTGATGGCGGAATACAAAAATGCGCTGAAGGCCACCGGCGTGGAGATTTCCTCATTTATCGTGGTGTATCGCTGGTCCGGTCCGGGGGAAGATCGCCGCCAGGCGGCGGTCAAAAACTGGCGCCGGATGATTGAAATCGCAGTGGAAATGGGCGTCCAGGTGATCAACACCGAGCTGGCGGGCAACCCCAATGAGCCGGAGATCTGTGAAGAGCTGTGGTACCGCTCAATGGAGGAGCTGCTGCCGATTATCGAGCGCGAAGGTATCCGCATGGAGATCCAATCGCACCCGTGGGATTTCTGCGAGCTGAGCAACGAAACCGCCGATATCGTCAAGTCGTTACGCAGCGATCACGTGAAGTATCTCTACAGCGTGCCGCACACCTTCTACTACGACAAAGGTCAGGGTGACGTAGCCGGCATGCTGAAATATGCCGGTGACGATCTCTCGCACGTGTTGATAGCCGACACCATGAACCATACCAAGCACTGCCGCTATATCGTCAACCCGCCGGGCGTAGACGCCGCCGTCCACCAGCATATGGGTATCGGCGAAGGGGAAGTGGATTTCGATGCCCTGTTCCAGACGCTGCGCGATATGGAGTTTGCCAATCGTAATTTTAAGGTGGGGGGCGAATCCATTATCTGCACCTCGCTGTTTGGCTATCCGGAACGAATGAAAACTCAGGCGGTAGCGACCCGAGAGCGCATCGAAAAAGAGCTGTTGGGCAAATAAATTTCTCGGCTGCGTGGGTGTGAAATCACCGGCGTGCTGCTCCTATGATTGAGGCTGAAAATGAACAAAGACAACGTAAAACTGGCCATCGCCCCGATTGGCTGGACCAACGACGACATGCCTGACCTGGGCAAAGAGAACACTTTCCAGCAGTGCGTCAGTGAAATGGCACTGGCCGGGTTTACCGGCAGCGAAGTGGGCAGCAAGTATCCGCGCGATCCGGCGGTGCTCAAGCCGATGCTGGATATCCGCGGCATTCAAATCTGCAACGCTTGGTTCAGCACCTTCTTCGCCGATGGTCAGAAAGAAAAAACCATCGATGAATTTATTAACCACATGAATTTCCTGCATGCGATGGGCGCCAAGGTGATTGGCTGCTCCGAGCAGAGCAAAAGCATTCAGGGCACCACTAAAGGGGTGTTCGAAGAGAAGCCCTATTTCAGCGATGAAGAGTGGCAGCGGGTGGCTGACGGTTACAACGAACTGGCGAAAATTGCCGCCGGGAAAGGGATGCAGGTCTGTCTGCATCACCATATGGGCACCGGCATTCAAACTACCGCCGAGATCGACCGTTACATGAGCATGGTAAACGACGACGTCTATCTGCTGTTTGATACCGGCCACGCTTACTATTCTGAAGGTAGCCAGCAGGCGATGATGGCGATACTGGAAAAATACCTGCCGCGTATCAACCATGTGCATCTGAAAGACGTGCGTGACGAGGTGGTGGCCGAGGTGAAAGCCAACAAGCTCAGCTTCCTCGACGGCGTGAAGAAAGGCACCTTCACCGTACCGGGTGATGGGGCGATCGATTTCCGTCCGGTGTTTAAACTGCTGGATGAGCGCGGTTATAAAGGCTGGATGGTGGTGGAGGCTGAGCAAGATCCGGCGCTGGCCAACCCGTTTGAATATGCGGTGAAGGCGCGCCGTTATATTAAAGAGACCGCCGGCCTTTAATTCGCAGGCGAGCGGCAAGGGGCGCTTGAGTGATCAATGCGCCCCTTTTTATTGGCGATATCAGGCGAGGGTTTTCCAGGTGGTGACCTGTCCGCCGGGCCATGGGGTTGCCGCATAGACACCACGGGCGATGGCCCGTGCCAGGGTGTCCGCCGCCAGTGCGCCTATCTGCAGTACCGCCAGCTCTCGGCTGCCCTCCACCTCACGCTGACCGGTGGATAAGGCAAACACCACGTCGCCGTCGAACGGGCTGTGCAGTGGACGGATGGCGCGTGCCATGCCGTCCTGTGCCATCATTGCCACGCGTTTCAGCTCCACCCGGGTTAAAGCCAGATCGGTGGCAATGCAGGCCAGGGTGGTGTTTTTCCTGCCGCCCGTCAGTTCTTCTGGCATCCAGTCTTCGCCCTGGCCATGCAACTGCGCCAGCGCTGCGGCACCGCCGTTGCCAAACTCGCCGTCGATTTCATAAGGCGTCGCCCAGAAGGCACGGGTCCCGGGGGCGACGACCGACCCCAGGCTATTGACCGCCACCAATGCGCCGACGGTAGCGCCATTGGTCGCCACGATCGAAGCCGACCCCAGGCCACCTTTCAGCTTGCCCATGCCGGTCATGGCACCATAGCCGGCGCCAACGGTGCCGAGCGGGAAATCGTGACCGGCTTTAGCGGCGGCTTCTATCCCCAATTGGCGATAAGGCGGGTCGAGCTGCCAGTTTTTATCCCCTGCGTTGCTTAAATCGTACAGGCAGGCGGTAGGCACTATTGGAGAGACAGGTACGCCCGGGGCCGGGCGCAGGGCATAACCCCGGCCCTGTTGCCCCAGCCAGGCCGCCACGCCATCGGCCGCCGCCAGGCCATACACCGACCCGCCGCTCAGCACCAGGGCATCGAGGGTTTGCACCAGATTATCTTCCCCCAGCGCATCGGTTTCGCGGGTTGCCGGGCCACCGCCGCGCACATCGACTGCGGCGATCGCCGGGCGATCCGGCAGGATCACCGTCGTGCCGGTGCGCACCCGGCTGTCGTGGGCGACCCCGACTTTCAGGCCGGGCACGTCGGTAATCAGGTTACGGGCGCCGGTTCGTACGGCAGGAGAGGTTGGCATTGCGGCCCCCAGGAAGGTGGTGGGAGAGAGGATGCCGATAGCACCCGTTACGCAGGCCAGCGTTTGCACGAAGGTGCGACGGCTGACGGTGAAGGGGCGGTTTGCCGCCCCTGATCCTTTTTTTATCTCACTCATGAGGCTGATTTTTTCTGCTGTTCACTGCGAAAACGCGCCATATGGTAAGAATCTACCAGCACCCCGTCGCGCATGGCATAAGCGCGGCTGGTGCCTTCGATTTCAAAACCGAATTTGCGGTATAGCGCGATGGCCGCCTGATTATCGGTAAACACCGTCAGTTCGATGCGCTCGATATCCGCCCAGTTGTCGCAAAGGTCGATCATCGCCTTCATCAGGCTGCTGCCGACGCCTTTACCGTGGTGGCGATCATCGACGCCAATGCCGAAGCTCGCCACATGGCGGCGGCGCACGCGTTGATTCAGCATCACGCTCAACTGGCCGACAATCTGCCCGTCGATGCAGGCCACCAGGCTATGGGTGCCCGGTTCGAGGTTGGCGAGGCGTTTGTGCCATAGCTCGACTGAGGGTAGCGGGAGATGTAGCGTGTCACGGTAAGCCTTCGGCTGAGAATAGAGTTGATGCAGGGCCTGTGCATCTGCCGTTTCCACGTGACGAACTACGATTTCACTCATTACGCTGCTCCTTTGGCTTACCGGTTGAATAACCTCTGAATTTATCGGTTTATTGTATCGAGTCAATATTATTCCGGATTGGTTAAAAAAACGCTTTACAGGTGCGAATGATAATGATTATTATTGCGATGCGTTCCGGGGAGAGTATCAACCTTTGATACCCTCGCTGCGAAGGCACGACATTGCTCACATTGCTTCCAAGTATTACTTAGCCAGCTCGGGTGCTGGCTTTTTTTTTGCCTGTTTTCAGCTCACCCGCCTTCAACAAATTCCCTGCCAATGGCTTCGCTACTCCATCTAATTTTTTGAACAGAGAGATGAGTTTTTTACGCTTTCATATTCTGCTGCCAGGACTAGACTGTAAAAAACATTGAGGAGAGTTGAATATGATTTATCTACGTAAGGCAGAAGATCGCGGTCATGCCAATCATGGTTGGCTGGATAGCTGGCACACCTTCTCCTTTGCCAACTATTACGATGCCGATTTTATGGGCTTCTCGGCGCTGCGGGTGATCAACGAAGACGTGATCGACGCAGGGCAGGGTTTTGGCACTCACCCGCATAAAGACATGGAAATCCTGACCTACGTGCTGAGCGGCACGGTAGAGCACCAGGACAGCATGGGCAATAAAGAGCAGATCCAGGCCGGTGAATTCCAGATCATGAGTGCCGGCACCGGGGTGCGTCACTCCGAGTACAACGGCAATAACGATCGTCCGTTGCATTTGTACCAGATTTGGATCATTCCCGATCAGGTTGGGCTGGAGCCGCGCTATGAGCAACGCATGTTCGATGCGCCACAGGGCCGTCAACTGGTGCTGTCGCCGGATGCGCGTGAAGGTTCACTGAAAGTGTTCCAGGACATGACGCTGTCCCGCTGGGCATTGAAGCAAGACGAACAGGCTGAGTGCCCGATTGAAGCCGGTCGTCGCGTGTGGATCCAGGTGGTGCGCGGTAAGGTCGTGGTCAACGGTCAGCAGGCCGGCACCAGCGATGCTTTCGCGGTGTGGGATGAAACCGCGCTGTCGATTCATGCCGATGAAGACAGTGAAATCCTGCTGTTCGATCTGCCGCCGGTCTGATTCAGCAGTCAATACCGAGGGCTCACACAGTGAGCCCTTTTTGCGTTGTGACGTCCGATAACCAACAATATCGGCAGCGGTTTTTTTTTGCTAAAATGAGCGCCCATTCACGGTTAGCCAGTTCATTGATAATGAAGAAAAAACGGCCGGTACTTCAAGATGTCGCAGACAAGGTTGGCGTTACCAAGATGACGGTGAGCCGTTATCTGCGTAATCCCGAGCAGGTTTCTGCCATCTTGCAGCAAAAAATTGCCGTCGCGCTGGATGAGCTGGGCTACATTCCCAACCGTGCGCCGGATATCCTTTCCAACTCCACCAGTCGCGCCATTGGCGTATTGCTGCCGTCGTTGACCAATCAGGTGTTCGCCGAAGTGCTGCGCGGCATCGAGAGCGTCACCGATGCGCACAATTATCAGACCATGCTGGCGCACTACGGCTATTTGCCGGAGCGTGAAGAACAGCGCCTGACCTCGCTGCTGTCTTACAACATCGATGGGCTGATCCTGTCTGAACGCCACCATACGCCGCGTACCATGAAGATGATTGAGGTGGCAGGGATCCCGGTTGTCGAACTGATGGACTGCGTTTCGCCCTGCATTGACCTGGCCGTGGGTTTCAATAACTTTGAAGCGGCGCGCCAGATGACTCAGCAAATCATCGCGCACGGTCATCGCCACGTGGTGTATTTCGGAGCGCGTCAGGATGAACGTACCATTATCAAACAACAGGGCTATGAACAGGCGATGCGCGAATCCGGTCTTGAGCCGTACAGCGTCATGACCGCGCGTTCGTCGTCCTATTCCGCCGGTGGCGAATTGCTGCGTCAGGCGCAGCGCGATTATCCGCAGATCGACAGTATTTTCTGCACCAACGATGACCTGGCGATTGGCGCGACCTTTGAGTGTCAACGGCAGGGGCTGTCGATCCCCAAAGATATGGCGATTGCCGGTTTCCACGGCCACGATATTGGTCAGGTGATGGTGCCAAAACTGGCGAGCGTCCTGACGCCGCGTGAACGCATGGGGCAAATCGGGGCTGAACGCCTGCTGGCCCGTTTGCGGGGTGAGACGGTCAGCCCACGCATGGTGGATGTCGGTTTCACCGTGATCCCCGGCGGCAGCATCTGATCGCTTTTAAGCCGTTGTTTCACCAATTTTAATTTTGAACGCGCGCCGCCCGGCGCGTTTTTATCCCCGCCTGTAAGCCCGTCACTCGTTACCCCCATAAGTTTGATCTCTATCCCAGAACGTGAATTTTAGCCCGTTACCCGGTTCCGGCACTCCCGTTGTTACCGGTATCATGATACCGGTAACAACGAGGTCAATGACCTTGTGGCGGCGCGTTAGGGTCGCTACAGGGAGAAATAGAACCCTTGACTCAGCACCACCTACAGCTCGTCTTCTAACACCGGGAAGAGCCTAAAAATACAACAAACGCGCGCTTTACGGCCTATCGTAAAGAGAGTCTGCGATAAAAAGGTTGGAGAAAAAATATGCCATTAGTGATTGTTGCAGGCGGCGTCGCGCTGCTGTTGCTGCTGATGATCCGCTTTAAGCTGAACGGCTTTATCTCTCTGGTTCTGGTTGCTCTGGCGGTGGGTATCGCTCAGGGTATGCCAGTCGATAAAGTGATCGGCTCCATCAAGGCCGGCGTGGGCGGCACCTTGGGTAGCCTGGCGTTGATCATGGGCTTCGGCGCCATGCTCGGCAAGCTGCTGGCGGACTGCGGCGGCGCTCAGCGCATCGCCACTACGCTAATCGAGAAATTCGGTCAAAAATACATTCAATGGGCGGTGGTACTGACCGGTTTTACCGTCGGTTTTGCGCTGTTCTATGAAGTGGGCTTCGTGCTGCTGCTGCCGCTGGTCTTCAGCATTGCCGCTTCTGCTCGCGTACCGCTGCTGTATGTCGGCGTGCCCATGGCGGCTGCGCTGTCGGTGACCCACGGTTTCCTGCCGCCGCACCCTGGCCCAACGGCGATCGCCACCATCTTCCATGCCGATATGGGTAAAACCTTGCTGTACGGTACGCTGTTGGCCATTCCGACGGTGATCCTGGCCGGTCCTGTCTATGCCCGCTTCCTGAAAGGCATCGACAAGCCGGTTCCTGAAGGTCTGTATAACCCAAAAATCTTCACCGAAGCGGAAATGCCAAGCTTTGGCATCAGCGTTGCCACCTCATTGGTGCCGGTGATCCTGATGGCGCTGCGCGCGGTAGCGGAAATGGTGCTGCCGAAGGGCCATAGCCTGCTGCGTTTTGCCGAGTTCTTCGGCGATCCGGTGATGGCGACGTTGATTGCGGTACTGATCGCTATCTTCACCTTTGGTCTGAACCGCGGCCGTACTATGGATGAAGTGATGGGGACCATCACCGACTCCATCAAAATTATCGCCATGATGCTGTTGATCATCGGCGGTGGCGGTGCGTTCAAGCAGGTACTGGTCGACAGCGGCGTGGAGAAATACATTGCCGCTCTGATGGAAGGCAGCAACGTTTCACCTATTCTGATGGCCTGGTCGATTGCGGCTGCGCTGCGTCTGGCGCTGGGTTCCGCTACCGTGGCGGCGATCACCGCCGGGGGCATCGTGGCCCCGCTGATCGCCACCACCGGCGTCAGCCCGGAGCTGATGGTGATCGCGGTCGGTTCAGGCAGCGTGATTTTCTCTCACGTCAACGATCCAGGTTTCTGGTTGTTCAAAGAGTATTTCAACCTGAGCATCATGGAAACCATCAAGTCCTGGTCGGTGCTGGAAACCATCATTTCCGTCTGCGGCCTGGTAGGGTGTTTGCTGCTGGCGACGGTGGTCTAGTATTCCCGCCGCCTTTCAGGCTGACGCAGCGTTGGCTGCCGCTTGAAATGCGCAGGGAATAGCGAGGTTATCCGGCACCCCGTGGGGTGTCGGACATTATTTTGAGTTTGGGGCGCATTTGATGGCGCAGGCGGCGTAACCCGTTGCCAGAACGTACATCTGACTCCGTAAGGGCATGACATTATGAGTAATCCACAGCACCACGTATTTATTTTGATGGGCGTTTCAGGCAGCGGAAAATCTGCCGTAGCCAGCGCCGTTGCCCATGAAGCTCATGCCGCGATGCTGGACGGAGACTACCTGCACCCGCGCGCCAACATCAACAAAATGGCCGCCGGGCATGCGCTGGACGATAACGATCGCGCCCCGTGGTTGGCCGCATTGAATGACGCTATTTTTGCCATGGAACGCACCAACGACGTTTCCCTGTTGGTGTGCTCGGCGTTGAAAAAAAGCTATCGCGACCGCCTGCGTGAAGGCAACCGCAACCTGCATTTCATTTATCTGAAGGGTGACAAGGGGGTGATTGAAGAGCGGCTGAAGCAGCGCAAAGGCCATTTCTTCAAGCCGCAGATGCTGGTTTCCCAATTTGCCACCCTGGAAGAGCCGGGCGCACAGGAGCCGGATGTGCAGGCGATTGATATCGATCAGCCGCTGGATGGCGTAGTCGCCGATACCCTTGCGTATATTCGGCATGTTGCAGCCCAGTAATCCGGGCTGCCACCCTAAGCCGGCGCCGAACAGGCGCCCGTTTATTCACTACAACTTCATGTAGGCCCGCACGCCGTCCAGGAACATCTGGGTCGACAGCATCACCAGAATCAGCCCCATCAACCTTTCCAATGCACTCACCCCTTTACTGCCCAGCAGGCGCAGGAACAGATCCGACATCAGCAAGATAGCGGCGGAAATGCCCCAGGCAATCAGCAATGCCACCACCAGGTGCGAAATCTGGTTCGGATACTGGTGCGAGAGCAGCATCAGCGCCGCCAGAATCGAAGGCCCGGCGACCAACGGGATCGCCAGCGGCACCAGGAAGGGCTCTTCCCCGGCGGAAAGCCCGCTGCTGTTGCCCTCCTGCGTAGGGAAAATCATCTTGATGGCGATCAGAAACAGAATAATCCCGCCGGAAATGGACACGGTTTCGGTTCGCAGGTTAAGAAACGCCAGAATTTTCTCGCCGGCGAACAGGAAAATCAGCATCAACAACAGGGCGATCAGCAGTTCGCGGATCACCACCACCCGGCGTCGGCGCGGTTCCAGATGTTTGAGTACCGACATGAAAATCGGCAAATTGCCCAGCGGATCCATGATTAAAAACAGCAACACCGTGACGGAAATCATCTCTGTCATCATTACCTCTGACTCTGAAAAACGTGTCGGCCATCCCGACCCACGCACTAACCCATCCCCGATGGCTTGAAAGACGACGGGGTATATAAGAAGGATTGCTGAGAATCGTTCAGCTATCGAATAAATTCACTTTGCGCCTGCGCTGACATTTTGTAAGGTGGAGAGATAGTGCACACAACTTATAGCAGTCATCCTCCAAGGCAGGACAGTCATATGAAAAACGTTGGTTTCATCGGTTGGCGCGGAATGGTCGGCTCCGTACTCATGCAACGCATGACGGAAGAGCGCGATTTCGACGCCATTCGCCCGGTCTTTTTCTCCACTTCGCAGCACGGTTCTGCGGCACCGGCATTCGGCGGCCAGCAGGGCACGCTGCAAGATGCTTACGATGTTGATGCGCTGAGCGCGCTCGACATCATTATTACCTGCCAGGGCGGCGATTATACCAACGAAATTTATCCGAAGCTGCGTGAAACCGGTTGGCAAGGCTACTGGATTGATGCGGCTTCTTCTCTGCGCATGCAGGACGACGCGATTATCATTCTGGATCCGGTCAACCGCGACGTGATCCAGCAGGGCCTGGACAAAGGCATCAAGACCTTTGTCGGCGGTAACTGCACCGTCAGCCTGATGCTGATGTCGCTGGGCGGCCTGTTCGCCAACAACCTCGTCGAGTGGGCGTCCGTCGCGACCTATCAGGCCGCTTCCGGCGGCGGTGCGCGCCATATGCGCGAACTGCTGACCCAAATGGGCATGCTGCACGCCGACGTGGCGAAAGAGCTGCAGGATCCGGCATCGGCGATTTTGGACATCGAACGCAAAGTCACTGCGGCCACCCGCAGCGGCAAATTGCCAACCGATAACTTTGGCGTGCCGCTGGCCGGCAGCCTGATCCCGTGGATCGACAAACAGCTCGATAACGGCCAGAGCCGCGAAGAGTGGAAAGGCCAGGCGGAAACCAACAAAATCCTCAACAGCAGCAGCGTGATCCCAGTTGATGGCCTGTGCGTGCGCGTTGGCGCGTTGCGTTGCCATAGCCAGGCATTCACCCTGAAGCTGAAAAAAGACGTTTCACTGCCGGAGATCGAACAGATGCTGGCGACCCACAATGATTGGGTGCGGGTGATCCCGAACGACCGTGAACTGACCATGCGTGAACTGACGCCGGCCGCGGTCACCGGGACGCTGAATACGCCAGTCGGTCGCCTGCGCAAGCTGAATATGGGGCCGGAATACCTGTCTGCGTTCACCGTGGGTGACCAATTGCTGTGGGGTGCGGCTGAACCGCTGCGCCGCATGCTGCGTATCCTGCTGTAACCTGAACTGTACTTCCCGAGGGCTGAGCTCTTTCAGCCCTCAAAAGCCTTATTTTCTTCCTTTTTCTCCGTTTCGGCGCGCTATGGACTAAGTCGCTGCAAAGGGGAGAAAGAGCACAAGTCATCGGCATTCCTCCATGCGGGCAGCAGCGCAAAGACGCTGTCAGGCTGGCAGTTTTCTTAATGAAGCTTTTTCCTGGTAATGCGGCAATGTTTTTAACCGACATTAGCTATGCTTAAAGCACTGGCGAATAAACTTTCACCAGCGCTAAAAATAAGCATAAAGAGCGGAATTCGGGTCGGGAAGGTGAGAATTGATCAATAACCGACCGCAATCACGCTTTAGACACCGAATGAATTGCATGATAACCAAAACGGCTATGGATTAAGCGTTACGCCCTGCGGATCTCAAGGTACAGCCAACGCCGCTGTAACCTGAAAGGCGATGGGCTGCGTGGCCTCTTATAAATCATGCTCTTAATCTTAGGAAGAAGACTATGCCTGTACTTCCCGATCGTGACGTGATTGATCAGCTTTTCTCCGGCAACTCTGCCGATCCTTTTTCCCTGCTTGGCATGCATGCGGTTGATAACGGCCTGCAGGTGCGTGCGCTGTTGCCTGACGCCAGCGAAGTCTGGCTGCGGGATCAGCAAACCGGTCGCCGACTGGTGCAGTTGAACTGCGATGATGTACGCGGTTTTTTCAGCGCCACGGTGCCGCGCCGTAAAACGCCGTTCCGCTATCAGTTTGATGTGCGCTGGCACGATCACCAACAGATCGTCGACGATCCCTACCGTTTCGGCACCCTGCTGCAGGATATCGACAGTTGGCTGTTGGCTGAAGGTACCCATTTGCGTCCTTATGAGCGGTTGGGCGCTCATCTCGCCACGCTCGATGATGTCGAAGGCGTCACTTTTGCCGTTTGGGCACCCAACGCCCAGCGAGTCTCGGTGGTGGGGGAGTTCAACTTTTGGGATGGACGCCGCCATCCGATGCGCCTGCGCCGTGAAAACGGCATTTGGGAGCTGTTTCTGCCGGGCGTGAAGGCCGGGCAGTTGTACAAATATGAAATCATCGACTGCTACGGCAATACCCAACTCAAAGCCGATCCTTACGCATTCGAAGCGCAGATGCGACCGGACACCGCGTCGTTGGTCACTCCGTTGCCTGAGGTGGTAGAAAACACCCCGCAACGTCAGCGGGCCAATGGTTTTGACCGACCGATTTCTATCTACGAAGTGCATCTTGGCTCTTGGCGCCGCCACACCGACGATAATTTCTGGCTCAGCTATGGCGAATTGGCCGTGCAGCTGATTGATTACGTCAAGGATATGGGATTCACCCATATCGAGCTGCTGCCGATTAACGAGCACCCGTTTGACGGCAGTTGGGGCTATCAGCCGCTAGGGCTGTATGCCCCGACCCGACGTTTCGGCACTCCGGCCGACTTTAAGGCGTTTGTGGCTGCGGCGCACCGGGCCGGTATCAATGTGATCCTCGACTGGGTGCCGGGGCATTTTCCCAGCGACGCCTATGGCCTGGCGAACTTCGACGGCACCGCCCTGTATGAATATGCCGATCCGCGCGAAGGTTTCCATCAGGACTGGAATACCCTGATCTATAACTATGGCCGCAATGAGGTGCGTAATTATCTGGCGGGCAATGCCCTTTACTGGCTGGAACGTTACGGTATAGATGCGCTGCGCGTCGATGCGGTAGCCTCGATGATCTACCGTGACTACAGCCGCGCCGACGGCGAATGGGTGCCGAATTACTACGGCGGCAATGAGAATCTGGAGGCCATCGCCTTCCTGCGTTACACCAACCAGACCGTCGGCAAGGAGCGCCCCGGCGCGGTGACGCTGGCGGAAGAGTCTACCGATTACCCTGGGGTGACGCTGCCGCCGGAATCCAACGGCCTGGGGTTCCACTACAAATGGAACCTGGGGTGGATGCACGACACGCTTAACTACATGCAATGTGATCCGGTGCACCGTAAATATCATCACAATCAGATGACTTTCGGCATGCTGTACGCCTACACCGAGAACTTTGTGCTGCCGATTTCCCATGACGAAGTGGTGCACGGCAAAAAATCGGTGCTCGATCGCATGCCCGGCGATGCCTGGCAGAAGTTCGCTAACCTGCGCGCCTACTACGGCTTTATGTGGGCGCATCCGGGCAAGAAGCTGCTGTTTATGGGCTGCGAGTTTGCCCAAGGGCGCGAATGGAACTTCGACAGCAGCCTTGACTGGCACCTGCTGGAAGGGCTGGACGGCTGGCACCACGGCGTACAGCGGCTGGTGCGCGATCTCAACCATTGCTATCAACAGCAGGCGCCGTTGTATGAACGCGACTACCGCCCTGACGGCTTTGAGTGGTTGGTGGTGGACGACCACGACAACTCGGTCTTTGCCTTTGCCCGTTACGACTCCCAAGGGAATGAGCTGATTGCCGTCAGCAATTTCACTCCGGTACCGCGCCATCATTATCGCATCGGCATTTCGCGTGCCGGCGAATACCGGGAAATTCTCAATACCGACTCGCATCATTATCACGGCAGCAATACCGGCAATCAGGGCCGCGTAGTGTCCGAACCGATAGGCAATCACGGCCGCGAGCATTCGATTAGCGTGACCGTACCGCCATTGGCGACCATCTACCTGTTGCGGGAGGCGCAATGACTGAGCTGACGCCCGGCATCGCCGCGCCTCTTGGGGCGCACTATGACGGTAACGGCATCAACTTTAGCCTGTATTCCGCCCGAGCCACGGGGGTGGAGCTGTGCCTGTTTGACGAACAGCAGCAGGAGGTTCGGCTGCCGTTGACGGCACGCAGCGGTGATATCTGGCACGGCTACTTGCCGGGCGGTAAACCAGGGCAGCGTTACGGTTTTCGCGTGCATGGTCCGTTTGATCCTGCTCGGGGGCTGCGTTTTAACCCCAACAAACTGCTGTTGGATCCCGCTGCGCGTGCGGTGGAGGGACCGGTGGCGGATGACCCTTACCTGCATGGCGGCTATGACCGGCCGGATCAGCATGACAGCGCCGAACTGATGCCCAAGTGCGTGGTGATTGATGAAGCCTATGATTGGCAGGATGACCGCCCGCCGGCTACGCCCTGGGGCAAAACGGTGATCTACGAAGCGCATGTCCGCGGCCTGACCTTGCAGCACCCGGAGATCCCGCCGGTGCTGCGTGGCAGCTTCGCCGCGCTCGGCCATCCGGTGATGATCGCCTATTTCAAGCGGCTCGGCATCACTGCGCTGGAGTTGTTGCCGGTGCAGCAGCACAGTTCTGAACCGCGTCTGCAGCGGCTCGGATTGATTAATTACTGGGGCTATAACGTGCTGGCGCCCTATGCGCCGGATAACCGTTATTCCAGCCTGCGCACGGATACGACGCCGCTGCGCGAGTTTCGCGATGCGGTGAAGGCGCTGCATAAAGCCGGCATTGAAGTGATCCTCGACGTGGTGTTCAACCACAGCGCCGAACTGGACGTCGACGGGCCGACGCTGTCGCTACGCGGTATCGATAACCCAGGCTATTACTGGCTTACCCCCGACGGTGATTATGTGAACGATACCGGCTGCGGCAACACCCTGCGGTTGGATCAACCACAGGGTGTTGCCTGGGTGATGGACTGTTTGCGTTTTTGGGTTGGCGAGTGTCATGTTGACGGCTTTCGCTTCGATCTGGGCAGCGTGCTCGGCCGTACGCCCGCATTCGACCGCGATGCGCCGCTTTTCCAGGCCATGCTGGCAGACGACCTGCTGTCGCGCTGCAAGCTGATTGCCGAGCCGTGGGATATTGGCCCCGGCGGTTACCAGGTGGGCCAATTCCCGGGGCGATTCGCCGAGTGGAACGACCATTATCGGGACGATATCCGTCGTTTCTGGCTGCAGGACGGCGTATCGCTGGGCCAGTTCGCCCAACGTTTCGCCGCTTCCAGCGATTGGTTTAACCAACGCGGGCGTGCGCCTTACGCCAGCATCAACATGCTGACCGCTCATGACGGGTTCACTCTGCAGGACTTGGTCAGTTTTAACCGCAAGCACAACCAACTGAACGGTGAAGGTAACCGTGACGGCAGCGACCGTAACTTTAGCAATAACCACGGTGTTGAAGGCCCGATTGCCGACGATGCCATTTTGCAACGCCGCAGGGCCAGCCGGCGAGCGCTGCTCGCTACGTTGTTGCTGTCCCAGGGGACGCCGATGCTGCTGGCCGGCGACGAGCATGGACACAGCCAGCAGGGCAACAACAATGCCTATTGTCAGGACAACGCTATCACCTGGCTCGATTGGGCCACGGCAGATGACGCTCTCACCGATTACACCGCCGCACTGATCCGTTTGCGCCAACAAATCCCTGCCTTGCAGCAAGACCGCTGGTGGCAGGAGGGTGACGGCAGCGTGCAGTGGCTGAACGCGCAGGGGCAACCCCTCGACGCGCAAGAGTGGGAGCAGGGTGAACTGCGGTTGCAGATCTGTCTGTCGCAACGTTGGCTGGTGGTGGTGAATGCCACGCAGCAGGCGGTGGAGATGACGTTGCCCGTCGGCGATTGGCAGCTTGTCGCCCCCTTTACTCAGGAAGATTCACGGGCGGTTTTACCCGCCTGGCACCAGGCTGCGCACTCGATTTGCGTGCTGGTAAAGAAAAAATAAAAGGAGTCAGCTATGGTTAGGTTTGAAAATAAAGACCCCCTGATGTTGGCACGCCAACTGCCGATTAAGTCCGTCGCCCTGATCCTGGCCGGTGGCCGCGGTTCGCGTTTGAAAGATTTAACCTCAACCCGGGCCAAGCCGGCCGTCCACTTTGGCGGTAAATTCCGCATTATCGATTTTGCCCTGTCGAACTGTCTGAACTCGGGGATCCGCCGCATCGGCGTGATCACCCAATACCAGTCCCATACTCTGGTGCAGCATATCCAGCGCGGTTGGTCGTTCCTCAACGAAGAGATGAACGAGTTTGTTGACCTGTTGCCAGCCCAGCAACGCCTCAGTACCGAGCACTGGTACAAGGGCACGGCGGATGCGGTGTACCAGAACCTGGATATCATTCGCCGTTACGACGCCGAATATGTGGTGATCCTGGCGGGCGATCACATCTACAAGATGGATTACTCGCGCATGCTGATCGACCACGTGGAAAAGGGCGCGCAATGCACCGTCGCCTGCTTGCCGGTACCCCGTGAGGAAGCCAGCGAGTTCGGCGTGATGGAAGTGGACGAAAACGATCTGATCCTCGAATTCCTGGAAAAGCCCAGCAACCCGCCGCCGATGCCGGGCAATCCGGATATGTCGCTGGCCAGCATGGGGATCTACATCTTTAACGCCGACTACCTGTTCCAACTGCTGGAGGAGGACATGTCGACGCCGGGCTCCACCCACGATTTCGGTAAGGATCTGATCCCGAAAATCACTGCCCAGAAAGCGGCTTGGGCGCACCCGTTCACGCTGTCCTGCGTGACCTCTAACCCCGATCTGCCACCGTATTGGCGCGATGTGGGTACGCTGGAGGCCTACTGGCGCGCCAACCTCGATCTGGCTTCGGTAACGCCGGAGCTGGATATGTATGACCGCGCCTGGCCGATCCGCACCCACATGGAACCGCTGCCGCCGGCCAAGTTTGTGCAGGATCGCTCCGGCAGCCACGGCATGACCATGAACTCGCTGGTGTCCGGCGGTTGCATCGTCTCCGGTTCGGTGGTGGTGCATTCGGTGCTATTCCCGCGGGTGCGGGTGAACTCGTTCTGCACCATCGACTCTACCGTATTGCTGCCGGACGTTAACGTCGGCCGTTCCTGCCGGCTGCGGCGCTGCATTATCGACCGTGCCTGCCATATTCCCGAGGGGATGGTGATTGGCGAAAACGCCGACGAGGACAGCAAACGCTTTTATCGCTCGGAAGGTGGCATTGTGCTGGTGACGCGCGAAATGTTGTCAAAGTTGTGAGTTAAGGTAGTCGGCAGAACGATAGCCTGCCGCCATATAAACGGACTGATGGCTTGCACAACGCGGGGTTAACAACAGCGGCAAGCCTGCTTTTCCAGAGTAATTTTGCCGATTCTCAGGAGTGATAATGCAGGTTTTACACGTATGTTCTGAAATGTTCCCCCTGTTGAAAACCGGGGGGCTCGCAGACGTGGTTGGCGCATTACCCGCGGCTCAGATCGCCGAGGGCGGCGATGTTCGGGTGTTATTGCCCGCTTTTCCTGACGTGCGCAACGGCATACCGGATTCCGTGCTGGTGGCAGAAATCGATTCTTTTGCCGGTCGGGTCGGCTTGCGTTACGGCACCTACCACGGCGTGGGCATTTACCTGATTGATGCCCCCTGGCTGTACGAGCGGCCGGGCAGCCCGTATCACGACCAATCAATGAATGCCTATTCCGACAACCACCGGCGCTTTGCCCTGCTGGGCTGGATGGCCTGCGAGCTGGCCAAGGGGTTGGATCGGTACTGGCGTCCGCAGGTAGTGCATGCCCATGACTGGCATGCGGGGCTGGCTTGCGCCTATCTGGCCGCCAATGGCCATCCGGCGCGATCCATTTTCACCGTGCACAACCTGGCCTATCAGGGGCTATTCTCCGCCCATCACGTGGCAGAGCTGTGGTTACCGCCTTCGTTCTACAACGTCTATGGCCTGGAGTTTTACGGCCAGATGTCATTCCTGAAGGCGGGTTTGTACTACGCCGACCATATCACCGCCGTCAGCCCGACCTACGCGCGGGAAATTACCCGGCCGGAGTTTGGCTATGGCATGGAGGGGCTGCTGCAGGAGCGCCAGCATCAGGGGCGCTTGAGCGGCATTCTTAACGGCGTAGATGACAAAATTTGGGACCCGTCCCACGATCCGCGTCTGACCGCCCGTTACGACGCTGACGATCTGAAGAACAAGGTCAAGAACAAGCTGCACCTGCAAAAAGCCATGGGCCTGAAGGTGGACGAGTCGCTGCCGGTGTTTGCGGTAGTGAGCCGTCTGACCAGCCAGAAAGGGCTGGATCTGGTGCTGGAAGCCCTGCCGGCGCTGCTGGAGCAGGGGGGCCAACTGGCGCTGCTGGGGGCCGGCGATGCGGTGCTGCAACAGGCGTTCCTCGCCGCTGCCGCCGACTATCCGGAGCAGGTTGGCGTACAGATTGGTTACCACGAAGCCTTCTCGCACCGGATCATCGGCGGGGCCGATGTGATCATGGTGCCGAGCCGCTTTGAACCCTGCGGGCTGACCCAACTCTATGGCCTGAAATACGGCACGCTGCCGCTGGTGCGCCGCACCGGGGGGCTGGCGGACACGGTGGTGGACTGCGCGTTGGAGAATCTGGCCGACGGCAGCGCCAGCGGATTTGTGTTTGATGATTGTGACGCCACCGCACTGGGCAACGCCATTCGGCGCGCCATGGTGCTGTGGAGCAGGCCGAAGCATTGGCGTCACGTCCAGCGCCACGCCATGAGCGTGGATTTTGGCTGGCAGGTCGCGGCAAAAGAATACCTGTCGCTTTATCAGCGTTTGTTGTAGACGTCATGACGTGCAGCGACACCCGCTATTGTAGGTTGTAGGGGCGCAACATGCGGCGCCCGAGTTCAGTGGGGCGCATCTATTCCGGGCGAATATATGCGCCCCCTTCAGGGGATCGAAAAGCTATGACTTCACCGATTAGTTACACCTCACCCACGGTCAGTGTTGAAGCGCTGAAACACTCCATCGCCTATAAGTTAATGTTTATCGTCGGCAAGGATCCGGCTATCGCCAACCAGCATGACTGGTTGAACGCCGTGCTGTTTGCGGTGCGCGACCGTATGGTGGAGCGCTGGTTACGCTCTAACCGTGCGCAACTTTCGCAGGATGTGCGCCAGGTTTATTACCTGTCGATGGAGTTTCTGATTGGCCGGACGCTGTCCAACGCCTTGCTGTCGATGGGGATTTATCAGGATATCGACGACGCGTTGAATGAGATGGGGCTGAGCCTGGGCGAACTGCTGGAGGAGGAGAACGATCCCGGGCTGGGCAACGGCGGGCTGGGCCGATTGGCCGCCTGCTTCCTGGATTCGCTGGCGACGCTGGCGCTGCCGGGTCGGGGCTACGGCATTCGTTACGAATACGGCATGTTCAAACAGAATATCGTTAACGGCCAGCAGATGGAGTCACCGGACTATTGGCTGGAATACGGTAATCCGTGGGAGTTCCCGCGTCATAACACCCGCTATAAGGTACGCTTTGGCGGACGGATCCAGCAGGAAGGCGCCAAGGCGCGTTGGGTGGAAACCGAAGAGATCATCGCTACCGCTTACGATCAGGTGATCCCCGGTTTTGATACCGACGCCACCAATACGCTGCGGCTGTGGAGCGCGCAGGCCAGTAATGAAATCAACCTGGGTAAATTCAATCAGGGCGATTACTTTGCGGCGGTTGAGGATAAAAACCATTCTGAAAACGTATCACGCGTGCTCTATCCCGATGACTCGACGTATTCAGGGCGTGAGCTTCGCCTGCGGCAGGAGTATTTCCTGGTATCGGCCACGGTGCAGGATATCCTCAACCGCCATTGGACGATGCATAAAAGCTTCGACAACCTGGCAGACAAGATTGCTATTCACCTCAATGATACCCACCCGGTGTTGTCTATCCCTGAGCTGATGCACCGGCTAATCGACGAACATAAGTTCAGCTGGCTGGATGCCTGGGCGGTGGTCGAGCAGGTGTTTTCTTACACCAACCACACGTTGATGAGCGAAGCGCTGGAAACCTGGCCGCTGGACATGATTGGCCGGATCCTGCCGCGTCACCTGCAGCTGATTTTCGAGATTAACGATCACTTCCTCAAACAGGTGCAGGAAGTGGCGCCGGGCGACAATGAGTTGCTGGCGCGGGTGTCGATCATTGATGAAACCAATGGTCGTCGTGTGCGTATGGCGTGGCTGGCGGTGGTGGCGAGCCACAAGGTTAACGGCGTTTCGGCGCTGCACTCCGAACTGATGGTGCAATCGCTGTTTGCCGATTTCGCCCGTATTTTCCCTAATCGCTTCTGCAATAAAACCAACGGCGTCACCCCACGGCGCTGGCTGGGGCTGGCTAACCGACCGCTGTCTGACGTGCTGGATGACAGCATCGGTCAGACCTGGCGTACCGATCTCAGCCAACTGAGCGAGATCAAGGCCAATATCGATTACCCCAGCTTCCTGAAGGCGGTGCAAAGCGCCAAACGGCAGAACAAGGAGCGACTGGCGACCTACATCGCCAAAACGTTGAATGTGGTGGTCAACCCGGACGCGCTGTTTGACGTGCAGATTAAACGTATCCACGAGTACAAACGGCAATTGCTCAACGTACTGCACGTGATCACGCTGTATAACCGTCTGTTGCAAGATCCGGAAACCGAGCGTGTACCGCGCGTGGTGATCTTTGCCGGCAAGGCGGCTTCGGCCTATTACGCCGCCAAGCAAATCATCCGCCTGATCAACGACGTCGCCAAGGTGATCAACAACGATCCGCGAGTGCATACGCAACTGAAAGTGGTGTTCATTCCAAACTACAGCGTCAGCCTGGCGCAAATGATTATTCCGGCGGCGGACCTGTCCGAACAGATCTCGCTGGCAGGTACCGAGGCATCCGGCACCAGTAATATGAAGTTCGCGCTTAACGGTGCGCTGACCATCGGCACGCTGGATGGCGCCAACGTTGAAATGCTGGAGCACGTAGGGGCGGAGAACATCTTTATCTTCGGCAATACGGCCGAACAGGTCGAGGAGCTGCGCCGCAATGGCTACAACCCGCATCTGTACTATGAGCAGGATCCCGAGCTGCATCAGGCGCTGACCCAGATCGCCACCGGCGTTTACAGCCCTGAGGAGCCCAAGCGCTACAGCAACCTGTTTGATTCCCTGGTAAACCTGGGCGATCACTACCAGTTGCTGGCAGATTACCGCAGCTATGTGGATACGCAGGACAAGGTGGATGAGGTGTATCGCAATCAGGACGACTGGACGCGTCGGGCGGTGTTGAATATCGCCAATATGGGCTACTTCTCTTCCGACCGCACCATTCAGGAGTATGCGGACGAAATCTGGCACATCAAACCCATCAAGCTTTAATGCAAAAGGGCCGGATATCCGGCCCTTTTTACGTTTGGCGTCTTACGATGCCAGAGACAGCGTTTTCGCTTTCGCGTGTTCCGCCAGCCAGGCTTTGACTCGTGCCTGCTGCGCTTCGTCCAACCACATGCCCAACTTGGTGCGGCGCCAGATAGCATCATCCAGCTCTACCACCCACTCTTTTTCGATCAGGTAGCGCAGCTCGGCTTCATGCAGGCCGTGACCGAAATCTTCGCCCAGATCGTTGAGGCTGTTGGCACCGGCCAGGATCAGCTCACTGTGGCTGCCGTAGGTGCGAGCAAAGCGACGCGCCAGTGCTTCAGGCAACCAGCTGTGCTCGCGGCGCAGTTTTGCGGCGTAGCTGTCGCGATCGCCACCGATGTCACCGCCTGGCAGCGAACCGTTTTTGGTCCACGCCGGGCCGCAGCCAGGGTAGTAGTGTGCCAGTTTTTCCATCGCATGCTCAGCCAGCTTGCGATAGGTGGTCAGCTTACCGCCGAACACCGACAGCAGCGGCGCTTTGCCCTGTTCGTCATGCACGTCCAGCGTGTAGTCGCGGGTGACCGCCTGCGGTGAGTCCGATTCGTCGTCGCACAGTGGGCGCACGCCGGAGTAAGTCCAGACGATATCGTCACGGCCCAGCTGTTTCTTAAAGTGATCGTTATACACTTTCAGCAGGTAGTTGATTTCGTTATCGTCAATCTTCACGTCTTTCGGATCGCCGTGGTATTCCACGTCGGTGGTACCGATGATGGAGAACTCGTCATTCCATGGGATCACGAACACGATACGGTGGTCTTCGTTCTGCAGAATATAGGACTGCGGCTGATCGTGTACGCGCGGCACCACGATGTGGCTGCCTTTGATCAGGCGGATACCGTAAGGCGATTTCAGTTTCAGGCCGTCGTCGAAGAAGTGCTTCACCCATGGGCCAGTGGCGTTCACCAGGCCCTTGGCACGCCAGGTAAAGGTTTTGCCGCTGTCGACATCGACCGCTTCAACCATCCACAGGCCATTCTCACGCCATGCACGGGTGACCTTGGTACGAGTGCGAACTTCGCCACCGCGTTTTTCCACTTCCTGGGCGTTCAACACCACCAGGCGAGCATCGTCAACCCAGCAGTCGGAATATTCGAAACCGCGCTTCAATTCAGGCTTCAGCACCGATTCTGGTCCAAAGCGCAAACCCTTGCTGCCCGGCAGGCTGGTGCGTTTGCCCAGGTGATCGTACAGGAACAGGCCGATACGGATCATCCAGGCCGGACGCAGGTGCGGCTGGTGCGGCAGGCGAAAGCGCATTGGGAAGGCAATGTGCGGTGCCAGTTTCAGCAGCACTTCACGTTCTGCCAGCGCTTCGCTGACCAAACGGAATTCATAGTGTTCCAGGTAGCGCAGGCCACCGTGGATCAGTTTGGAACTGGCGGAAGACGTAGCACAGGCCAAGTCTTGCGCTTCCAGCAGCAGTACGGACAGGCCGCGCCCGGCAGCATCCGCCGCGATGCCGGCACCGTTGATGCCGCCACCGATAACGATCAAGTCTTTGGTTTCCACGTCAACTTCCTCCAGATGTTCGAAATAGCTCTTTCATGTTCGTTTTCGCTCATGATTGTAATCAAAAACCAACAAACAAGCCAAGACTTAACCAAACAAAAACATTTAGGCGTGATAGAGGTAACAGTTTGATGATAGTAGTTATACAAAAAGAGGGGGTATTTCGATTGGGAATGACCGGGGCCAGCAGGCTGAACCCCGGAGAAAACGGCGGGCGTAATGGCGCTGAAAAGCGGTACCGCAGGGTTAAACGTGGCGGAAAGGGCTTAGCACAGTTCGAGTTGTACGTCGTACTGCTCGATGATTTTCATCACGCTTGGCGGTGGCAGCTGGTCGGTAAACAGATAGTCGATCAGGTTCATGTTACCAAGGTTGACCATCGCATTGCGGCCGAATTTGGAGTGGTCGGTCACCAGCATGACGCAGCGCGAGTTTTCGATAATTGCGCGTTTGGTGCGCACTTCGTGATAGTCGAATTCGAGCAGCGAGCCGTCCATATCGATGCCGCTGATACCCAGAATGCCGTAATCGAGACGGAACTGGGAGATAAAGTCCAGCGTGGCCTCGCCCATGATGCCGCCGTCGCGGGTGCGCACTTCGCCACCGGCCAGGATCAGGCGGAAATCTTCTTTGGCGGTCAGCAGGGTGGCGACGTTCAGGTTATTGGTCACCACGCGCAGGTTCTTGTGGTTCATCAGCGCATGAGCGACCGCTTCCGGCGTGGTGCCGATGTCGATAAACAGCGTGGCGCCGTCCGGGATCTGGCTGGCGACGCGTTGGGCAATACGCGCTTTCTGTTCCGACCACATCACTTTACGATCGTTATACGCGGCATTCACCGAGCTGGAGGGCAGCGCGGCCCCACCGTGGTGGCGTTGGATTTTGTTCTGATCGGCCAGGTCATTCAAATCACGGCGAATCGTTTGCGGGCTGACGTCAAAATGTTCGACCAGTTCTTCCGTGCTGACATACCCCTGCAGGCGCACCAGCTCGATAATTGCGTCATGACGCTGTGTTTGCTTCACGGTAATCCCCTAAAACGCCCGGCTTGTACCTGGCTGTTATTGTTCGTTGTGCGCGCGATGACGCGTGTCCCAAAATGCCATCAATAACCCTAACACTAAACCGGCTACGTGTGCCGCGTTAGCGATCGACATTCCTAAAATATCGAAATATCCGGCCACCAGCCACAGCACCGAAAACACCATCAGGCCGCGTGGCAGCATCAGACCGCGTTCCGGCGCACGTTCGCCGCTAAGCCAGCAGTAACCCATCAGCGCATAGACCACGCCGGACAGACCACCGAACAAGGCACCGCTGAACAGCGACTGCGCCCAACCGCTGAAAAAGGCCGAGACCACCGCCAGCACGAACAGCTTGCCGGCGCCGAGGCGTTTTTCCATCGGGCCGCCGAGATACCACCACCACATCAGGTTAAAGGTGATGTGCAGCAGCGAGAAATGCAGGAAAGCATGGCTGACCCAGCGCCACAGTTGCGTGTACTGCTCGCTGTTCTGCGGCCAGGACAGCCAGTACATTACCGCGTCGTCGCCCAGTATCTGCATCAGGATATAGACCACAATGCACAGCGCCATCACGCTCAGCGTCAGCGGGCCGGCCTTGCTGCGCAAGGTTTGCAGATAAGAATAGCCCTGGTAGTGCAGCTCGGCGTCGGTCTTGCCGGCCTGCCAACTGGCGGCCCGGTAGCGGCTGTTGAGTGGATCGATCAGAAACTGCTGCAGCTCATGTTGTACCTGCTCCAGATGGCTGTCGTCAGCCAGCCAGATCTCTGCCGCTTCGCCGCTGTTGTGCACCCGTAGCTCGATGCCCTGTGTCGCCATATAGTCGACAAAGGCCTGCGCCAGGCGGGGGTTGGATACGGCGATTACTCTAACCATGGCTTTTCCGTCTAAGTGAATGATTTTAGCCGCCGGTTTGCCCCGATGGCGTTGACGGCCGATTATACCGTCGAAATCCTGAGCGCAGGCAGCAGATCTGTGAAAAACCCGCAAAAACACTCACTAAAAGCGCGAAAAAGGAACCCGCCGAGACGGCGGGGGGAGGATTATGCGGAGGTTTCAACGTCCTGAGGATACTGGCGAGCCCAGGCCTCAAAGCCGCCGTCGATGCTGTACACCGCGTCAAACCCCTGATGCAGCAGGTATTGCGCCGCGCTGCGGCTGCTGTTGCCGTGGTAGCACATCACCATCACCGGACGATCAAAGTCGTTTTGCTGCATGAAGGTTTGCAGGCTGGCGTTGGTCAGGTGGAAGGCGCCTGGCGTGTGCCCGGCTTCAAAACTCTGGGGATCGCGGATGTCGACCAGCGCGGCGCTGTCGTCTTTCCAACGGCTGTGCGCCTGCTCAACGTTGATCGCTTCAAACTGTTCCATAACTGCCAACTGCCTCGTAATAAGAATATGCCGCCATTGTAATCAATTTCGTAGCAATTAAGACCAGATGAAGACTGTGGTTTATCACGCGAGTTATGTTGCTGGCATACGGAACACTATCGGAGAAGCGACCCCTTTTCCTGACTGATTACGCGCCCGTTGCGACCGTCATCTTTTCGTAGCGATCGTTGAGCAGCTCTATCTCCGCCGTCACATTGAACCCTAGCTTTTGGTACAGGGCTTTCAGGTGGGGCTTTTTGGTATCGGCCAGAAGGCCGACTTTATTGAGCCCTTGCCGCCCGGCTTCCTCAACGACACGGTTAATCAGAGATTTTGCTATCCCTCGTCCTCTGCACTCCGGCAGGACGGCCAGGGAATCGATATATATTTCATCGGGATCTGATTCATTTTCCATTTCAGCTCGATGCTCTGTTATGGCCGTGAACCCTGACTCGTCTTCCCCTTTGAAATAGAGGATACAGCCAAGGATTTTTTCCTTGTCCCGAGCCACGAAGACATTTTTATAGCCAAAATACACATCATGGCGGCCGAAGTTCACTTCGTACTGAAAAAGGGCTTCGTTGATATCGTCTTTGCCAGACAGGGCCAGTACCGCATCTTTATCCGCCAGCGCGATAAGCCTGACGACCTCTCCCGCATCTGATGGTTTAGCGTTGTCTATAATGACATCTTCCATAATCGATTAGTCCTTTCTGTATTCGTCAGGCGCCGTACCCCATCATCTTCAGCAGTTGTTGCGCCTGCTGTACCGCTTCCTGGCGGTGGGCTACGCCCAACTTTTGGTACAGGTTGCGGATATGGGTTTTGATGGTGGTGGCTGCCACGTCCAGTTCGCCGGCGATTTGGTCGTTGCTGTAGCCGGAATAAATCAGCCCCAGTACCTGCCATTCGCGCTGCGTCAGCGGACTGGTGCGGATCAGTTCCGGTACCTGAGGGTGAGTTAGCAGCTTATCGACGAAGTTCTCGTCAAAATGCGCGAACTTATGCCGATGATGCTGGTTGATATCGCGCAGAATACGTTGAGCGCGATGATTTTCCAACTCCGGCAGCGTATTAAGCTGAATCAATTGGCGCAGTTGCTGCGCCATCGCTTCGCCTTCAATGACGAAATGGCTGATAAATCCGGTGCGGCTGGCCAGTGAAAGCGCCTCCATCAGAACTTTTTGCGCGTCGCTTTTACGCTCCATCTGCCAGTAAAGCTGGTTGCTGAGCAACAGGTTACGGTTCAGATCGCTAACCAGGCGCAGGCGGCGGGCATTGTCGTTGAGCTCATCGAGCACCACTTCGGCCTCTTCATACTGGCCCAGCATGATCTGCACCCGGGCAATGTTGCGCCACTGGCCCTGCATAAAGTGGTTGTCCGCCATGCCGGGTTTTTCGGTCTGGCGCAGCCATTGGGCCGCGGCTGCGGTGTCGCCGGTCATCTGCCAGTGGATCACCCGCGGTTTGTCGGCATTGGTCAGCCAGTCGCGGTGGTATTGAGAGCCGTGCAGCAGGACTTCGCAACGTTGCATATGCGCATTGGCGTTATCCAGATCGCCACGCGCCAGCGAGCACTTGGCCAACATGGCAATGCACTGCAACTGCTGTTGGGGCTGGTAGTTGGCCAGGATTTTCAGGCCTTCGCGGGCGGCGTCTTCCGCTTCGTCCAGTCGCGACCAGGACCACAGAATTTGTGAACGGATACGCAGCAAGAACTCGTGCATCGGCAGCTGTTCCAGATGCTGTTCGCGCACCAGCTCAAAAGCTTTGTCCTGCGTTTCGTAGGCGGCCTGCAGGAACCCTTGGGCAATCAGAATTTCGCTCTGCTGCAGCAGCGCCCAAAGCGCGTAGTGGTATGCCTGATGGCGTCGCGCCATCTGCTCGGTCTGCTGCATCATCGGCAGTGCGCGAGCCAGCTCGCCCTTGCAGTGATGGACTTCGCCGGTGACCGAGGTGGCGACGATGCGGCTGTAATAGCTGGAAAGCGGCAGGAATTTCAGCGCTTCGGTGGCCAGGCGTTCGGCCTCTTCCGGTTTGCCGGCGTTGATGGCCACCTGCGCGCGCAGGGCATCGAATTCGGCATGCAGGGTGCGATCGACGTCAATTTTATGCTCGCGCATCGCCTGCTCGGCGCGCTCCAGCAGGGTGTTCACTTCGATATAGCGGTGCTGGCTCTGCGCCAGCCAGGCTTGCAGCAGTGCAAGCTTGGGGTTTTGGATCAGCTTTTCGTAGGGAAGTGCGTTCAGACACTCTTCCAGCAGGGCCAGCTCACTGTGGTGGAACAGCGACCAGGCGTGCTGCAACAGAATATCGCGTAGCATGCTGACGTCGCTGGCCGCCAGCGCGTGGTGGATTGCCTCCGCCGGATACCCCAGCGCCAGCCAGCCTTCGGCGGCGGCCCGGTGCAGGCCCGGCAGCTCCAGCGCCAATTCCCATTGGCAACGCTGACGCAGGAAGGTGGCGAACAACGGGTGGAAACAGAACCACTCGCCGCTGTCGTCCATGCGGTGGATAAACAAGCCCTGACGCTCCAGCTCTTCCAGCCGTTGCTGGCCGTTGTCTTCGCCGGTCAGGCGGACGATCAGCGCATCGTTCATGGAACGCAGCACCGAACAACGCAGCAGGAAGGCGCGCGCCTCGGCATCGACGTGATCCAACACTTCGTCCACCAGATAATCCGACAGGTGACTGGCATTAAGGCCCGCCAGGCGTTTGGCCGACTGCTGGGCGGAAGAGGTGGACTGACGGGCGGATAACGCAATGAGCTGCAGTGCGGTGGCCCAACCTTCGACCTCATCGCACAGCCGGCTGCTGTCATGCTGTTCCATGGGGGCCGTCAGGCGACAGTCGAAGAACTGTTTGGCTTCTTGATGGGTAAACGCCAGCTGCTGCGTGCCCATCTCCAGAAGTTGGTCACGCACGCGCAGGTTGGCAATGCCCAACGGCGGCAAGGTGCGGGACAACAGGATCAGCGTCAGATTTTCCGGCTGGTGGCGCAGGAAAAAGCGCATGGCTTCATGAATCACGTCATTGGTGATCAGGTGGTAGTCGTCAATCACCAGATACAGTGGCTGATGCCAGTCGGAAAGCTCGATAAACACCTGGGCGAACAGTGCCGACAGGCTGGCGTACTGATGCTTTTGACTCAGTGCTTCGCTTTTGACGCAGTGGCCGCCGCTGGCGTGTTGCAAGGCGGCGATCAGGTAGCTGGCGAAGCGCTCGGGCTGGTTGTCGCTTTCATCCAGCGAATACCAGCCTAAATCTGATTTGCCGGCCGCCCACTGAGCGACCAGCGTCGTTTTCCCGTATCCCGCAGGGCAATTGACCAATGTCAGACGATAGTTGGCCGTGCTGGCTAATTTGGCCAGCAGGCGATCGCGGATCACGGTATTTTGCAGCCGTACCGGACGGCTCAGTTTTGATGGGATTAGCATAGTATTCCAGAGTGAAAATCGCGGTTTCCGTAGCCGTTGGCCTGCCCGTTGACGTTCATTGCATCGCGACGCCTGCCGGGATCGGAGTGGGGTTAATTATTTTATGGCTCGTAATTAATCCCCCTCCTAACTTCTGACAACGTTAAACGTATTGCAACAAGGTTCCGCATCGGCTTGGAGTTATATTGCTATTGATCACACTTTTTTACGTTTACAGCTAAAGCCCTGTGGAAGCGTGGTGTTTTAGCGCGCTTAAGTGACGCAGGTACAGGAAAGCATTTATGGGCGCGCAGGCGACTGTAGCCTCTGCAATAACTGTGCTAACGTCATTGAACAAGTTTTCACCTTGTTCTCAGTGCTCACTGTGTCCGTCGGTGGGCTTTTTTGCATGATGCAAGGGAGTCAAAAAGTGCCTGAGATCACAATTTTAGCTACGCCCCAATCCTCCTCCCCAGCTAATCCCCAGGCGGGATGATGCCTTCACTCTTTCTCCCCGGCACGATAACGCTAATTTGACCCACTTACTGGATAGAGAGTTTTTTATGTCCCAGCCTACGCTTAAAAAGGATGCTTTCCTGGCGGCACTGACCCGTCAGTGGCAAAAGTTTGGCCTCAGTTCTGCACAACAGATGACTCAGCACCAATGGTGGGAGGCGGTAAGCGCGGCATTGGCCGAGCAGTTGGCTGCACAACCTGCACCGCGCAAAAGCAGCAAGCCGCTGCGCCACGTGAACTACATTTCGATGGAGTTTCTGATTGGTCGCCTGACGGCCAACAACCTGATTAACCTGGGCTGGTATGACACCGTCGAGCAGGCATTGGCGGAGCAGGATATCAAACTGGCGGATCTGCTGGAGCAGGAAACCGATCCGGCGTTGGGCAATGGCGGGCTGGGGCGTTTGGCGGCCTGTTTCCTGGATTCGATGGCGACGGTGGAGCAACCGGCCACCGGTTACGGGCTGAATTACCAATACGGGCTGTTCCGCCAGTCGTTTAGCGACGGCCAGCAGCAGGAAGCGCCGGATAACTGGCAGCGCGAAAGCTATCCGTGGTTCCGCCACAACGCCGCGCTGTCGGTGGATGTGGGCATCGGCGGGAAACTGGAGAAATTGGCCGATGGCCGCGAACTGTGGCGCCCGGCATTTACCCTGCGCGGCGAGGCCTGGGATCTGCCGGTGTTGGGCTTCCGCAATGGCGTGACTCAACCGCTGCGTCTGTGGCAGGCCACCCATCAACATCCATTTAATCTTGGCGATTTCAACGACGGTAAATTCCTGCAGGCGGAGAAGCAGGGCGTTGAAGCGGCCAAGCTGACCAAGGTGCTGTATCCGAATGACAACCACCAGGCGGGCAAGCGCCTGCGCCTGATGCAACAATACTTCCAGTGTGCCTGCTCGGTGGCGGATATCCTGCGTAAGCACCATCTGGCGGGCCGCAAGATTGAAGATCTGCCGAAGTACGAAGTGATCCAGCTTAACGACACCCACCCGACCATCGCCATTCCGGAAATGCTGCGCATTCTGTTGGATGAACATCAGTTGGCGTGGGATGCCGCCTGGGCCATCACCAGCAAGACCTTCGCCTACACCAACCATACCCTGATGCCGGAAGCGCTGGAGTGCTGGGATGAGAAGCTGGTACGCAGCCTGCTGCCGCGCCACTTCTCCATCATCAAGCAGATCAACGCCAACTTCAAAAAGCTGGTGGACCAACACTGGCCGGGTGACGACGCGGTGTGGGCCAAGTTGGCGGTGCACCATAACAAGCAGGTTCGTATGGCTAACCTGTGCGTGGTCAGCGGCTTTGCGGTCAACGGTGTGGCGCAATTGCACTCCGATCTGGTGGTGAAAGATCTGTTCCCGGAATACCACCAACTGTGGCCGAACAAATTCCACAACGTCACCAACGGCATCACGCCGCGTCGCTGGCTGAAGCAGTGTAACCCGGCGCTGTCTGGGCTGATCGACGAAACGCTGAAGGTGGAGTGGGCTAACGATCTTGACGCGTTGAAAGGGTTGGAGAAGTTCGCCGATGACGCGGCGTTCCGTCAGCGCTATCAGCAAATCAAGCGCGATAATAAAGTCGTATTGGCCAATTATGTGCACGACGTCATGGGATTGAAACTGAACCCGGACGCGATTTTCGACGTGCAGATCAAGCGCCTGCACGAATACAAACGCCAGCACCTTAACCTGCTGCATATCCTGTCGCTGTATCGCCAACTGCGCGATAACCCGCAGTTGGACATCGTGCCGCGCGTGTTCCTGTTTGGCGCCAAAGCGGCTCCGGGCTATTACCTGGCGAAAAACATCATTTATGCGATCAACCAGGCGGCTTCGAAGATCAACAACGATCCGCTGGTGAAGGATCGCCTGAAAGTGGCGTTTATTCCTGATTACCGCGTTTCCGTCGCTGAGCTGATGATCCCGGCTGCGGATATCTCCGAACAGATCTCCACCGCCGGTAAAGAAGCTTCTGGGACCGGCAACATGAAGCTGGCGTTAAACGGTGCGTTGACCGTCGGCACGCTGGATGGCGCTAACGTGGAAATCGCCGAGCAGGTGGGCGAAGACAACATCTTTATCTTCGGCAACACCGTGGATCAGGTGAAGGCACTGCTGGCGAAAGGCTACGATCCGCTCAGCTACCGCAAGAAAGACAAACACCTGAAAGCGATTTTGGACGAATTGGCGAGCGGCGCATTCAGCAACGGCGACAAGCATGCTTTCGACATGATGCTGCACAGCCTGCTGGAGGGCGGCGACCCTTATTTGGTGCTGGCGGACTTTGCTTCTTACTGCAAAGCTCAACAGCAGGTAGACGAACTCTATCGTGACCGTGATGAATGGACGCGTCGTACTATTCTTAACACCGCACGCGTTGGGATGTTCAGTTCGGATCGCTCGATCCGCGACTACCAGCAGCGTATCTGGCAAGCCAAGCGTTAAGGAGAGCGAATGGATCGCAAGGTCATCGATCAGGCGGCAGCTCAGGCGGGTATCGCTGCCGATTATATTAATGCCCATGGTCAACAGCAGGCGATCGCTGAGGACACCAAGCGCAGGCTGCTGGACGCCATGGGCCGGAGCGCCACACCGCAGGAGGCTGCGGTGACGCCGCTGCCGGCGGTGAAGGTGTTTTATCAGGGCGCGCCGGTGGCATTGCCGCTGGCGGGCAGCGGTGAGTATCAGTGGACGCTGCTGCGTGAAGACGGCGGCCGGCAGCAAGGCCGCGCCAGCGCACGCAAAACCTTCACCCTGCCGGCTGAATTGCCAACGGGCTACCATCAACTGACGCTGACACAGGGCGAACAGCAGTGGCAGTGCCGGTTGATTGTGGCACCGAAACGCTGCTTCGAACCGGATGCCTTGTTGACCGGCAAGAAGCTGTGGGGCGCCTGCGTCCAGCTTTACACTCTTCGCTCCGATCGCAACTGGGGCATCGGTGACTTTGGCGACCTGCGCCAGATGGTGGAGCAGGTCGGTGAACGGGGCGGCGCTTTTGTCGGGCTGAACCCGATTCACTCGCTGTATCCGGCCAACCCGGAAAGTGCCAGCCCGTACAGCCCGTCATCGCGCCGCTGGCTGAACGTGATCTATATCGATGTGAATGCGGTGGAAGATTTCCAACGCAACGAAGCCGCCCAGCAATGGTGGCTGAAACCGGCAACGCAAAAAAAGCTGGCGGAGGCCCGTGGCAGCGATCGGGTGGATTACACCAAGGTGACGCAGCTTAAGCTGGCGGCGCTGCAACTGGCATTCCCGCTGTTCCAGTCGCGCAAACCCGGTGACGAGCAGCGCCAGGCATTCGAGCAGTTTGTTATCGACGGCGGTGAAAGTTTGTATCAGCAGGCGGCATTCGACGCGCTGCATGCTCATCTTGCGGCCGCTGATGACAGCCTGTGGGGCTGGCCGGCCTGGCCGAAAGAATATCAGCAGGGTGACAGCGCTGCGGTAAAGCAATTTTGTCAGCAGCAGCAAGAACAGGTGCAATTTTACCTGTGGCTGCAGTGGCTGGCTGCCAGCCAGTTCGCCGACTGTTTCCGCCAGAGTCAGCAACAGCAGATGCCGATTGGCCTTTATCGCGATCTGGCGGTTGGCGTGGCGGAAGGGGGGGCTGAAACCTGGTGCGAACGCGATCTGTATTGTCTGAAAGCCTCGGTTGGCGCACCGCCGGACATTCTTGGGCCGCTAGGGCAAAACTGGGGGCTGCCGCCGATGGATCCGCATGTGATGGCGGCTCGTGGCTATCAGCCGTTTATCGATCTGCTGCGCGCCAATATGACCAGCTGTGGTGCGCTGCGTATTGATCATGTGATGGCGTTACTGCGTTTATGGTGGATCCCTTACGGTGAAACCGCCGTTCACGGCGCCTACGTGAAATATCCGGTAGATGATCTGCTGGCGGTGCTGGCGCTGGAAAGTCAACGTCACTGCTGCATGGTGATTGGTGAGGACCTCGGTACCGTTCCGGTGGAAATCGTCGGCAAGCTGCGCGACAGCGGCGTTTATTCCTATAAGGTGCTGTACTTCGAACGCGACGGCGAGAACCACTTCCGCGCCCCGCAGGCCTATCCGGTTCAGGCGATGGCGACCATCACCACGCACGACCTGCCGACGCTGCGTGGTTATTGGCAAAGTGGCGATCTGAAGCTTGGCAACAAGCTGGGGCTGTATCCGGACGCGGAGATCCTGAAAGAGCTGTTCGCCGATCGCGAACGCGCCAAGCAGGGGTTACTGGACGGCTTGCATCACTATGGCTGTGTGCCGCAGAAAGTGGGTAAAAAGGCGGCGTTGTTGAATATGAGCCCGCTGCTTAACCGTGGTTTGCAGCGTTATGTCGCCGACAGCGCCAGCGCCTTGCTGGGTCTGCAGCCGGAAGACTGGCTGGATATGGCGGACCCGGTCAATATTCCCGGCACCAGCGATCAGTACCCTAACTGGCGGCGTAAACTGACTAAAACGCTGGAAGAGATGTTTGCCGATCAGCAGGTCAATCGCCTGCTGAAGGATTTGGACAAGCGGCGGCGCAAGGTCTCGGTGGGGTAATTGCACATCGTGAAAATGCCGGATTGGCTTAACCTAATCCGGCATTTTTTTATCCGCCCTGGGTAGGCTGCCCTGGTTCAGGAGATCAGTAGTAAGAGTGCTCGCCGCGCTGGTGCTCGGTCAAATCGCGCACGCCTTTCAGTTCAGGGAACTTCTGCAGCAGCTCTTTCTCGATGCCTTCCTTCAGCGTCACGTCGACCATTGAACAACCGTTACAGCCGCCGCCGAACTGCAGGATGGCCAGGCTATCATCGGTGATTTCCATCAGCGTCACGCGGCCGCCGTGGCCGGCCAACTGTGGGTTGATCTGCGACTGCAGCACGTATTCAACACGTTCCATCAGCGGCGCGTTGTCGTCTACCTTGCGCATTTTGGCGTTTGGCGCTTTCAGCGTCAGCTGCGAGCCCAGTTGGTCGGTGACGAAGTCGATTTCGGCATCTTCCAGATACGGTTTGCTCAGCTCGTCGATATAGGCGGACAGCTTTTCGAACTTCAGCTCGGTGTCTGTCGCTTCCACGGCGTCCGGCGGGCAATAAGAGACACCGCATTCGGCCGTAGGCGTACCCGGGTTGATCACGAATACGCGGATTTGGGTGCCTTCCTCTTGGTTTGCCAGCAGTTTGGCAAAGTGTTCCTGTGCAGTATCTGTTATACGAATCATGGCATTAGCTCGTTAGTTCAAATAGTTGACTTTAATACTAGGTTATAATACGCCCATTGCCCTGGCACTACAACGTGCGGCAAACGCACCAGATCTGGATCGATGCGGCTCCCTGCCGCTGCAACAACTTGGCGATTTCCATGACCGTGCTGCCGGTCGTCACCACATCGTCCAGCAGGGCGACGTGTCGGCCCGTCATGGCTTCATGGCAACGAAACGCACCGCGCAGATTGCGCCGCCGCGCGCGGGCCGATAGCCGTAGCTGCGGGGCCGTTTTACGCACCCGGCTCAGGGCGGCGGGGCGATAATCGCACCCTAGCCAGTGGGCCAGCGGCCGCGCCAGCAGATCGCTCTGATTATAGCCACGCCGCCAGCAACGTTTTGCCTGCAAGGGTACCGCTAAAATGATATCGGGTCTGTTCAGATATTGCTCTCGATGCGCCTGTTGCCAGTTCAGCAGGATTAGCCGCGCCAGCAGCGGGGCCAGCTCCGGCGTGTGCTGAAACTTGAACTTTTTTATCAGTTGGCGCAGCGGCGCGGCATAGTCATTGACGAACACCAGCGCCTGCCAGGGCGGCGGCTGTTGCAGGCAGCGGCCACAAGGTAATCTGGCATCGCCGGCGGGCAGGCCGCAGCGCGGGCAGCACAAAGGTTTGGCGGGCATGTGACGCAGGCAGTAGCTGCAGATCCCCTGACCATGAAGACGCAGCGACTGTCGGCATAGCCAACAGCGGCTCTGGATTGATAGCATAACCGTCCTCCCTGACGGATGAGAATGAAAGGACAATAACGGATGAGTGCGTTGTACTGGCAAACAATAGGTGAAGGCGATCGCGATCTTGTGCTGCTCCACGGCTGGGGGCTGAATGCCGAAGTGTGGCATTGCATGATTGAGCGACTGACGCCGCATTTCCGCCTGCATCTGGTCGACCTGCCGGGCTATGGCCGTAGCCAGGGGTTTGGCCCTATGTCACTCGAACAGATGGCGGAAACCGTAATGGCAGCGGCGCCGGCGCAGGCCTGGTGGCTGGGCTGGTCGCTGGGCGGGCTGGTGGCCAGCCAGATTGCATTGCTGCAGCCGCAACGGGTGAGCGGGTTGATCACCGTAGCTTCATCACCCTGTTTTGCCGCTCAGGATGACTGGCCGGGGATCCGCCCGGAGGTGTTGAGCGGTTTCCAGCATCAGCTGGGGCAGGATTTTCAGCGTACCGTAGAGCGTTTTCTGGCATTGCAGACGCTGGGAACGGAAAGCGCGCGGCAAGATGCCCGCCTGCTGAAATCGGTGGTGCTTAACCAACCGGTGCCAAGCGTTGAGGTATTAAACGGCGGGCTGGAAATACTGCGAACGGCCGATTTGCGCCAGCCACTGGCCAAGCTGCCGTTGCCGCTGTTGCGGGTTTACGGTTATCTGGACGGTTTGGTGCCGCG
This sequence comes from Serratia sp. OS31, assembly GCF_014164835.1. Lineage (NCBI taxonomy): Bacteria > Pseudomonadati > Pseudomonadota > Gammaproteobacteria > Enterobacterales > Yersiniaceae > Serratia > Serratia sp. OS31. The sequence continues at coordinate 38,543 of NZ_JACJFQ010000020.1, read as the reverse complement.
TAAGGTGGCAGAACTGCTTGATGCCAAGTGGCCAAACTCGCCATCAATCATCATTGCAAAAGCAGCTCATGCACCATTCATTTCCCACCCTGATGAATTTGCAGAAATTATTGGCACCTTTGTGGCCGAAAATGGGATCTGACCCCAAATCGCACAATAAAGCGCTAAAAAAAGAGCCGCTTAGTGGATAAAAAATAAACCTGTTCGATACTTAGGTGGGTAACTGCGTTGGCTGCAAAATGAAAAAACGCGTGCGTATTTTCATTCGGCGTTTCGTCTCTGGGAAAACGGTCTCGTCAGGGAAAGCAACGAGGTCCGAAGATGTCACGGCAGTCAGTATTATCGCGCATTTACTCTGGACGGCTTTCATAACAAATAAATTATCCCTTGAGAGGTATGGTAATGAAATCTTTGAAAATGATTGTTGCAGCGTTAGTTGTGGGTTCCGTGTCTTTCAGCACCCTGGCGGCGACCTTGCTGACCAAGGAAGATCTGGATAAGAATCCGGGTAAATACGAGAAGCTCGGTACGGTAACCACCACCGCACAAACCACATCGCCGATGGATGCTAAAGAAGAGCTGTCCAAACTGGCTGATGAGAAAGGCGGACAATATTACGTGATCCTGGCAGGCCGTGAGCACGGCAAGTTCAGTGCTATCGCCGAAGTGTACAAAGACAAGCAATAATCCAGAAGGGGGCGCGCCTCGTGCCGCGCCCCACCTCTCAGTGTTTTAACCGATATATCACCGTACTGCTGCACGCTTTGCCTTCCGGACAGCTTTTGCAACTGCCGCTCAGGCAAGCGCTGTTATCCTGCTCGATACGCTCCACTTTTCCCATCGCGACCAAACGCTCCAGCATTGCCTGCACCAGCGGCAGCGGGGCCGCCAACTGACGGCTGAGCTGAAGCGCCTGCACGCTACCGTGCAGCGCCAATGCGTCGCGGATCTGCAGCAGGCCGGCCATCAGTGGCAATTGCCCTTGGCACCCTGACAACAGGCCGCCGGAGTGGCGTTGCTCAGGCGTACCGTGACCCGACTACGTGCCCGACGCAGGCCGAACAGGATCAGCAGATTGAACACCACCACGATGGCGATCGCCGTCAGGCTGTACTGCGGATGCTGGCTGAAGGTGGCAATCTGATAAAACAGCGTGGCCAGCGAGTAGGCGACGTTCAATCCCCAGAGAATGGAGAAGGTCATCCAGCCGCGGCTGGATTCGCGGGCGATGGCCCCCATCACCGAGACGCAAGGGACGTACAGCAAGACAAAGATCAGGTAGCTGTAGGCCGAAACCCCGGAACCGAATTTGCTGCTCATAACGCCCATTGAGCCGACGTCCATTTCCCCGTCGCCTTTGCTGGCCTCAATCGGGTTGGACAGTACGCTCAGGCTGAAGGTGTCTTTCAGCCCTTGCCAGGTGGTGTCCAATGCGCCACCCAGTTCATCCAGCAGGTTAAAGTTGGCGGCATCAAACTCGGTGCTATTGATATGTTCGGCGGTGTACAGGGTATTTAGCGTACCGACCACCACTTCTTTCGCCATGGCACCGGTCACCAGGCCGACGGTAGCCTGCCAGTTGTCGCTGTGCACACCCATAGGTTGCAGCAGCGGCGTCAACACCTTGGAGACCGATGCCAGCGCCGAGTCATTAATGTTATCCACCGGCTTGCCGCTGAACGAAAAGCTGTTCAGGCCGCCAATAAAGATGCTGGCAACCACAATCACCTTACCGGCGCGCAGCACGAAGCCTTTCAGACGCTGCCAGGTTTGCAGCAGCAGGCTTTTCAGGTGCGGCACATGGTAAACCGGCAGCTCCATTACGAAGGGGGAGGCTTCACCGCGCATGATGGTGTACTTCAACACCAATCCGGTGAGGATCGCCACCACAATGCCGAGCATATACAAGGAGAACACCACCCCCGCGCCGTCCTGGCCAAAGAAGGCGGCAGCAAACACGGCGAAGATCGCCAACCGGGCGCCGCAGGACATGAAGGGTGCCATCATGATGGTAATCAGGCGTTCGCGCTGCGCATCCAGCGTGCGGGCGCCCATGATTGAAGGAACGTTACAGCCGAAGCCGACGATCAGCGGCACGAAGGACTTGCCGGGCAACCCGAGCGCCTGCATCAGGCGATCCATCACGAATGCCGCACGCGCCATATAGCCGGAGTCTTCGAGGAACGACAGGAACAGGTACATCATGCCAATTTGCGGTACCAGCGGCAGCACGGTGTTGATACCGCCACCGACCCCCTGCGCCAGGAAAATGGTCAGCCATTCAGGGAAGTGCAGGGTATAGCCCAGCCATTGAATACCCTGAATAAAGATTGCCGCCGACCCGATATCAAAGATCGGTTGCAGTGCGCCGCCGAGGTTGATGGCCAGCAGGAACATCAAATACATCACCAGCAGGAAGATGGGCACCCCTAACCAGCGATTGAGGATCACTTTATCCAGAGCTTCGGTCAGGCGGTTCGGCATGGCCTGCTGTGAATTGCTGACGGCATCGCACAGGGTGGCGATTGACTGATAACGTGCATCGGCAATCACCAGCGCCGGGTCTTCCTGTTGCTGCCGTTGCAGCGCCTGTCTGGCGGCCGGCAGCAGGGCCGCCGCAGGGCCGGCAAGCTGGTGGCTGTAGATATCGCCTTCCAGCATCTGCAGTGCCAGCCAGCGGCGTTGCTCGCTTGGCAGGGTCTGCGGCATGGCGTCGCTCAGCGTGGTCATTTCCTTGAGCAGCAACGGCGGGTAGTTCACCAGCGCTTTTAATTCGTTGAACTGATGGTTGTCGATCATCTGCTTCAGCACGCCAATGCCGTCGGCTTTGGTGGACACCATCGGCACCACCGGGCAGCCGAGACGTGCCGACAGCGCCGCGATATCGATATTAATTTTTTGGCTTTTGGCGATGTCCAACATATTCAGCGCGACAATGCAGGGGATGCCCAGCTCCAGCAGTTGCAGCGTCAGATACAGATTGCGCTCCAGGTTGGAGGCATCGACCACGTTGATCAGCAGATCGGCGTCGCCGCTGAGAATGTAGTGGCAGGCAATTTGCTCGTCGAGTGAGGTTTGCTCCGAGATGGTGGTCAGGGAGTAGGTGCCGGGCAGATCGACCAGTTTCACCTGCGATTGCGGGGTGTTGAACAGGCCTTCTTTGCGCTCAACCGTCACGCCAGCCCAGTTACCGACCCGCTGGCGCGCCCCGGTCAGCTGGTTGAACAGCGTAGTTTTGCCGGAGTTGGGGTTGCCTATTAAGCCAATCGTGAGTTTTTTCATAGTTTAGCGTGATATCAGTCGAAGAAAATTGGGCCAGGCGATGCGCATGGCCAAGGCACAACGGCTCAGGATTGGCCGTCGAGCAGGATCAGGGCCAGATCTTTCCGGCGCAGCACCAGGCTGACGCGGCGGGTTTTGATTTCTATGGGATCACCCAATGGCGCTACGCGTACCACTTCAAATGACGACCCTGGCAGCATGCCGAGGGATAAAAGTTTTTGGCGATAAGCCGGGCCGATTTCATTGGCGAAGCCGGCGATCTTATAAGATCGTTTAGGCAGAAGATGCATGTAACCTTCTCTAAGCCCAGGCTATTGGGCTGGTGATGATAAAAGAACGTTCCAATGGCAGTTCCGAGATAAAAACCACGGGCTGCCGACGCTTTCAATCCATGAGGTAATGCAGTGAACACGCAAAATAATAATAGTGAGAATAATTATCGTATTCAATACAAAAAATAGGGGTATTGGTAACCAAAGGTTGTGGCGATCACATTTAGTGAATGCAATTGCCTGACAGCGCTATTTTTATCACCGTGCCGGGCGGGGTGCAAATGCGAATGGTGAGTTAAATCAGTTACGTTATTGTAGTAATTTTTTCTACTTTGAAAAAATTAACGACATATTCGACTGCTTTTATTCGATGGCGTCACTATCGGTATTTATTTGGCAACATTTAACAGGCTGAATACGAGCGCTAACCATTTGTGTTTCGCTGGGAAATGCTGAAATGAGAATTTAATGTTAATAACGATGTTAATGAATGGCGATTCGACGTTTTTTCCGGGCTTAAAGTCGGAGTGATTATTGCTGTCGGTAGCGCGGAAGAAGAATGCAGTTTTATTGAGGCGGGTCAAAAAAAGGTGAGGATATTTAGCGGAAAAGGGAGAGGTTAACCCCTCCCTGTGCATCTTGCGTTTTGACTACGACTTTTTGCCGAAGGCGGCAGCCAGTGCGTCGCCCATGGCGCTGTTGCCAGCCGAGGTGTTGCCACCGCGCGGTTTAGCCTTATTGGCCTGCGGTCGGGTAGCGTTGTCCCGGGCCGGCGCCGAATTGCCGCCGCGGCGTGGGGAACCTTCACCCGGTTGCTCGTCCAGGCGCATGCTCAATGCTATGCGTTTACGTTGCAGGTCCACTTCCATCACCTTCACTTTGACGATATCGCCGGCTTTCACCACGGTGTGCGGATCTTCGACAAACTTGTCCGCCAGCGAGGAGATATGCACCAGTCCATCCTGATGCACGCCGATATCCACAAAGGCACCGAAGTTGGTGACGTTGGTGACCGAACCTTCCAGGATCATTCCCGGTTGCAGGTCGTTGAGGGTTTCCACGCCCTCGGCGAAGGTTGCGGTTTTGAATTCCGGACGAGGATCGCGCCCCGGTTTCTCCAGCTCCTTCAGGATGTCGGTCACCGTCGGCACACCGAACTTCTCGTCGGTAAAGTCGCTGGCCTTCAGGCTACGCACCGCCGCCGGGTTGCCCATCAGATCCTGCAGAGCCTGACGAGTTGCCGCCAGAATGCGTTCGACCACCGGGTAGGTTTCCGGGTGAACCGTCGAGGCGTCCAGCGGGTTGTCGCCGTGGTTGATACGCAGGAAGCCGGCGCACTGTTCAAAGGCTTTCGGCCCCAAGCGGCTGACTTTCAGCAGTTGTTCGCGGTTGCTGAAGCGACCATTTTCGTCGCGCCAGGTGACGATGTTCTGCGCCATCATGCGCGTCAGGCCAGCTACGCGGGTCAACAGCGGCACCGAGGCGGTGTTCAGATCGACGCCGACGGCATTCACGCAGTCTTCGACCACGGAATCGAGCTTTTTCGCCAGTTGGCTTTGGCTGACGTCATGCTGATACTGGCCGACGCCGATGGATTTCGGGTCGATTTTGACCAGCTCGGCCAGCGGATCCTGCAGACGACGTGCGATGGATACCGCACCGCGCAGCGAGACGTCGAGGTTAGGGAACTCCAGCGCCGCCAGTTCGGAAGCGGAGTACACCGAAGCGCCGGCTTCGCTGACGATCACCTTCTGCGCTTTGACTTCGCTGAACTGCTGTTGCAAGTCGAGGTAAAAGCGCTCGGTCTCGCGCGATGCGGTGCCGTTGCCGATGGCGACCAGTTCCACTTTATGCTTGATGCACAGTGCGGCGACGATGGCTGCGGCTTTGGCGGCCTGGCCCGTGTGCGGGTAAACGGTGTCGGTGGCGACCAGCTTGCCGGTAGCATCGACTACCGCCACTTTGACCCCGGTACGCAGGCCCGGATCCAGCCCCATGGTGGCGCGCATACCGGCCGGTGCCGCCATCAGCAGGTCATGCATGTTACGGGCAAAGACGTTGATCGCTTCGTCTTCCGCACGTTCGCGCACGGTGCTCATCAGTTCGGTTTCCAGATGCAGCAGCACCTTGATACGCCAGGTCCAGTTGACCACCGCTTTGCGCCAGGCGTCCGCCGGAGCATCATTCAGGCGCAGATCCAGATGGCTGATGATGATCTGCTCCGCCTGGCTTTCGCGTGGGGCTTCTTCAAACTGGGGATCGGCATTCAGCGCCAGCTGCAGTACGCCTTCGTTACGGCCGCGGAACATGGCCAGCGCACGGTGCGATGGCACCTGGGCAATGGGTTCATGGTGATCGAAATAGTCGCGGAACTTGGCCCCGGCCTCTTCCTTGCCTTCCACCACTTTGGACACCAGATGCGCATGTTTCCACAGGTAGTTACGGACCTTGGCCAGCAATGCGGCGTCTTCGGCGAAACGCTCCATCAGGATGTAACGCGCGCCGTCGAGGGCGGCTTTTACGTCCGCTACGCCTTTGTCTGCATCAACGTAGCCTTCGGCCAGTTGTTCAGGTTGCTGCTGAGGATCCTGCCACAGGGTGTCTGCCAGAGGCTCCAGACCGGCTTCAATCGCGATCTGACCGCGGGTGCGGCGCTTGGGTTTGTAAGGCAGGTAGAGGTCTTCGAGTTCGGTTTTGCTTTGCGTGGCGGTGATTGCCGTCGCCAGCTGTTCGGTCAGTTTGCCCTGCTCGTCGATCGATTTAAGGATGGTCTGACGGCGGTCTTCCAGTTCACGCAGATAACCCAGGCGGGTTTCCAGCTGGCGCAGTTGGGTATCGTCCAGACCCCCGGTGACTTCCTTACGATAGCGTGCAATAAAGGGCACGGTATTACCTTCATCCAGCAGACGGATGGCGGAGTCAACTTGCTCCGGCCGGGCCTGCAGTTCTGTTGCAATAATGCGGCTCAGTGGGTCATTCATAAGTCTGGTATCTGTTGAGAACGGTTGGTAAACAGGGGGACAGTTATACGGATTGCGCGGGGAAAATGCCAGTGGAGCGGGCCGCCTCTCGACAGTCATAGCGCGTAAAGCGGCCTGTACTGCGGCGGCGGGCGGCCGCTCGGAAAAAACTGAAATCTTATTTTACGTACTCGATCTCATTCACGTACCACAGGGCATCGCCGACCGGCGTATTGACGGTGGCTGCATCGCCCACTTCTTTTTTAAGCAGCGCGCGGGCCATAGGCGAATCGATGGAGATGTAGTCTCGGCGGCCAAAAATTTCGTCATAGCCGACGATGCGGAAGCGTTTAATGTCGCCGTCCTCATTTTCTACCACCACCCAGGCGCCGAAAAACACTTTGCCTTCCTGCTGCGGCGAGTAATCGACAATCTTCAATTGCTCGAGGCATTTGGTCAGGTAGCGCACGCGGCGATCGATTTCCCGCAGTCGCTTTTTATTGTACTGATAATCGGCATTTTCACTTCTGTCGCCGAGGCTGGCTGCCCAGGTCACTTTTTTGGTGACCTCTGGCCGATCTTCGCGCCAGAGAAAGTCTAATTCCTGCTTTAGCTTGTCGTAACCTTCGCGGGTTATCAGCTGCGTTCTCATCGTGGTTCCGCCTTTAGGGGCATATCAAAGGGAAGGACGTCATTGCATTGGCAAAGTGTCGCACAAACTCGCATCGGGCTGTAGGCTGCTGTTGCACAATCAAATGAGCGTTAATCATCGGCTACGCGGCAAAATTGCCGGTGCTCGCGTTTCTTATCGCCCCGGCTGAGTTACACTGCCGAATCAGCCGTCGGGTATGCCCGCCTGCCATAAGACGCGGTGCTTGTAAATTTAACCTATGCGCATCGGGATTTTGGCGGATCGTCGCGGGCATTTTGATGAAAATTGTTGATAAATGGGCAAAAGAATAAGCTTTGTAACAATTTCGTCTAGAATATATACCATTAAACGCTGTCCGAAATGACAGGGTTTTTTAACAATATTCACGTCAGGCAATAAAGCCTTTGGGAGTAATACAATGCAAGAGAATCATAAGATTCTGGTCGTCGATGATGACATGCGCCTGCGTGCGCTTTTAGAGCGTTATTTAACCGAACAGGGTTTTCAGGTTCGCAGCGTAGCCAACGCTGAGCAAATGGATCGCTTGCTGACTCGTGAATCATTCCACCTGATGGTGCTGGACCTGATGTTGCCGGGCGAAGACGGGCTTTCCATCTGCCGCCGTCTGCGCAGCCAAAGCAACCCTATGCCGATCATTATGGTTACCGCCAAAGGCGAAGAAGTCGACCGTATCGTTGGCCTGGAAATCGGCGCCGACGATTACATCCCAAAACCCTTCAACCCGCGTGAACTGCTGGCCCGCATCCGTGCGGTGTTGCGCCGTCAGGCCAATGAACTGCCGGGCGCTCCTTCACAGGAAGAGGCGGTGATCGCCTTTGGTAAATTCAAACTGAACCTGGGCACCCGCGAAATGTTCCGCGAAGACGAACCAATGCCGTTGACCAGCGGTGAGTTTGCGGTGCTGAAGGCACTGGTGAGCCATCCACGCGAGCCGCTTTCACGCGATAAGCTGATGAACCTGGCCCGCGGCCGTGAATACAGCGCCATGGAACGCTCCATCGACGTGCAGATTTCTCGTTTGCGTCGCATGGTAGAGGAAGATCCTGCGCATCCACGCTACATCCAGACCGTTTGGGGTCTTGGCTACGTCTTCGTCCCGGACGGCAGCAAGGCATGAGACGATTGCGCTTTTCACCGCGTAGCTCGTTTGCCCGAACCCTGCTATTGATCGTCACCCTGCTGTTCGTCAGCCTGGTGACGACCTATCTGGTGGTGCTGAACTTTGCCATCCTGCCCAGCCTGCAGCAGTTCAATAAGGTGTTGGCCTACGAAGTTCGTATGCTGATGACCGACCGGCTGCAGCTGGAGGATGGGACGCTGTTGGAAGTGCCGCCGGCGTTCCGTCGCGAAATCTATCGCGAACTGGGAATTTCTCTCTACACCAATTCTGCGGCGGAGGAGAGCGGCCTGCGCTGGGCGCAGCACTACCAATTCCTCAGCCAGCAAATGGCGCAGCAGCTCGGCGGGCCAACCGACGTCCGGGTGGAAGTGAACAAAAACTCACCGGTAGTGTGGCTGAAAACCTGGCTGCAGCCGGATATCTGGGTGCGTGTTCCGCTGACTGAAATTCACCAGGGCGATTTCTCGCCGCTGTTCCGCTATACCCTGGCGATTATGCTGTTGGCGATCGGCGGCGCCTGGCTGTTTATCCGTATTCAGAACCGCCCGCTGGTGGAGCTTGAGCACGCCGCTTTGCAGGTGGGTAAGGGCATCATTCCACCGCCGCTGCGTGAGTATGGCGCATCGGAAGTCCGTTCGGTAACGCGGGCCTTTAATCAGATGGCGTCGGGCGTCAAGCAACTGGCGGACGACCGCACATTGCTGATGGCCGGGGTGAGCCACGACCTGCGTACGCCACTGACGCGTATCCGTCTGGCGACCGAGATGATGAGTGCCGAAGACGGCTACCTGGCGGAGTCGATCAATAAAGATATTGAAGAGTGCAACGACATCATTGAGCAGTTTATTGATTATCTGCGCACCGGCCAGGAGATGCAGACAGAAATCAGCGACTTGAATAGCATTCTGGGCGAAGTGGTGGCCGCCGAGAGTGGCTATGAGCGGGTGATTGAAACCGCTTTGGCGCCGGGCGAGCTGATGATGAATGTGCATCCACTGTCGATCAAGCGTGCGGCGGTAAATATGGTGGTGAATGCGGCGCGTTACGGCAACGGCTGGATCAAAGTCAGCAGCGGCCGTGAGCTGCAGCGCGGCTGGTTCCAGGTGGAGGACGACGGTCCTGGCATCAAGCCGGAAGAGCTGAAGCATCTGTTGCAGCCGTTTGTCCGTGGTGACAGCGCGCGCAGTACCAGCGGGACCGGGCTGGGCCTGGCTATCGTACAGCGCATTATCGATGGGCATCATGGCGCACTGGATATCGGCACCAGCGAACGCGGTGGGCTGTTGATCCGGGCTTATATTCCGTTACCGATGGAGAAAAAAGAGTCGGGAAACGGGCATCAGGCAGCGAAAGATAACGCCAAACTCCCCTGACAGTGAGGTTGCCCTGTCAGGGCTTTCTGCTCATCACGTAGTACTCCGCCGCTTCTTCATGCAGACGCCGACCGGTGCTGGCTTGCCAGGGATCGATTAACTCAATGCCGCAATGGATAAAGTCTTGGGTATTGCGTGTGGCCAGGGTGGCACCGTAATGCAGGCAGGTGGCGGCGATTTGGGTGTCAGGAAAGCTGACGCCGATGCCTTGGCGGTGGTTGGCACCCATTAATTCCGCCTGCTGCAGAGCGCAGCCAGTATCAAAGGGCAAAACTCTTTCCGAAAACTCCTCATGCAGCATGACACCGAGATTGGTTTGCAACTCGGACTGTCTTTTGCCATAGGGCATACGGGCTATGCCGGTATAGAGTTCCGCGACTACGACAGCGCTCAGATAGAATTGATAGGTATCTTGTTGGTCCAGCCACCTTAAGACGTGATAATGAGGCGCCGGACGCAGCAATTCTAAAACTACATTGGTATCGAGAATAATCATACCTGGTCATCGTCGTCGTCAAAGGTGACAATCCGCGGCGGTGTTTTATCACGCGGCGGGATCTCCAGCTCAACGCCACCCAATTCGGCAAAGTGTTGATGCATACGCGTGCCTAAACCATAGCGCGGCGGTTTTTTCACCAAGGCCTGTTTCAAAATCATTCGAGCTTCCTCCTCCATGGAATGGCCATTTTTTGCTGCCGAGACGCGCAGCAACTCCTTTACTTCGTCATCCAGATTTCTGACGGTTATGGTAGCCATTGAAACCTCCTTTGCTATCAATGATTGCACTGCATTATTATCTCTTTGTGCCGCTCAAAAAACAACCGATGAAAATAAAAAAAGGCGTGATATCCACGCCTTAGAGGAAGCTGTAAAAAAGAAGGTATTACAGTTTTGGACCGGCGCTGACCAGTGCGGCACCTGCCGGGGTGTCAGTGTATTTGTCAAAGTTGGTGACAAAACGCTCGGCCAGATCCTGCGCTTTCTCTTGCCATTGCTCAAGGTTGGCGTAAGTGGCGCGGGGATCCAGAATGTCCGGATTAACGCCCGGCAGTGAGGTTGGCATCGCCAGATCGAAGATAGGCAGAGTAATGGTTTCTGCCTTATCGATTTCACCGCTGAGGATCGCATCGATAATGCCGCGAGTATCTTTGATCGAAATGCGTTTACCGGTGCCGTTCCAGCCGGTGTTAACCAGGTAGGCCTGGGCACCCGCAGCCTGCATACGCTTCACCAGGACTTCGGCGTACTGCGTTGGGTGCAGAGACAGGAAGGCTGCGCCGAAGCAGGCGGAGAAGGTTGGGGTCGGCTCGGTCACGCCGCGTTCGGTACCGGCCAGCTTGGCGGTAAAGCCGGACAGGAAGTGGTACTGGGTCTGGTTGGCGGTCAGGCGAGAAACCGGGGGCAGGACGCCGAAGGCGTCTGCGGTCAGGAAGATCACCTTGGTGGCGTGGCCAGCCTTGGAAACCGGCTTGACGATGTTCTGGATGTGATAGATCGGGTAGGAAACGCGGGTGTTCTCGGTTTTCGAGCCGTCGTTGAAATCAATCGTACCGTCGGCCAGCACCGTGACGTTTTCCAGCAGCGCATCGCGTTTGATGGCGTGATAGATATCCGGCTCGGCTTCTTCGGACAGCTTGATGGTTTTGGCGTAGCAACCGCCTTCGAAGTTGAACACGCCGTCGTCATCCCAGCCGTGTTCGTCATCGCCAATCAGCTGGCGTTTTGGATCGGTGGACAGGGTGGTTTTGCCGGTGCCGGACAGGCCGAAGAATACCGCCACGTCACCTTTTTCACCCACGTTGGCCGAGCAGTGCATGGAAGCGATGCCTTTCAGCGGCAGCAGGTAGTTCATCATGGAGAACATACCCTTTTTCATTTCGCCGCCGTACCAGGTGCCGCCAATCAGCTGCATGCGTTCGGTCAGGTTGAAAGCGACAAAGTTCTCCGAGTTCAGGCCCTGTTGCTGCCAGTTCGGGTTAGTGCATTTGGCGCCGTTCATCACCACGAAGTCCGGTTCGAAATCCTGCAGTTCTTCTTCCGTCGGGCGAATGAACATGTTTTTGACGAAGTGTGCCTGCCAGGCAACCTCGGTGATAAAGCGGACTTTCAAGCGTGAGTCGGCGTTGGCACCGCAGAAGGTATCCACCACAAACAGGCGTTTGCCAGAGAGCTGAGTGGTGACCAGCTGTTTCAGGTCAGCCCAAATTTCCGGACTGAGGGGTTTGTTGTCGTTTTTTCCTTTGCCCTGATCGGCCCACCAGACGGTGTTGCGGGTGATGTCGTCACGGACGATATACTTATCTTTCGGGGAACGGCCGGTAAAAATACCGGTGTCGACGGATACAGCACCCAGCTTGGTTACGACCCCACGTTCATAACCTTCCAGAGATGGGTCTGTTTCTTCCTTGAACAGCAAGTCATAACTCGGGTTGTGAACGATTTCGCCGACGTTATGAATCCCATAAGCGGCCAGATCCTGAGGGGTTATACCTTTAACACGCATGTCACTACTCCTTGGTCACAGAATTTCTGGCGCCAATTGTAGGGATTCAGCAGCGAGTAACCGCGATAGGTATCAAATATTTAACGTTTTAGTCGGTTTTTCGTTACGATCTGAGAGATAGCACACGGAAAAAAGCAAACGTGCAAACGAGGTGAATGAGCGGGCGCAGGGCGCGCCCGCCGATATGGGGTGCTACTTAGTGCAACTGCTCGCTTTCGTCGGTGTTACCAGTGTACAAGGCGGCAACGTCTACGGCGTCAAACACATAGTGATTGCCGCAGTAATCGCAGTGCATATCAATATTGCCATCCTGCTCGAGCATTTGGGCCACTTCTTCCGCCGGCAGGGTGATCAGCGCATCAGCGCAACGCTGGCGTGAACAGGTGCAACGGAAGATCACGTCCTGCGGTTCATACAGCGTGACTTCTTCCTGGTGATACAGGCGATACAGCACTTCGTTGGCCGGCAGGCTGAACAGCTCTTCGCTTTTCACCGTGTTGGTCAGCTGTACCAGATGATCGAAATCATCGGCATTGCCGTCCTGCGCCGGCAGCACCTGCAGCAACATACCGCCCGCGGCCGGTTGGCCTTCGAACTCGCCGGTGCGGATGAACAGACGGGTTGGCAGCTGTTCGGACTGGCGGAAGTAAGCCTCAAGGCATTCGGCCAGCGTTTCGCCTTCCAGTGCCACTACGCCCTGATAGCGCTCGCCTTCGGTTGGCGCGATGGTGATCACCATGACGCCATTGCCGATCAACTGATGCAGCGTGCTGTCATCGGCGATTTCGCTCTGTACGCGCGCTACGCCACGCATTTCCTGGCGGTTGTTGCCGTTAATCACCGCCAGCTTCAGCGGGCCGTCGCCCTGCAATTGTACGGTGATATCGCCGTCGAACTTCAAGGTTGCGGTCAGCAGGCTGGTGGCTACCAGCAGTTCACCCAGCAGTTTTTTAACCGGTGCCGGGTAATCATGGTTGTTCAGGACCTGCTGATAGGTTTCGCTGACGGTAACCAGCTCACCGCGCACCGCGTAGTTTTCAAACAGGTAACGGTGCAATTGGTCATGGTTAGACATAGTTTTCTCTCATTGCGGCGAGGGGTTATTCCTGCTCACCAAATTTAAATTTAATCAGGTCGCGCCGCTCTTTCTTGTCCGGACGGCGGTCCGGATGCGGCATGGTCAGCGCATTCATCTTGCGTGCGAGCGCCACTTTCTCTCGGTTGGCGATGCTGGCTTCGGTTTCCTGATACATTTGCTGCGCCTCGTCGGCGCCGCGCCGTTGGCTGGCCAGAGCCAGGACGATCACCGTGCGCTCATCATTACCCTGACGCAGCTTGATCTCGGCATTGAGCTCGACAATCTTGCTCGGCTTACCGCGCTGTCCGTTGTAGTGCACCTTGCCGCCGTCGATCATGTCCCGCGCCAACGCGCGGGTTTTGTAGAAACGAGCCGCCCAAAGCCATTTATCCAGCCGGACCGCGTCGTCCCGTGTTTCCTTATCTTTCATTGCTCCCCCTTGGCTAACGCCGGAATCAACAAGCGGTAGTCGCGCATTGCCGGGTAGTGTCGGAAAGTTTTCTCCGCCATGCTGGAGTCCGGATTCTGAACGCCCAGGCAATAGCGGATCCCGAAGGTGCGGGCAGCATCCAGAATAGGTTCACCGTCGTCGACGAACAGGGTGCGTTGCGGATCAAATCCGGTGTGTTGCTGCACGGCCTGCCACAAACGCTGATCTTCTTTCGGATAACCAAATGTGTGGGTAGAAAGTAATAAATCAAGGTGCCGATCCAAACCGGTATGCTCAATTTTTACCGCCAGGCTGTGCGGATGGGCGTTGGTCAACAGAATAGTCTGGTGACCTGCGGCTCGCAATGCCTGCAAAAAGGGCTCGGTATCCTCACGCAGGCGAGCTCGGCTGCCGACCTCCGTAGTCATGCGGTAAATATCAAGATCCAGCCGTTCGCTCCAGTAGTCGAAGCAGTACCAGTTCATGGTGTGCTGTACTGCCAGGTATTCCTGGTGAATGATTTTACGCGCTTCGTCGAACGGAATAGCGCGCTGCTCGCTCAGGGCCTGTGGTACCAGGCTGAGCCAAAAATGGCTGTCGAACTCCAGATCGAGCAGGGTGCCGTCCATATCCAGCAGCACGGTATCAATTTCACGCCAGTCAAACTCGGGAACCATGAAAACTCCATAGGCGAACCGTCGCGGGTCCGCAGGATAAGGGGAATAGCGTTAGCCTAGCATAAAGTGGGTGACAGGAAGCAGGCCGACGGATGACTCAGGGCATCGGCCGCAATGACATCGGGGAGAGCTGCGGGTTAAAGCAGCTTTCGTAATAGCGCTGGATATCGGCGGTTCGGTGCTGGTTGATGCGGCGGCGCTGTACCAGTCGCCAGGTGTTGTAACCCAGAACGACGGCGACCGTCAGCAGCAGCAGGCTGGTGCCGAGATAGCGCCACAGGGTGATGATATCCGGCTCGCTGTGCAGCGCAATATGGCGTGTGCCGTTGGCGTCGACGCTGATATTGGTGATCACGCCCTGAGCTTCAAACGGCGTATGCAGCAGCATGCTGGCCAGGCGTTGCAGCTCATTCCACTGATCAAGCGCGTTGTATTCGTTTAAGGGGACCGCAGGCTGGGGATGATTGACCAACTGCTTGCCTTCATCGCTGCTGATCAGGAACCCGCCAGGCGGAGGGCTGTTGAGCGCGGCGGCGGCCTGCCGGGTTTCGCTGTAGACAAACGACGATGCGGCAACCTTGGTCAGGCTTTCCAGCGATTCGGCGCTCACCGGGCGCAGCAACACGTTGACCCCCTGCAAAGCGCCCGACTTGGCGCGTTTTACCAGGGTTGCCCAGTTTTTGACGTTACCCAGGTTCACCAGGGCGTTCTTCAGCCGGACGCAGTCGTTGTCCGCCTGGCATAAATCCTGCGTTTTCAGCACGATATCGGAAAAATCATCCAACAGGATCATACCGGATTTTTCAATCGCGCTGGCCAGCTGCGGGTTGAGTTTCTGATCGGTACCGTCGGGATGCAACTGGGTATTGACCGTCGCCAGCAACGCGGAGGCTTTGTCGATGATATCGGACTCCGGCTGCGGCAGGGGGGCGGCGTTGTTCCAGTAAATGCCAGAGCAGTCGAAAGGCATAAAGTTGGAGGTGTGCGAACCGTTGACCGGTGGCGGCACATAACACATACCGTTTCCTTGCGCTTTCAGGGTATCGCCGATGCGCAAGGTTGCGCCTTCGAGAGCCTGAACGTTGGTCACTTCGATTTTTTGCGCGCCCTGCAGCCAGGCCATGCTCAGCTTAAGCGGCAGGCTTAGCGGAATATAGGTCAGCAGCAGCACCAGCACCAAAAACGAGCTGGCCATCAGCACCGCGTTTCTGCCCCATTGCTGTAACGGGAAGTTTTTCACCTCATCGTGCAGTGAGAGGAAACGTCCCTGGCGCAACACTTGGCGGTTAAGGTAGATATCCACGTCGGTGGTCTTGCCCAGATCCTGGGTGATATAAGGCTGCCAATGCGGCGGATAAATCAGATCGATGATGCCGAGAGAGATATTGCTGATCTGCCCCTGATTGGATTCGCCAAACAGCCCCCAGCGCTTGGGAGTACCCCGCAGGCAGTGCACTTCTTTAAGTTCACGCGTTGCCGGCCGACGGAACAGGTTCCAGCAGCCCCAGGAGATCATCAGCACGGCAACCAGAATCATCCAGGGGATAACCACCACCGGGCTTATCAGGCTGAAGAACAGCAGCAGCAGGGCGGCCGAGATAACGGCGGCCTCCTTGATGCCGTTCGGGCGAGTCAGCGCATGTTCTTCCGGCGTTTCCTTGCGGATATTCACCAGCTCGACGAGTTCGCTCTCCTCCTTGCGAATGGAGGCATTTTGACTCGGGGCGGCTTTCACCACCGGCGGTTGCGGCCGATCGTGAATATGGTCTTTCAGCGAATGCCCATTGAGGGAGATGACCAGCGGTAACGTCTGGGTTCTGATCACTTCCACATGGTTATCGGCGCTGATGTACTGCTCCCAGAACGGCGGCAGATGCACCTCTTCAGCGTCCAGATAATAGCGCCACTTGTTGGGTTCATCGCTGGCCAGCCCGTAGCGGGTAATGGCATGGGTGATGGGATAGACGTTGTCGCTCTGCGGTGTCAGAGCCAGCTTGGCGGAAGGCAGCGAGCTGTTGCCGGGCAACAGTTTGTTGCTCAGCTTATTTTGCTGGCCGAGATAATGCTCAACGGCAGCGCGCTCTTCGCCAGTCAGTTTACGGTGTGTGGGTTTGATAAAGGGCAACGCGCGCGTCAGCAGCGGCTGATTGCGGGCTTTAAACCAGAGATACAGGCCGGCGGCAATCAGGCAGGCAAGCACTAAGGCCAATATCAACACTATTGTGCTCATGCTATCCCCATCTTGAACCCGTGAACCTCACCAACCTGATGAATCGTGGCGCATTATACGCAGCCAAATCATCAAGAGACACCCCGAACAGTGACGGGAGAACAGATTCTCCGTTGGGATCTCATTTATTGATAATAATTGCCCGTTTTATCGCCATGCCTTACCTGTGTGATGATAGCAATCGGGCCCTTCTATCGGTATCGGCATTATCTTATTTTAATGCACTCTTTTTTGCTTGAGAGAGGCAGAAAATCGGCCAGCGCTGGCTACAGTTGTTAAAAAAAAGTAAATTACTGCTTGTGCTCGTTGCGGGAAAGGTTCTCATTAACGCACAATGTGATCAAGATCGGATTTGGTCAGCGTTTGAACGCAAGTGAACTGCGCGTCACGCCAATCACTATTCTGGTTATCCGCGCCATCACGTCTGAAATTGTGGCCTGTCGCCGGATAACTCATTTGAGGCAATCATGGATAAACACCTGCAAAAACCTAAAATTCTGAAAGTGGAAACGGTCGCGCGTTCGCGTTTATTTAACGTTGAGTCCGTCGATCTGGAGTTCAGTAACGGTGTACGGCGGGTGTACGAGCGGATGCGGCCCTCGGACCGTGAGGCCGTGATGATTGTGCCGGTGATTGGCGACGACTTGCTGCTGATCCGTGAATATGCGGTGGGCACCGAATCCTATGAGCTGGGGTTTCCCAAAGGGTTGATCGATCCTGGTGAAGGCGTGCTGGAGGCGGCGAACCGCGAACTGATGGAAGAGGTGGGTTTTGGCGCCAAACGCTTTGACTTCCTCAGCAAGCTGACGATGGCGCCGTCATACTTTTCCAGCAAAATGAATATCGTGCTGGCACACGATCTCTACCCGCAGAGTCTGGAAGGGGATGAGCCGGAGCCCTTGCCGCAGGTACGCTGGCCGATTGCCGATATGATGGCGTTGCTGGCTGAACCGGATTTCCGTGAGGCGCGCAATGTCAGCGCGTTGTTCCTGACCGAGGCATTTTTACGCGGTTCGCGTTAATCTTTGAATCCTAAATAAAAAAAGGCCAGAGAAATCTGGCCTATTTTGTTAGAACAGCTCGTGGCTCTCACCGCCGGGATCCGTCAACGTAGTGCCGGTATCTCGCGATGGGTAGTCCGTTGGCTGAGTCCCTTCGATGAAGTACTCGGAGCGACTGCCGCCGCCGCCGCCAGAAAGCTTGCCGCTGCTCTTGTCGATGGTAACGCTGATGATGCCCGGTGGTGGAGTGACCTTCTGCTCCGGAATGCCTTCCAGCGCGGTTTTCATAAAGTCGTCCCATGCCGGCTGTGCACTCTTCGCACCGCCTTCGCCGCCGGAGACCTGATCCGGTATCGCACCTGAAACCGTAGCACGGCCAAGGTCGCGGCGATGGTCATCAAAACCAATCCATACCGAGGTCACGGTATCCGGGCCATAACCGGAGAACCAGGCGTCTTTCGAGCTGTTGGTGGTCCCGGTTTTACCGCCGATATCACGACGCTTCAGATCGCGTCCTGCACGCCATGCCGTGCCCATCCAGCCCGGTTCGCCGAAGATGTTGCTGTTCAGCGCGTCGTGCATCAGGAACGCCAGCGGGGTGCTGATCACGTGTGGCGCATACTGCTGATCACCATCCTGGAGCACCTGAGCCGGAGTCACCTGCTCCAGTTGCGGCATAGGCACGCTGCCATTCTTGCCTTCCTGCGACGTCGCGACATTTTCAATATTGTCTTCAGAAAGTACGGCAGAACGGTGGGTATCACCGTAGATCACCGGCAGGTTACAGCTGCTGCAGACAATCTTCGGCTTGGTTTCGAACACCGTGTTGCCGCTATCGTCTTCAATCTTGGTGATAAAGTATGGATCCACCAGGTAACCGCCGTTGGCCAGAACCGCATAGCCACGCACCAGTTGCATAGGGGTGAACGAAGCGGAACCCAGCGCCAGCGATTCGGTGTGCACGATGTTCTGTGCCGGGAAGCCGAAACGCTGCAGGTATTCTGCCGCATAGTCGACGCCCATCGCGCGCATAGCACGTACCATCACCACGTTTTTAGATTGCCCCAGCCCCTGACGCAGGCGAATTGGCCCATCGTAGGTTGGCGGTGAGTTCTTCGGTCGCCAGTCGGTGCCGGCGCCCGGATCCCAACGGGTGATCGGCAGGTCATTCAGGATGGTTGCCAGGGTCAGGCCCTTGTCCATCGCGGCGGTGTACAGGAAAGGTTTGATATTCGAACCGACCTGACGCAGCGCCTGGGTAACGCGGTTGAACTTGCTCTGGTTGAAGTCGAACCCGCCGACCAGCGCCTTCACGGCCCCGTCATTCGGGTTGATCGACACCAGGGCCGAGTTGACGTCCGGCACCTGTGACAGCCACCAATTCTCGCCCACCTTACGCACCCAGACTTGCTGACCGGCCTGCACTACGTCGGTAACGCGTTTCGGCGTTGGGCCCTGCTGAGTATCGGATTTGTAAGGACGCGCCCAGCGCATGGTCGCCATCGGTAGCGCAATATGGCTGCCGTCAGCCATCATGGCCGTCGCTTCTTCGGCGTTGGCCGCGACAATCACCGCCGGAGACAGCGGGCCGTAGTTCGGCAGATTCTTCAAGGAATCGACGATCTGTTTTTGATCCCACGCCGCTTCGCCGACTTTCCACAGCACGTTGGACGGGCCACGGTAACCGTGGCGCATATCGTAGGCCAGCACGTTGTTACGTACCGACTCCTGCGCCGCCAACTGCAGCTTTTTGGTGATGGTGGTGTAGACCTTGTAACCGTCGGTATAGGCGTTGTCGCCATAACGTTTGATCATCTCCTGACGCACCATCTCGGAGAGATACGGGGCGGAGAAGCTGATTTCCGGTGCATGGTAGTTGGCCACCAGTTCTTCGCTGCGAGCCTGATCGTACTGCGCCTGAGTGATGTAATGCTCATCCATCATGCGCGACAGCACCACGTTGCGGCGCGCGACGGCGCGATCGTGGGAGTAGAGCGGGTTGAAGGTAGACGGCGCTTTCGGCAAGCCGGCAATGGTCGCCATTTCGCTTAAGGTGAGCTGGCTAACGTCTTTACCGAAGTAAACCTGAGCCGCGGCACCCACGCCATAGGCGCGATACCCCAGATAGATTTTGTTCAGGTACAGCTCGAGGATTTCGTCTTTGCTCAGCATCTGTTCGATGCGAATCGCCAGGAAAGCTTCCTTGATTTTTCGCATCAGGGTGCGTTCCGGGCTTAAGAAGAAGTTCCTAGCCAACTGTTGGGTAATGGTACTCGCCCCCTGGGACGCGTGGCCGGAGACCAGCGCAATAGAGGCAGCACGGAAGATACCGACCGGGTCGACGCCATGATGCTCATAGAAGCGGCTGTCTTCGGTGGCGATAAACGCATGCACCATAACCGGTGGAATTTGGTTCAGTTTCAACGGAATACGGCGTTTTTCACCGTATTGGGCGATCAGTTCGCCGTCGGCGCTGTAAACCTGCATCGGTATTTGCAGCCGCACATCTTTCAGCGTCGCAACGTCAGGCAACTGTGGCTCGACATATTTGTACAAGCCAAAGATCGAGGCTGCCCCCAACACGATGCAACACACTGCAAGGATTAGTAAATACTTTACGAACTTCACCTGAGATTTCCCATTTTCATGTCATTTGGGCAGTTTATAAACAACCGCGCGGTAGTATAAAGGCAAGCCTGCAACATGGATATGTTCTTTTATCATCTGACGATATGGAGGTCGGGCGAAATATGTTCACTCAAGCATGGCAGGTGGGGCTGGATATACAAAGTCACTGCATTCGCGCTCTGGCAGCACAGCGCCGCCGCAACGGCTGGCAACTGCGTCACTGGTGGCAACAAAGGCTACCGCAACCGGTGTTGCGAGAAGGCTGCCTCGAACACCCCGAGCTGCTGATTCAGGCATTGCGACAATGGCGAATTCAGTTACCAAGACATATTTCCTTACGCATTGCATTGCCCGCCCAGCGGGTTTTACAGCAGCAGATGCCGCTGCCGGACGCCAGGCTGAAAGAGCCGGCTCGCGGTGAATACATCATCAGTCAGGGTTTAAAACAGTTCCCGCTGGACAGCCAGACGCTGGCACTGGATTACCGACCCTCCCCGCCGGATCCCGGTACTTTGCTGCTCACCGCCGCGCGACAGCAGGAGTTGGAGCAGTGGCTGCACTGTTTGCATCAGGCCAATCTGCAGCCGCAGGCGGTCGATATCACTCCTTGCGCACTGCGCATGATGGCAACGGCGGCAGGCGTGTCGGCTGAAGCCGGTTTGCTGCACCGTCTCGATCGGGAGTGGTTATGGGTCGCCCCCTCTCCCCAGGCCCTTGCCTATGGCATTGTCAGCCTGGGGGAGGCCGAAGGGGCCGACCAGGCGCTGACGGCGATGCATGCCGCCTGTCCGTCGCTGGCGACGCAGCAGATTTACTATAGCAGCGTGCTGGATGAGCTGCCTCCGTCGGGGAGTTTACCCTGGTCACCGTTCAGCGCTTTCAGTCAGCTGCGTCCGCCGCAGCCACCCGTGCCGGCGGCGTTTGTATTGGCCGGCGGTTTGGCGCTGCGTGCAGAGGACCGCTGATGTATCAGGTTAATCTTCTGCCCTGGCGTGCGTGCATCCAGCGGCGCCGTGCTGCTTTCTGGTTACGCCTGTTCGTGCTGCAACTGGTGCTGGGGTTGGCAGCGCTAATGGGGGCTTATGGCCTGTTGAGCCAGCAACAGGAACAACAGCATCAGGCATTGTTAGCGCTGGCCCGGCAGCAGGCTGAATTGACGGGGCGCTATCAGCAACGGCAACAGGCAATGATTCGCCTGGCGAACCTGACCGCACAGGCGGAGCAGCATGGCAAGAATCTGGCGCACAACCGACGCCATCTTAACTTGCTGCAACAACTTTCGGCCCTGCTGCCTGCGCCGCTGTGGCTTAGCGCACTGGAAAGCAATGCGCACAATCTTACCCTGCGGGGCTTGAGCCACCGCTACGAAGCTGTAACCCAGTTTGAGCAACAGCTGACCGCATTGCCGTTGTTGCGGCGTGGCCAACTGGCCGAGGTGGTACAGCGTCAGGATGGTTTGTTTTCATTTTCCCTGGTGGCGCAGTGGGGACGGGATGAGTAAGCCACTGCCGTTTTGGCTGACGAGATGCCTGATCCTGCCAGGGTGGAAGCTGTTAAGCATGCAGTGGCTGGCATTGAGTGGGCTGTTCCTGCTGTTCGGCCTGCTGCTGTTGCAGGGCCCGTGGCAACAACTGGGCAAAACCCAGGCGGAGCAGCAACGAGTGACGCAACAAATAGCCCCTTTGGCGGCACAGCTGGCCCGCATGCCGACGCTGGAGGCGCTGAATCAAAAGCTGCAACAGGTTGCGCAACCGCCTGCCGCGGATGAAGCATTGTCGGAGGTATTGCAGCGGGTAGATGCGGGGCTGCAACGCTGGCAGCAGCAGGAAAACTCCTCGCGGCAAACCCTGCAACTGCACCTTGATTACGGCCGCTTGTTAAGGTTACTGGACGCGCTGCCTGCCAAACTGCGTATCGACCAGATGACGATTGGAACACAGCAGGAGGGGCTAACGGTGCAGTTCACTTTTCAGGATGTGGCCGTGGCTGAGGCTGCAGCGGTAACGCCCAATGAATAAAAACCTCGGGTTATGGCTGCTGTTGCTGCCGATATCGCTGCTGGCGCAACCTCGGGACCCTTTCAGGCCGCTACCCTCGCCTGACTGCGCGACACCGGCGGAATCGCCGGCGAGCTGGCAACTAAAAGGCATCATCGGGCAAGCGACGTTGCGCTATGCCTGGATCGTTACCCCCGCTGGGCAGTGGCTGCGGGCCAAACCTCGGCAAACGCTGCTGGCCGGGCGCTGGCAAGTGGAACAGGTGCTGGAACGGCAATTGACGCTCAAAGAGGCGCTGGGTGATCCGGCATGCCCGGCCGCCGAAAACAGGGTGGTGCTGACGTTGGGAAAACATAAGGAAGAAAAATGAAAGGATACCGTTGGCTGCCTGTCGCGCTGCTGTGGGGAAGCGCTATCGCAAGCGCAGGACAGGAACCCGCCCCCATTTCACTGGAGTTTCAGGATGCGCCGGTTGCGGTGGTATTGCAGGCGCTGGCGGATTATCAGCAACTGAATGTGGTCACCGCTGCGGGTGTAGAGGGTAACCTGACGCTGAGATTGGATAACGTGCCCTGGCGGCAGGCGCTGGCCGTGATTTTACGCATGGGGAAATTGACCATGACGCTGGAGGGCAACGTCATGATGGTGTTTCCCGAGCCGAGCGAGCAGGAAAAGCAGCGGCAACAGCAGGCACTGGCGCAAAAACAGCCCTTGCACAGCGTGACTCTGCCGTTGAACCATGCCGATGCGACCGAGATTGCCGAAAACCTGAATGCTCAGGGCGGTATATTGCTGAGCGAGAGAGGCAGCGTGGTGGCGGACAAACGCACCAATGCCGTGCTGATCCGAGATACCGCACCGACAGTGGCGTTATTGACTCAACGGATCGCGGAAATGGACACGCCGTTGGCACAGGTGCAATTGGCGGCGCATATCGTCACCATCAACAGTGAAAGCTTGCGGGAACTTGGCGTGCGTTGGGGATTGGCACCGGATGCGCGACCGGCAAAGTCGTGGCAGTTGGATGGCTTCAACGTGGCGTTGCCGCTGGAACGCAGCGCCGTCAGCGCAGGTTTTCACCTGGCACGCATCGGCGGACGATTGCTGGATCTGGAATTAATGGCGCTGGAACAGGAAAACCGGGTAGAAATTATCGCCAGCCCTCGGCTGCTGACGGCCAACCTGCAAACCGCCAGCATTAAGCAAGGCACTGAAATCCCCTATGAGGTGAAGAGTGGTTCCAGTGGGGCGACATCGATGGAGTTTAAAGAGGCGGTGCTGGGGATGGAGGTCACGCCACAAATTTTGCCCAATGGCCGCATTACCCTGACGTTGCAAATCAGCCAGAACATGCCCGGGCGTTCAATCAGCCGTGGGGCAGGCGAGGCGCTGGCGATAGATAAGCAGGAGATCAAAACCCAGGTGACGGTGAAAGATGGCGAAACCATCGTTTTGGGCGGCGTATTTCAGCGTCATGGGGCCCGCGGGGCCGATAAGGTGCCCGGTATTGGCGATGTGCCGCTGCTGGGATCTTTGTTCAAACAGAGCAGCAAACAGCATAAACGGCGCGAGCTGGTGATATTCATTACTCCGACATTGATTAAGGCCTGAGCGTCAATGTGTCAGGTTCGTGGGAAATCACCTAAAGTTGATGAGCAGATGCACTTTTTTATCGCCTTGGGGGCATCTGCGTTTGACGCTGCGACCGATTTAGCTTACAAGGGTTACCGAATTGAGCACCGAGGTTTTTTTGTTAGCGCCAAGACGCCGTTAAAAACGTATGGTTTCCCTCCTGCGGCGTGGATTGCGATTTATTCGGTTGCCAAACTACCAAGAGTGTTGAGATAATTTTCCGTCTGATCTCGCACTATCGTTCATGAGGTTTCAGTTTAGGTCCCGCCGCTGATTTGATTGGCGGGGCGGGTTAACATTAACGAATTGTCTTAGTAATACCGAAAAACATGGCAGAGAAACGCAATATCTTTCTGGTTGGGCCTATGGGTGCCGGCAAAAGCACTATTGGCCGTCAGTTAGCTCAGCAACTCAATATGGAGTTTTTCGACTCCGATCAAGAAATTGAGCGACGTACCGGAGCTGACGTGGGCTGGGTATTCGACGTGGAAGGTGAAGAAGGTTTCCGCGATCGTGAAGAAAAAGTCATTAATGAACTGACGGAAAAGCAAGGCATCGTGCTGGCTACCGGTGGCGGTTCGGTTAAATCGCGTGAAACGCGTAACCGTCTGTCGGCGCGTGGCGTAGTGGTGTATCTGGAAACCACTATCGAGAAGCAATTGGCCCGTACCCAGCGCGACAAAAAGCGTCCGCTGCTGCAGGTTGATTCTCCTCCGCGTGAAGTGCTTGAAGCGCTGGCGAAAGAGCGCAATCCGTTATACGAAGAAATTGCAGATGTCACCATCCGCACCGACGATCAAAGCGCCAAAGTGGTTGCCAACCAGATTATCAACATGCTGGAAAGCAACTGATTGCGGTTTCCGTGTTCGCCACGGCAAATGCGGAAAGACTGATTGTGTTCCCCGCAGTAGCGGGGATAAACCACATTGAGAACTGAGCGCGACATGGAGAGAATTACCGTAACGCTTGGGGAGCGCAGCTACCCGATTACCATAGCCGCCGGATTGTTTA
Source organism: Serratia sp. OS31 (assembly GCF_014164835.1). Lineage (NCBI taxonomy): Bacteria > Pseudomonadati > Pseudomonadota > Gammaproteobacteria > Enterobacterales > Yersiniaceae > Serratia > Serratia sp. OS31. The sequence goes on along the minus strand of NZ_JACJFQ010000020.1, from coordinate 13,676 downwards.
ACGATCCGGCTTCTTTTATGCCGCTGAAGGCGGGTGAACAGGTAATGCTGGTCACCAACCAAACCCTGGCGCCACTCTATCTGGACCGCGTCCGGAAGGTGCTGGAGCAGGCCGGCGTCATGGTGGATCAGGTGATTTTACCTGATGGCGAACAGTACAAATCCCTTGCCGTGCTTGAGCAGGTGTTCTCGGCGCTGTTGGAAAAACCGCACGGTCGCGATACCACGCTGATTGCCCTGGGCGGCGGCGTGGTGGGCGATCTGACCGGTTTTGCCGCCGCTTGTTATCAACGCGGTGTCCGCTTTATTCAGGTTCCTACCACGCTGCTGTCGCAGGTGGACTCTTCCGTTGGCGGTAAAACCGCCGTCAATCATCCGCTCGGCAAAAACATGATCGGCGCCTTCTATCAACCCGTTTCCGTGGTGGTTGATCTGGATTGCCTGAAAACCCTGCCGGCGCGTGAGCTCTCCTCTGGTCTGGCTGAAGTGATCAAGTACGGGATCATTCTCGACCGCGATTTCTTTGTCTGGCTGGAAAACAATATCGATGCGCTGATGGCGTTGGACATGCAGGCTCTGGCCTATTGCATCCGCCGCTGTTGTGAACTCAAGGCTGAGGTGGTCGCCGCCGATGAACGCGAAAGCGGTCTGCGTGCGCTGCTGAATCTGGGCCATACTTACGGTCATGCTATCGAAGCTGAAATGGGCTATGGTGTGTGGTTGCACGGTGAAGCCGTTGCCGCCGGCATGGTGATGGCGGCAGAAACCGCACACCGCCTCGGTCAGTTCTCCGTCGAAGATATTGAACGTATTAAAGCACTGTTGCTGCGCGCCGGTTTGCCGGTATGTGGCCCGCAGGAAATGGCACCGGAATCTTATCTGCCACATATGTTGCGCGATAAGAAAGTACTGGCCGGTGAGCTGCGCCTGGTACTGCCGACGGCCATTGGCCAGGCGGAGGTCCGTGGCGGGGTGGGGCATGAAATGGTGCTTGCTTCGATCGCAGCTTGCCTTCCTGCACGGAATGCCTAAGTAAATCGGACGAAGTAACAGTGGCTTAGCCGCCGTTTACATCTATATTAATATGTGTAAAGCATGCATGGCATCGCTTTACCATCATCGGGTTAATCTGCCCGTGCCACGGTAGGTCTACAGTGGTGGGCTTTTGCCTCTAGTTGGAGGGTTTCAGATGGATGAGTTTAAACCGGAAGACGATCTCAGACCTGATAGCAGCGATCGTCGTCCTGCACGTTCGCGCAAGCCGGCTCCGGGACCGCGTTTCGCCGTTTCACGTCAGCATTTAATGATTGGTATCGGTATTTTGGTGCTGTTATTGCTGATTGTCGGCATTGGCTCGGCGCTGAAAGCGCCAACCAAGCATGAAGCGGCTCAGGAAGGCGCACAAAATGGCGCAGCCAAAGACATTAACCTGTCTGGTTCTTCTTCGCTGACGGCCGGTAATTCCGGCGTACCAGGCGGCACTACCGACACCAATGACAATAACGGCGTGAGCAGCAGCTCTCAGCCGCAAACCGTCAGCGTTCCACCGATCGCCAGCACCCCGACTGAAGCGCAACCGCAGCCACAACAGGGCGGCGCGCAGCAACGGGTTGATCTGCCGGGTAATATGTCGGATGCGTTGTCCGCCCAGCAAGGACAGGTTGATACCGCAACGCAGGGCATGACGGGGCCGGCTTCGACCCTGCCGACGGCTCCTGCCACCCTGATGAACGGCGCAGCGGCGAAAGAAACCGTACGTCCGGTTCAGGGAACGGCGTCACAGCAACACAAAACGCCGGCAAAATCCGTCACCAAGCCAGCGGCTACGGCCTCGCAGCATAAAGCGCCGACCACGGTGTATACGCCAGCGCCGACCTCTTCTGCCAAAGCGGGAGCGGCAAGTGCCAAGGCGGGTGCCGTAAGCGGCAGCGCTGGTTCGCTGCAGTCTGCACCGGCAGGCCATTATACTCTGCAACTGAGCAGTGCCTCGCGTTCAGACACGCTGAATGCGTATGCCAAACAGCAGAAATTGCAGCATTATCTGGTGTACTCGACTCAGCGTGACGGCAAGCCTTGGTATGTGCTGGTGAGTGGCAACTATGCCTCTTCGGCAGAAGCGAAGCGTGCAATCGCGACGCTGCCGGCGGATGTTCAGGCGAAAAAACCATGGGTTCGACCTGTACGCCAGGTACAGCAAGAACTGAAAAAGTAACCCGGTAGATTTCAAGCTGCAGTCAGACGGCAAGAGCAGGGGTTTCAGACATTGAGGGGCGCAGCATGCTGCGCCCATGTTAATCGGGGCGCGCAATTTAGCCCGCGACAGATGACTGAAGTGGCCAGGAAACAGGCTGAACGACCGTGCGTGGCCGACGATGCTGCGGCTTGAAGTATGAAGGGTATCAATCACTTAAATTTGTGCGCTGATGTGCTGTCTGAAACAGAGTACAATCCGCCGCTCTGAATTGTATAATAAGTAGCTAATTGACGGCATGAAGAAAAACCGCGCTTTTTTAAAATGGGCTGGTGGAAAATACCCGCTGGTGGACGAGATTCGTCGTCATCTACCAGCAGGCGACTGCTTAATCGAGCCCTTCGTGGGTGCGGGTTCAGTCTTTCTGAACACGGAATACGATGCCTATATTCTCGCCGACATCAACAGCGATCTTATTAACCTGTATAACATCGTTAAGCTGCGTACGGATGACTTCGTGCGCGATGCCCGCCTCCTTTTCACCGATGAATTCAATAAGTCGGATCAGTTTTACCTGCTGCGCGAACAGTTCAATACTAGTGACGACCCTTATCGCCGCGCGCTGCTGTTTCTTTATCTGAACCGCCACTGCTATAACGGCCTGTGCCGATATAATCTGCGTGGGGAATTCAATGTCCCGTTTGGACGTTACAAGAAACCGTACTTCCCGGAGGAAGAGCTGTACTGGTTCGCCGAAAAATCCCGCAACGCCACTTTTGTCTGCGAGCATTACCGGGATACCATGGCAAAAGCCGAGCGTGGTACCGTAGTGTATTGCGATCCGCCGTATGCGCCATTATCGGCGACGGCGAATTTTACCGCCTACCACACCAACAGCTTCAGCATGGCCGATCAACAAAGCCTGGCGTTGATGGCGCATCAGCTTTCGGTTGAAAGCCAGGTGCCGGTATTGATTTCCAACCACGATACCGAACTGACGCGTGACTGGTATCAGCACGCCTCGCTGTACGTGGTGAAAGCGCGCCGCACCATCAGCCGCAATATTCTTGGTCGCAGCAAAGTGAATGAACTTTTGGCGCTTTATCGTTAAACCGGGGTTACGCCCCGGCGTATCACAAATTCGAACCCTACGTTTGGAGATAGCGGATGAAAAAATTTTTGATTGCCCCGTCCATTTTGTCGGCAGATTTTGCTCGCCTGGGTGAAGACACGGCCAACGTGCTGGCCGCAGGTGCCGACGTAGTGCACTTCGACGTGATGGATAACCACTACGTTCCCAATCTGACCATCGGGCCGATGGTTTGTCAGGCGCTGCGTAACTACGGCATCACCGCACCGATTGACGTGCATCTGATGGTGAAGCCGGTAGACCGCATAGTACCGGACTTCGCCGCAGCGGGTGCCAGTTACATCTCTTTCCATCCGGAAGCCTCCGAACACGTCGATCGCACCATTCAATTGATTAAAGAACACGGCTGTAAAGCCGGCTTGGTATTCAACCCGGCGACGCCGCTGAGCTATCTCGATTATGTGATGGATAAAATCGACGTGATCCTGCTGATGTCGGTCAACCCTGGCTTTGGCGGCCAGTCGTTTATCCACGGCACTTTGGATAAGCTGCGCCAGGTGCGCAAGCTGATCGACGAAAGCGGTCGCGATATCCGTTTGGAAGTGGATGGCGGGGTGAAGGTTGACAATATCGCCGAAATCGCCGCAGCCGGTGCAGACATGTTTGTCGCCGGTTCAGCCATCTTCGGCAAGCCGGACTATCGTCGGGTGATTGATGATATGCGCAGCGAACTGGCGAAGGTGACGCATGGCTGATTTCAGTGCCATCCGCGCTCTGGCGTTTGATCTCGATGGCACGCTGGTAGACAGCGCGCCGGGACTGGCCGCCGCTATCGATATGGCGCTGGCGGAAATGGGACTGCCGCAGGCCGGTGAGGCCCGGGTCAGCACCTGGATTGGCAATGGCGCAGACGTGCTGGTGCAACGCGCGCTGCGCTGGGCCGAAGTGGAAGCCACGCCGGAACACTGCCTGCAGCTGCGCGAGCGTTTCGATCACTTCTATGCGCAAACCGTGGACAACGGCAGCCTCCTGTTTCCTCAGGTGAGGGAAACGCTGACCCAATTGGCCGCGCAAGGGTATCCCATGGCGCTGGTGACCAACAAGCCGACGCCGTTTGTCGCCCCCTTGCTGGCTGCGCTGGGCATTCTCGATGACTTCTCGCTGATTATCGGCGGTGATGACGTGGTGGAAAAAAAACCGCACCCGGCACCGCTGTATCTGGTTCTCGGCAAGTTGGGCCTGCGTGCCAACGAGTTACTGTTTGTGGGCGATTCCCGCAATGATATTCAGGCGGCGCAGGCGGCTGGCTGCCCAAGCGTTGCGCTGACCTATGGTTATAACTACGGCGAGGCGATTGCCCTGAGCCATCCCGACCGCGTGTTGGAGCGCTTTGCCGATTTGTTGCCCGCTCTTGGGCTGTCATCTTTAGAGAATCAGGAAATTTAAACATGAGTAAGCCCATCGTATTTAGCGGCGCACAGCCGTCCGGTGAACTGACCATTGGCAACTACATGGGGGCCCTGCGTCAGTGGGAGAAAATGCAGGACGATTACGACTGCATCTACTGCATCGTTGATTTGCACGCGATCACCGTACGTCAGGACGCAGAGAAACTGCGCAAAGCTACGCTGGACACGCTGGCGCTGTATCTTGCCTGTGGTATCGATCCGCAAAAGAGCACCATCTTCGTGCAGTCTCACGTGCCGGAGCATACGCAGCTGAGCTGGGTGTTGAACTGCTATACCTATTTCGGCGAACTGAGCCGTATGACCCAGTTCAAAGACAAATCCGCACGCTATGCGGAGAACATCAACGCCGGCCTGTTCAGCTACCCGGTGCTGATGGCGGCGGATATCCTGTTGTACCAGACTAACCAGGTTCCGGTCGGTGAAGACCAGAAGCAACATCTGGAACTGAGCCGTGACATCGGTCAGCGTTTCAATGCCTTGTACGGCGATGTGTTCAAAGTCCCTGAACCGTTTATTCCCAAGTCCGGCGCTCGCGTGATGTCGCTGCAAGAGCCGACCAAGAAAATGTCCAAGTCGGACGATAACCGCAACAACGTGATTGGCCTGTTGGAAGATCCGAAAGCGGTGAGCAAGAAAATCAAACGTGCGATGACCGATTCCGAAGAGCCGCCGGTCGTGCGTTACGACGTGGCGAACAAGGCGGGGGTATCAAACCTGCTGGATATTCTCGCCGGTGTGACCGGCAAGAGCATCGCTCAGCTGGAAGCCGAGTTTGAAGGCCAGATGTACGGCCACCTGAAAGGTGCGGTAGCCGAAGCGGTATCGGGCATGCTGGGTGAGCTGCAGGAGCGTTACCACCGTTTCCGCAATGACGAGGCCTTACTGCAGCAGGTAATGCGTGACGGCGCGGCCAAGGCTCGTGCTCGTGCGCAGGAAACGTTGGCCAAGGTTTACCAGGCGGTTGGCTTCGTGTCGCCACTGTGATCCTCGCCATAAATGAAAAGCGGCCATTGGCCGCTTTTTTTACGTCTGGATTAAGCCATTTGCGCCAGCGGCGGTGGTGATTCCTGACTGGAGAACCAGTTCAGTTTGCTGCGCAGGCTCACCACGCTGCCGACGATGATCAAACTTGGGCTGGCGGCTCGCAAGGCCAGGGTTCCCAGCTGGTTCAGTTCCCCTTCGATCACCTTTTGACGACAAGAGGTGCCGTTCTCTACCAACGCCACCGGGGTGGACGCCGGCATACCGTGCGCAACCAGTTGGCGCTGGATCTCTGCCGCCTGCGTCAGGCCCATGTAAAACACCAGCGTTTGTTGTCCGGCGGCCAGCGTTGACCAGTTCAACCCGCCATCGCGCTTGGCGTGCCCCGTCACCAGGCGCACGCTTTGCGCATGGTCGCGATGGGTCAGGGGAATACCGCTGTAGGCTGAACACCCGGAAGCGGCGGTAATGCCCGGCACCACTGAGAATGGAATATTGGCGTCGGCCAGCGTTTCCAGCTCTTCGCCGCCGCGGCCAAAGATAAACGGGTCACCGCCTTTCAGTCGTACCACGCGCTTACCTTGTTGCGCCTGCTCGAGCAGGATTTGGTTAATCTGATCTTGCGGCACGCAATGATTGCCGGCACGTTTGCCGACGAAAATGCGCTCGGCATCCCGGCGAACCAGCGTCATGACCTCATCGGAGACCAGGCGGTCATAACCACCACGTCAGCCTGCTGGATCTGCTGCAGACCTTTCAGGGTCAACAGGCCTGCGTCACCCGGTCCGGCGCCCACCAGCACCACTTCACCGCATTGTTGCTGTTGATGGCTAAACAGCTCCTCGATCTGCCGATCCGCCAGCGGTTGGTCATTATTGGCCAAAGATTGCGCCAGGCGGTCGTGGGCAAACAGTTTTTCCCAAAAACGACGGCGCGCACCGATATCGGCGAAGTGTTTTTTCACCCGTTGACGCAATGAACCGCCCAACTGCGCCAGCTTGCCAAGGTGCTGAGGCAGCATGGCCTCCAGTTTTTCTCGCAACAGCCGCGCCAGCACCGGCGCTTTACCGCCGGAAGACACCGCGACCATAATCGGTGAGCGATCGATAATCGACGGCATGATAAAGCTGGCGCGCTTGGGATCATCCACGACGTTGCAGAACACCCGTTGCTGATTGGCGCATTGATACACCAACGCGTTGACTTCGACCCGATCGGTGGCGGCGATCACCAGCCACTTTTCTGCCAGCAACGCCGGGCTGAACTCGCCTTCTGCCAGCGTGACCCGGCCAAGCGCGGCCCATTCGTGAAATTGCGGGCTGAAGCTGCAGGAGTTGACGGTCAACGCCGCGCCGGCATCCAGCAGCAGACGGGCTTTGCGTTCGGCAATCTCGCCGCCACCGACCAGCAGGCAGGCTTTGTGTTGCAGTTGGCAGAAAATCGGCAGGTAATCCATCGGCAATCCTCGGGGCAATCAGCAGTGGGGCGCAAAGCGCCCCGGAATATTATGCGGTTTGACGCGTTGCGGCTTTTTCAGCCTGCGGCCGTTCGGCACGCGGTGTGGCGTACCAGTAACCCAGGCCCATCAGCACCGAGCCGGACAGGATATTACCCAGCGTCACCCACAGCAGGTTATGGCCGATGCCACTCAGGGTATAGGCCTCGCTGTGATGGCCGAACCAGGACAGGGCGAACAGCGTCATATTGGCGACCGAGTGTTCATAGCCGGAAGCAATAAAGGCCAGCAGACACCACCAGATGGCGATGAACTTGGCGGCACCTTCCACGCGGATCGCCATCCAAATCGCCAGGCAGACCAGCCAGTTACACAGTACGCCCTTGAAGAACAGCACTTCCGCCGGTGCGGTGGTTTTCGCCAACGCCGCGGTGTGCACCAGACTGGTGTCCACCGGCAACAGGCTGCCGCCGCCGTAATAGTACATCAGCGCCACCAGCACCGAGCCCAACAGGTTGCCCAACCAGGTCTGCGGCAAGACAGCCCACATTTGGCTTTGACGGATGGTGCCGGCCTTGACGCCGAGCGTCAGGAATAGGGTGTGGCCGGTGAACAGTTCGGAACCGGCGATGATCACCAGCGTCAGGGCGATGCCGAAGGTGGCACCCATCACCAGCGGACGCAGGGATGGATCGACCAGATTGCCGAGGGTGAAGATCAAAATGATGCCGAGGCCGACGTAGGCCCCGGCCATTGCCGAGCTGATCCAAAAGCCCAGCGGGCTGTGTTTCGCCAGCCGGACGATGCGCGCCGCGTTGGCGGCGCATTTGTTGATGGTATCGGTGAACATGCTGCTTCCCCTGAGGTTAAAGTAGAAATATCAGGCCGCGACCTGCACCATGCCGTCCAAAACCCGGCTGGTGAAATGCGCGACGGAGCGGCTGTCATCTTCCAGACAGTAACCGTCGTGCAGGCGGAAATGTTGTTTTTTTAACGGGCTGGCGACCCACAGCTCACCCTGATGTTCGGCGATCAGCCCGCGTGACAACACGCTGGCCTGGGCGAAGGGATCAATATTGCTGATGGCAAAGACCTGCTCGTCGGCGTAGGGGCGGAATATCGCCACCTGCTGGTCGCCAATCAGGGCACACACGCCGGTGCCTGGCAGGATATCGGTGATGGGGCAAAGGGTTATCCACTGGCTCATGCGTTGTTCTCCTCGACTTCCAGCAGGGTGACAGGAATGCGTTCATCCGGGCGGGCCGGGCGATGCTGCTCGCGTTCGGCGACCACCTGGACGTTCGGATCGCGCTGGCTGCTGTTGATAAAGTGGGCGAAGCGTACCTGAGCTTCAGGGTGCTCAACGGTTTCTTTCCACTCGCAGATCACCGCGTCGCGCAGGCGGGCGATTTCGGCTTCCAACTGAGCGTTGATGCCCAGTTTGTCGTCAATGATCACTTTGCGCAGGTAATCGATGCCGCCTTCCAGGCTTTCCAGCCATACCGAGGTACGCTGCAGCTTATCGGCGGTGCGGATATAGAACATCATGAAGCGATCGAGGTAGTGTTCCAGCGTCTCGCTGTCGAGGTCAGCCGCCAGCAGATCGGCATGGCGTGGCTTCATGCCGCCGTTGCCGCAGACGTACAGGTTCCAGCCGTTTTCGGTCGCGATAATACCGACGTCCTTGCCCTGCGCCTCGGCGCATTCACGGGTGCAACCGGAAACGCCAAACTTCATTTTGTGCGGGGTGCGAATGCCTTTGTAGCGGTGTTCCAGCTTGACGCCAAACCCGACGCTGTCGCCGACGCCATAGCGGCACCAGGTGCTGCCAACGCAGGTTTTCGACATGCGCAGCGCCTTGGCGTAGGCGTGGCCGGTTTCAAAACCGGCGGCAATCAGTTTGCTCCAAATGGCCGGCAGGTCGTCTTTTTGCGCGCCGAACATGCCGATGCGCTGAGAGCCGGTCATCTTGGTGTACAGATTGTATTCCTTGGCGATCTGGCCGACCGCCATCAAACCGTCCGGCGTGATTTCACCGCCGGCGGAGCGTGGGATCACCGAATAAGTGCCGTCTTTCTGGATATTGCCGAGGAAGTTGTCGTTAGTGTCCTGCAGCGGCGTATGTTGCGGTTTGAGCACGTACTCATTCCAGCAGGAGGCCAGCAGCGAGCCAACGGTAGGTTTACACACTTCGCAGCCGTAACCCTTGCCGTATTTAGCCAGCAATTCGTCGAAAGACTTGATGCCTTCAACGCGGATCAGGTGGTAGAGCTCCTGGCGCGAATAGGCGAAGTGCTCGCACAGGTGATGGTTGACTTCGATGCCCTGTTTGGCCAGTTCGGCGTTCATCACCTGGGTGATCAGAGGAATGCAGCCGCCGCAGCCGGTACCGGCCTTGGTTTCAGATTTAATGGCCGCAACGGTATGGCAGCCCATACCGACCGCTTTGATGATGTCGCCTTTGCTGACGTCGAAGCAGGAACAGATTTGTGCAGTTTCCGGCAGGGAGTCGACGCCGATGGCCGGTTTACTGCCGGCGTGCGAAGGCAGGATCAGACCGTCCGGGTTTTCCGGCAGTTCAATGGCGTTTAACGCCAACTGCAGCAGGTTGCCGTAGTCGCTGGTATCACCCACCAGCACCGCGCCGAGCAGGGTCTTGTTGTCTGCGCTGACCACGATGCGTTTATAAATTTCTTTGCTTTCATCCAGATAAACGTAGCTGCGCGCCCCTTCGGTACGGCCATGGGCATCACCGATGCCGCCGACGTCGACACCCAGCAATTTCAGCTTGGCGCTCATGTCTGCGCCCAGGAAGGTATTTTCGCGCCCCAGCAGATGGTCAGCCGTGACCTGCGCCATTTTATAGCCTGGAGCAACCAGGCCGAAGGTGCGGTCGCGCCACGAAGCGCATTCGCCGATGGCGTAAACGTCAGGATCTGAGGTTTGGCAACTGTCGTTGATCACGATGCCGCCCCGGCGTGCGGTAGCTAGCCCGCACTGATGGGCCAGTTTGTCCTGGGCACGGATGCCGGTGGAGAAAACGATAAAGTCGACTTCCAATGCGGTGCCGTCGGCGAACTGCATGGTCTTGCGCGCCTGTTCCCCGCCGTTGACGATTTCCTGGGTGTTTTTACCGGTGTGAACTTTGACGCCCATGCGTTCGATTTTACGACGCAGCTGATCGCCACCCATTGGATCGAGCTGTTCTGCCATCAGTACCGGCGCAAACTCAATGACGTGGGTTTCTACGCCCAGGCTTTTCAACGCGCCTGCGGCTTCCAGCCCGAGCAGGCCGCCGCCGACCACGGCACCGCGTTTGCTGCGGCGTGCGCAAGCTTCGATGGCGTTGAGATCTTCAATGGTGCGGTAGACGAAGCAGTCCTGACTGTCCGAGCCTTTGATCGGCGGGATCCACGGGTAAGAGCCGGTGGCCATGATCAGCTTGTCGTAGTACACCGTGCGGCCGGTGTTGGAGTGAATGACTTTTTCACTGCGGTTGATGGTGATGGCCCGCTCGCCGACCAGCACTTTTACGCCCTGTTTTTCGTAAAAGCCTTCGCGAACCAGCGAGAGTTCTTCGGCGGTGTGGTGGGAAAAATAAGAAGACAGGTGCACACGGTCGTAGGCGATGCGCGGTTCTTCACAAAATACGGTGATGTCGAACTGGTCTTTGTCTGCTTTTTCCAACAGATCTTCGATAAACCGGTGGCCGACCATGCCGTTCCCGATGACAGCAAGTTTGACTCTGCTCATTATTGCCTCAAAATTCTGGTTTCCTAGGGTTACCTTATTCTTCCCCACGGGCGATTTATTGATGCAAATCAATCGCCCCTCTATATACCTCTTATGTGGTATATGGATGATTTTTATCGATATTTGATAAGTTGCGGTTTTTATTCATCTTTAGCTGAAACGAGCCAGTTAACGCGAATTCTACTTATTTGGGAGTAAGGGGCGGGGTAATAACCGCAAGGGCGCTTTGTCAGTCTGATCCGCTGCCAGTATGATGAATAAAACAGGCTGGAACAGCAGAGGTGAAGCGTGGCCAAGAGTCCATTGAAGTTTATCGATAACCTGCGTTTAAGCGGGCATGAAGGGCTGTGGCAACTGGCCATTGAACAGGGGCGCATCGCCCATATCGTGCCGCAGCCGGAAGGGCAAGAGTGGCGCAACGACGTGCTGGATGCGCAGGGCGGGCTGGCGCAGCCGGCATTTGTCGAGCCGCATATCCATCTGGATACCACCCAAACTGCCGGGCAACCGGCCTGGAACCAGTCAGGTACTCTATTTGAAGGCATTGAACGCTGGGCGGAACGCAAGGCGTTACTGACCCACGAGGACGTCAAGCAACGCGCCTGGCAGACGCTGAAATGGCAGATCGCCAACGGCGTGCAGTACGTCCGTACCCACGTTGACGTTTCAGACCCGACCCTGACGGCGTTGCGTGCGATGCTGGAAGTGAAGCAGGAAGTGGCACCCTGGGTTACGCTGCAAATCGTCGCCTTCCCGCAGGAGGGCATCATGTCTTATCCCAACGGCGAAGCCCTGTTGGAAGAGGCGCTGCGGTTGGGGGCCGACGTGGTGGGGGCCATCCCGCACTTTGAATTCACCCGGGAATACGGCGTGGAGTCGCTGCACAAGGCGTTTGCTCTGGCGCAGAAATACGATCGGCTGGTGGATGTCCACTGCGATGAGATTGACGACGAGCAGTCGCGATTTGTCGAGACCGTGGCGGCGCTGGCGCTGAAAATGGACATGGGTGCCAGGGTGACCGCCAGCCACACCACGGCGATGCACTCTTACAATGGCGCCTATGCATCACGGCTGTTCCGCCTGCTGAAAATGTCAGGCATCAATTTTGTTGCTAACCCGCTGGTAAATATCCACCTGCAGGGGCGCTTCGACAGCTACCCGAAGCGGCGCGGCATCACCCGGGTGAAAGAGATGCTGGAGGCGAATATCAACGTCTGCTTCGGTCATGACGATGTGTTCGACCCCTGGTACCCGCTGGGGACCGCCAACATGCTGCAGGTGCTGCATATGGGGCTGCATGTGTGTCAACTGATGGGATACGGCCAAATCGATGACGGGCTGAAACTGATCACCAGCCACAGCGCACGGACGTTGAACCTGACCGATTACGGCCTGATGGCAGGGAACAGTGCCAACCTGGTGATTCTGCCGGCGGAAAGCGGTTTTGACGCGGTGCGCCGACAGACGCCGGTGCGCTATTCGATACGGCAGGGAGCGGTGATCGCCGAGACCCAGCCTGCCGAAACCACGCTGTATCTGGCGCAGGATGAGAAGGTGGATTTCCGGCGCTAAGGCCGGGCTATTCACCTTTTTCGTTCGCTACAAAAGGCTTATCACCCGGTGTTTTTAATCATTGCGTAATATATCTACATAGGCCTGATAGACATAGCTTTTGCTTCTTAATCGACCGGTCGTTTCCATCAATATTCCCGCAGTTTCCAGCGCTTTGATGGCGGCGCTGGCTGTCGGGAAGGAGACGGCTAATTCCGCTTGAGCTCGTTCCACGGTCAATTTTGGCATTGTAGGCAATAGCTCAAAAAGGCGCAGTGTTTGCAGTGTGCTTGATGCCGTACCGAGAATTTTTTTTCTGTCAGTTGCGATCAACGAAGCTATCTGAATGATGCTTCGTTGCGCTTCTTCTGCAGCGACTTCAACCCCTTGAAGAAAGAACGTCACCCAGGATTCCCAATCTCCATTGCTCCTGATTTCGGACAAACAACGATAGTATTCGGTCTGATGAGCCTTTAGATATCCAGATACATACAATAATGGCTCAGGCAAAATCTCCCATGTTTCAAGCAACATGGCGATGAGCAAACGACCTATGCGGCCATTGCCATCAAGAAAAGGATGAATAGTTTCAAACTGAGCATGCGCCAAAGCTATCCTCACCAGAGGGGGCAAGGTTGGTTTTTCATCGTGAATGAACATCTCGAGCTCGGCCAGTAAATGGGCAACATGCTCCGGCGGCGGTGGAACATACGCTGCATTACCTGGGCGAGTGCCGCCAATCCAGTTCTGACTGGTTCGTATACTGCCCGGCTGCTTGTTGGCACCACGAATGCCATCCAGAAGAATTTTGTGGGCTTCTGTTAATAAGCGGACCGATACAGGTAATCCCGTTGGAGAGAGTATTTGCTCACGGACAAATCTAAATGCCTGCAGATACCGGGTGACTTCTTCGACATCATTCGCATTCGTTACAGACAACCCGGCTTCTTCATCAAAAACATCTGTCAGCGTCGCCTGAGTCCCTTCAAGCTGAGAAGTGAGCAAAGCTTGACCCTACCCCAAAATCCTGCTCCATTCAGAAACAGAATTCCGGCATGATAATGACTCCCCTGAACGGAGGATGTGCCGATGAAAAAGTCACGATTCACCGAAGAGCAGATTGTTTTTGCCCTGAAGCAGGCTGAACTGGGTACGTCAGTGCCGGACGTCTGTCGCAAGCTGGGCA